>NZ_CAJPNR010000001.1 GCF_905372115.1 uncultured Streptococcus sp.
TGCAGCCGGCTTTGGAAAAGAAGTTCTCTATGTTTATCGCCTCCTCGATAACCGGTATTATTTGGGCCATCTGGCATATCCCTCTCTGGTTTTACGATCGCTTTTATGATCGAAGCAAGGATCTGTTCTCCGTTTTTATCATTTTCAGTATCCTTCTATCTTTTTGGCTTGCAGCTCTGTATAAGAAGACCCAGTCTGTCCTTGCTTGTAACATCTTTCATGCACTCTCCAACACTCTCATCCCGACTTTTGTTGGAATAGCTCAAGCTAACAATTTGGATTTTTCTCAAGTTAATCCCTTCTTTTACTTTGGAGGTGTGATTCTCCTGACACTTTATAGTATCTATCTCTGGTATCGGACGGATAGGGAGGAAAAAGCTCTTCCATCTAAAGAAGAAGTCTAGCATTTTATGAAGAGGTGACAATCAGACTTTGCAATCTCTCCACCTTGTGCTATAATAAGTTTCAATGAAAGAAAGTATAAAAAATAAGAAAGATTAGGTAAAACAATCCATGAATCTATCAGACAGAATCCAGTACCTGCGAAAAGCGCGGGGCATTTCTCAGGAGGGGCTAGCCGACCAACTCGGTGTGTCCAGACAGGCCGTTTCCAAGTGGGAGAGTGAACAGAGTATGCCTGATTTAGATAAGATCATTTCCATGAGTGACTATTTTGAGGTGACCACAGACTATCTGCTCAAGGGAATTGAGCCTGTAGTCCAGAAAGAGGAAGAGCAGTCAATCAAGTACAGGAGAATAGCCAGCAATATTTGCTATCAGCTCTCTCTTGGCTTTGTCGGTCTGGGCATCATCCTCTCCATTATCCTAGCTGATTTTCTCAAGATCAGTGTCTTGCTAACGCCGGTGCTGATTGTCCAGGGAGTAGGGCTGTTGGTGTGGGGAACGGGCCGCAATCTATCCGAGGTAAGACCTTCTTTTCAGGTTAAGCTAGCCTTGATTTTATTCTTGTTCTTTGTTCCCCTCGGATTTCTATCTAATGTTCTTTTTCCTCTGGGCAAGATCTTTCCATATCCGACCAGTCTGGCAGCCAGTCTTACCTTTGTCACTTTCTACCTTATCCTAGGAGTCTGCATCAGTCTGTTCTTGAAAAAGCAAGATTGGAAGCAGTGAAAGAAAGCCGATAAAGCGGTTCTAGACCAGAAGGAGTGAAATCCGCTCAAAAAAACTCAGCTAATTTAGTGATTAGCTGAGTTTTTATTTTACAAATCTCTCTTTTTCAGTGTAGCCAGTCCTGCTAAGCTAAAGACCGTGATCAGACTGAGAGCAAAGATAGCTGTTTTGATGATGACACTTGGTATTGAAGCGTCTCCGTAGACGAACTCCATCTTGATAGCCTTGAACCATTCATTATTGGCATCAACCATTTGACTAGGGAGGCCGAGTAAGATGTAGGTCATGATATAGGTGATAAAGACGACACTATAGTTTCGAGTCAAGTAGAGGACAAAGCTGGTAATGCAGTACCAAGCATAGGTACAGATGACCTGCATGACAAAGAGTATTGCGAATTGTCCCCAGAAATTATCTGGCAGGGTTCCCATATTACCACCGGTTCGGACAAATTCGATGACAATACCAAAAATGTAGAGTAGTATGAACTGCATAGGAAGTAAGCTACCGATAGTCAGTGATTTAGAGAAGTAATACTGGGTCCGAGTCTTGCCTGTAGTCAGGTTATTGTGATAAAGTTTGTCATTGAGATCAACACCGAGAAGCAAGCTAGTCATGACATTGCAGGCAATAAAGAGCATGCCGCTGTTGTAGGAGACGACATCTATGGCAAAAAAGATACCGTTGTCGGAACTGACAACTTTGGAAGTGAAAATGCCGAGGAGAATTCCAAAGATGCAGAAAGCCTGCACTCCCCAGAATCCTACGGAGCGGAAGAGACGGTAGTAATCCGCCTTGATACTATTAAACATGAGTGTTTCCTCCTTGTTGGTTGATTAAGTCTGTAAAGTATTTTTCTAAGTCTTTGTGGGCGTAGTAGATTTCCCCGATTGGGATGTCGGCTAGGACTAGTTCCTTGGCAATCTTGCGAATTTCTTGTACTTGGCCGGAAATATGCAGCTCATCTTCCTTGTTGGTTGGTCTGAGCTGGTAGCCTAGCTTGTCTTGCACTAAATGAGCAGCTTGCTTGAGATTATCCGTTTTTAGGATGATATAGTCGCCGCTTTCTCGGTTAAATTCTTCCTTAGACAGCTCCTTGATGAAATGCCCTTGATTGATAAAGCCAAAGCGAGTTGCGACTAGATAAAGCTCGGACAGGATATGGCTGGAAATGATGATGGTGATGCCTAATTCTTGATTGAGGCGCTTGACCATTTCTCTAAATTCCTGAATCCCAACTGGATCTAAACCATTAATGGGCTCGTCCAGGATGAGCAAGTCGGGACGCCCCAAAATGGCAATGGCAATGCCCAACCGCTGTTTCATCCCCAGAGAGAAATTACGGAATTTCTTCTTTCCAGTATCGGTCAGGCCGACATATTGCAGGGTTTCTTTGATGACTTTGTCAGCATTTGGAATGCCCCGATCGGTACAGTAGTAGCGCAGATTTTCATAGGCCGACATGTGGGCATGAGCTACAGGGGTCTCGATAACAGATCCAGTATGGCTGAGGGCTTTTGTCCATTCTTGTTGGTTCTGAGAGCCCAGAACAGACACGGACCCTCCGCTAGGATAGATGACTTGCGTGATGATTTTGATCAGTGTGGTCTTACCAGCACCGTTTTTTCCGATGAGACCGTAGATCTCTCCTTTCTTGATGGAAAGACTGACATCTTTCAGAGCATATTGATCACCGTATTTTTTAGTGAGTCCTTTCACTTCTAAAACATTTTGCATGATGTTTCTCCTTTAGTTACTTTGTTTATACTTTTAGTATACAAACTAAATTTCAAATATTTCTCAAGAAATTCTAAAATATTTCTAAAGAAATTTAAAATTGGAAAGATTAAAATGAGCCAGTCAAGAACCGGCTCATTGTTTACTATAAATCCTTTTTGTGGAAAGTATAAAGACTTGCTGCGGTGAAGACTGTTCCTAAAACCAAGGCGATTAGAACAATTCTTAAGGTTACACCGTTGCTTTGGAGAGTCTCAAAATCAAAGCTCATGGTGAAATGCTGCAGCCATAGAGATTTGGGATAAAATTGAGCCAGAGCTCCGGTTAAAGATGCGCAGAAAAGGTAACCTCCCAGAGCAGCAATCATAGATTTGCTCAGATAAAGAATAAAGGAAATAACGGCTGTCCAAGCAATAACAGTCAGGCACTGCACAAAGAATAGAAGAATAAACTGAAGCAGGAAGGTAGCGGATAAATCACCAATACCGTTTAGGATGGCAGCTAGGATAAAGTTGATGCTATAAAAGAGAGCTAGCTGCAGGAACGTTACGCAGACCATGACTAGGGCTTTAGAGACGAAGAAACTGGTACGGGAAACGCCGCTGGTTAATGTATTCTTGTAAAGCTGCTTGTTCAGATCTGTCCCGATGACGACCATAGAGAGGATAATGATGATAAATGTATTATTACCGATAGCGTTGGACACAGCTTGTATAAGCTGGACAGCATTTAATTTGCCAAAGACTGCGCTCAAGGTCGTCAGTAGAAAGATGAATTCGGTAATCCAAACAGCCTTGGAACGAAAGAAACGGTAAAAATCTGCTTGAAAAGTATGTAACATGGTTTTTTCTCCTTACTGGACTAAATCTGTAAAGTATTTTTCTAAATCTTTGTGAGCTGCATAGATACCATTGACATGAATGTTGGATAGGACCAACTCCCTGTTGATGTCATTTAGTTCCTGCTCTTGGGCGACAATGTGCAGTTCGTCAGATTTATCAGCGTCCTTGAGCTGATAGTGGAGCTTGCCTTGGATGAGATTGGCAGCCTGATCTCTATCGCTGGTTTTGAGGACGATATAATCTTCGCTGGCTCGGTCAAAATCGTCTTTGGTGAATTCTGCGACAAGGCGTCCTTGGTCAATCACGCCAAACTTGGTGGCTACCAGATAAAGCTCAGACAAGATGTGGCTGGAAATAATAAAAGTAATCCCCAACTCTTGATTGAGTCGCTGAATCATCAGTCGAAATTCCTTGATGCCAAGAGGATCGAGGCCGTTGATGGGCTCGTCTAAAATCATGAGTTCAGGCTTGCTGATAAGTGCAATAGCGATCCCCAAGCGCTGCTTCATTCCTAGCGAAAAGTTGCGGAATTTCTTTTTACCAGTATTGCTCAATCCGACATAGGCCAGGGTTTCCTTGATGAGCTGGTCGGGCTGGGCAATCTGGTGGACCTTGCAGTAGTAGTTGAGGTTTTGATAAGCAGTCATTTGATTGTAAGCGACTGGTGTTTCGATGACAGTTCCTATCTTGCGCAAGGCTTCGTTCCATTCCTTAGAGTTCTGCGAACCAAAGACAGACACGGTTCCGCTGTTGGCATGAATGAGCCGGCTAATGGTCTTGAGAAGAGTGGTTTTGCCAGCTCCGTTCTTGCCAATCAGTCCATAAATATCACCTTTCTGGATTGAAAGACTCACATGGTCAAGGGCATATTGCTGGCCATATTGTTTGGTAACTTGCTTTACTTCTAAAACAGTTTGCATGGTATATTCTCGCTTTCTTAGGTTTGATTTTAGTATACAAGCTAGATTTCAAATATTTCTCAAGAAATTCTAAAATATTTCTAAAGAAATGCAGAACAACCAATCGGCTGACTGGCTGCTGGGGGTGATTATTTTTTATATTAAAAGATGTCGAGTTCTCAAAAGCGACAAAGGTTTCAGCAATGCTTAGTGAAGAATAGTCATTGCTAGACCTGTAGCTAGTTAAGCTGTTCTGGTATAAGTTGAGGGTCGAATTCTTCTTTGCTAAATTCTGTTACAAGCTTGCCTTGTTCCAGAATGCCAAATTTGGTGGCGACCAAGGAAAGTTTAGATAGGATGTGACTGGAAATGATAAGGGGCGTTCCTAGTTCTTGGCTGATTCGTTGGATCATGAGGTGGAATTCCTTGATATCAATAGGTCCCAGATTATTAAAAGGCTCATCCAATATCAGCAGGTCTGGCTTATCAATAAGGGCGATAGCGATGCCTAGCCGCTGCTTCATACCTAGGGAAAATTCACTGAATGTTTTCTTGCCAGTCTTGGTCAGACCGGTGTAAGTTAGGCATTCTTGGATAACCCTATCAGGATTGGCAACCTTTCGATCAATGCAATAATAGAGCAGATTATCAAAGGCCGTCAGATGCTCGTGGGTAATCGGTGTTTCGATGATAGCTCCGCTTTGCTTGAGCGCCTTCTTCCATTCCTTCTGATTGTCAGCAGAGGAAAAGAGGACAGTGGTTCCGTTGCTGGCATGAATGAGCTGGGAAATCATCTTAATCAGGTTAGTTTTTTCACTCCCTTTCTTGCCAATCAGTCCATAAATATCGCCTTTTTGGATAGATAGGCTGACTTGATCAAGGGACTCTTGCTGGCTGGATTGTTTCGTAATATGTTTAATTTCTAAGATATTTTGCATGGTGATACTCCGTTTCTTTGTGCTTACTTTTAGTTTACAGCCTAGACTTCAAATATTTCTCAAGAAATTCTAAAATATTTCTAAAGAAATGCGGAAGCAATCCAAAAGCAATAAAAAAGCAGCCAAAGGGCTGACTGCTTAAATTTATAAGTCCCTGTGCTGAAAGGCTTGGTAACCACCTAAGATAGAACCAGCTAGGATAAGGAATAAGAATAGTTCAGAATTTATCTGAGGGAAAACGATGACGAGGCTAGACTGAAGCATAATCAGGGCGAAAAAGACGAGATAGCTGACTAGGGTGGAGCGGGTCAGGTAGAGAAGACAGGTAACTACGGAACTGCAGGTCATAATAAAGAGAAAGGAGCGAAAGAAAGACAAGGAAAAGCTCCAGAAAAAGTTCTTTGGCATAGTTCCAAGTCCGTGGAAGAGGCTCCCAAAGATAAAGGCTATAGCAAAGGCTGCCGCCATTTGCAAGATGATAATTGTGATAAGAACAGCTATTTTGGATAGGTAAAATTCTTTCCGAGAAATCCCGCCAGCTAATATATTGTTGTATAGTTTTCTAGTCAGGTCACGACCTAACAGAGAGATGATGAGCACAAGGACAGTAATCATGACAAAGGGCAGGAAGTCTTTAGCAAGCTGCCCGAGAGCTTCAAATCCTGTCCAACCTTGGATGACTATTTCTTCTGGATCAGAAGATGTAGAGATATAAAAATTAAAGTTGCTTTCACCAAGAGAGCTGATGAAAATGAGAAAAAAGAGCAGCCCTTCTATTAGCCAAAAAAGCTTAGAGCGGACAAGCTGGTAGAGCTCCGCCTGGATAGTATGTAACATGAAATCTCCTCTGAATATTTAAGATTGTTCCTGCTTTTTATAAATCTTTCTTTTTGAAAACTATCAGCCCGCCACCCAGAAAGAGCAGGGTGACCGTTACCACTGTCAGGATAGCCTTGATAACAGCCCCGCCATCTGCTGCCATATTTGTGTTAAAACGCAGAGTCAGATAGATCAGCCATTCATTGTCCGGGTAAAAGATGAGGGGAATAGTCAGTAAGGTACCGCCAAGGAAATAGGTCAGAAAGATAGATACGATGGAGTGGCTGGCATAGAGTACAAAAGAAATGATGGCAATCCATGTAACCGTGCTGAGAAATTGAATGAAGAGAGCAGCTCCCAGCTGAGGCAAAAAAGAGCTGGGGGCACTTCCAATTCCGTTGGACAGACTAGCGGTCACAAAGGAGATAGATAAAATCATCAGGAAGTGAAAGGCTGCGATACTAACGCAGACAAAGAATTTAGAAAAATAATAGCTGAGCTTAGAGATGCCATAGCTCAGACAGTTTTTATAAAGTTTCCGAGATAGGTCCACTCCAAGGACCATACCGATACCAATGATGGTGAAAAAGAGCATACTGTCTGTATTGCCTGCAAAATAGTCCAGAGCTTGAAGGCCGGTTAGTTTTCCTAGAGCTTGAGTAGCAGCCTCATTTCTGGAGATATTTGCTCCAAAATGAATATTTGCTTGGAAGAAGGTTGCTGAGAAAATCACACAGACTAATAAAAACTCAGTAATCCAAAAGCCTTTTGAACGCATGAGCCGGTAAAAATCGGCTCTAATGAAATCCATCATGATAAGCCTCCCTTTGTCATTTGACCAAGTCTGTAAAGAAGTTTTCTAGGTTTTGTCGTGCATAGTAAATCTCCTGCACTGGTATATCTGCAGTCGCAAGTTCCTTGACAATCTTGCTAATCTCATGAGAATGGGTGAAGATATGAATCTCGTCAGAAGCATTGACCACCTTGATGCGATGCATGAGCTGGTCGTGAATCAGCCGGCTGGCTTCTTCTAACTGTGACGTTTTAAGCACGATATAGTCTTCGCTCTGTTCTTCAAACTCCGCCTTGGAAATCTCGCGAATCAGCCGTCCCTCCTCGATAATGCCGAACCGGGTCCCCACCAAGTAGAGTTCAGACAGGATATGGCTGGAGATGATAAAGGTCATGCCTAACTCTTCGTTGAGCCGCTGTACCAGCTGGCGGAATTCCTTGATGCCGACTGGATCCAGGCCATTGATAGGTTCGTCCAGTATCATCAGGTCAGGTCTGGTAAGAAGCGCGATAGCTAGACCCAGCCGTTGTTTCATCCCGAGTGAGAAGTCGCGAAATTTCTTCTTGCCGGTATCCGTCAAGTCCACGTATTCCAAGGTTTCACGGATGACCTTGTCCGCATGGGGAATATGGCGGAGCTTGCAGTAGTAGCTGAGATTTTCATAGGCTGTCAGGTGGTTGTGAGCAACCGGTGTTTCGATGACCGATCCGACCCGTTTGAGGCTCTGCGTCCATTCTTGATAGTTCTGAGAGCCAAAGAGGGAGACATTGCCACTGCTTGCTTCCAAGAGCTGGGTAATGACCTTGATCAGAGTGGTCTTACCGGCCCCGTTCTTGCCAATTAAACCGTAAATATCTCCTTTTTTTATCGTCAGACTCACATCGGTCAGAGCGTACTGCCGGCCGAATTTTTTGCTGACTTGCTGTAAAACCAAAACATTTTCCATGATCAATTCTCCTTTTCATGATGTTAGGAGAGAAAACTCCTCTTCCTATTAATTAGTATATCGCCAAACCTTCAAATATTTATAAAGAATTTCTCAAATATTTCTAAAGTTTTTGGTTTGTCTTGTAAAAGGGTCAGAATTCATGTAGGAATTTCTCAATTATTTGAGCAAATGTTTCTGGCGCTTGGCTATTCAGAGAATGGCCGCCCTTTTCTATAATGCGAAGTTGAGAATCTTTTAGCAGCTTGTTAAGTTCATAGGCAGCTTTTAGATTGGGCTTGTCTTTGTTTCCGCAAACCAGCAGGCTGGGGAGCTTGATTTTCTTTACCTTATCAGTAAGATTTACCTTACGCAGTTCGGTCAAAATCCGCAGCATCTGGCCTTTATCCGCCCCTTGCTTGGTGAAGACGCTTTTGGGCATCAGTTTAAAGACGAGAATCTTCAGTCTGTAGAGAAAATTATCTGCTAAATTGTATTGAGTCCCGGATAAAATCAAACCCTTCAGATGAGTAAGAGCTTGGTCAGCTAGGTCCAGTGCCAGCAAGCCACCGAGTGACAAACCGACTAAGATAAAAGGCTGTTCTTCAGCTTGAAGGTGCTGGAGGGTTGCTTGTCGAATGTCTTGGTAACTTTCATTGCCCTTCGGAAAAAGAGCCAGCGACTCCGTTGGGACATCGGCTAGGGCTTCTTGAACTTCTTTCCAAGAACGCTCATCTTGCCCTAGTCCGTGCAGAAAGATAACTTTCATGTCAGAGCTCTCCTTTATCAATCTCCAGCTCGTACAGTCCCCTGACTGCATTGCAGGCGTAGATTTTCTCTGCTTGAGCCAGGTCAGCTAACGTTAAAACTTTCTCAGTAGCCTGACCCTTATCCAGTAGCTGCTGGCGGTAGATACCCTTGAGCAGGCCTAGTTCAGCTGGAGGCGTGTAGAGCTTGCCGTCTAGCTTCAGCAGCAGATTTCCGATAGAAGTTTCCAGCAGCTGGCCTTGGGCATTGTAGTAAATCTGTTCTTGCTGCTCCAAGGTCAGATGTGGCCGATGGCTGGTCTTGAAATAGGTGAAAGGCTGGGCTAGATTGGCTGTTTGCTTGACCAGTTTTGCCTTTCTGAAAGTCGCCGTCAGCGGCAGCAGAGGAGCCGCTTCCAGCTCAATACCGCCGTCTTTTTTAAGAGCTATACGCAGCCTGTAATCCTGCCCTTTATCCAGCTGAGCGCAGGTTTCTTCTAGCTCTTGCTTCAGTTTGTCTTGGTCAAAAGGATAGGCAAAGTAGCCAGCTGCTTCTGTCAGTCTTTGCAGGTGTTTGTCTTGCAAGGTCAGCTTTCCGTCCGTCACTTTTCCTGTAGAAATCAGGTAGAATCGCGGATTTTTCCGATAGAGGACGGCAGATTTTTGCTGGGTTTCGATGTATTCAGATTTCCACGTGCTGTCCCAAGTGATGCCGCCGCCAACGCCATAAATGGCTTTTCTTCCCTCCAGCTGGATGGTGCGGATGGCAACGTTGAAAATCCGTCTCTGGTCTGGCAGGCAGATGCCGACTGTACCGCAGTAGACCCCGCGAGCAACTTTTTCTGTCGCCTTGATGATAGCCATGGTCGAAATCTTAGGTGCACCTGTAATGGATCCGCAAGGAAAGAGCGCCTTGAAAAGCTCTGCTAGCCCAATTCCCTCATGCAGCTGGCTTTTGATAGTAGAGGTCATCTGCCAGACTGTAGAGTATTGCTCGACGCTGCAGAGATGCTCAACCCGCTCGCTGCCTGTCTGAGAAATGCGATTCATGTCATTGCGGAGCAAATCGACAATCATCATATTTTCTGATCGGTTTTTGGCATCCTGGGCCAGCCATGCAGCCTGCTCTCTATCCTGCTCTAAGGTCAGTCCCCGATTGGTAGTTCCTTTCATAGGACGAGTGGTCAGCTCACCTCGGTGCTCCTCGAAAAAGAGCTCAGGACTGATGGACAAGATGGCGGTCTCATCATGCTCCACATAGGCATTGTAGGCAGCATTTTGCTCGACGACCAGCCTATTGTAAATAGCCAAGCTGTCCTCAGGATTGAGCTCCGCGCACAGCTGTACCGTGTAGTTGACCTGATAAGTATCGCCCTGGCGGATATGATGATGAATGGTCTCAATAGCCTTCTGGTACTCTTGCTCAGAAGTCAGCCCCTGCCAAGCCGCTGGCATTTCCACTTCCTCATAGGTCAAGGGAATGGCAGCCTCCTCGGCCTTATCGTGGATGGTAAAGTAGAGGAGGTATTCTTTCTGGAGCGGAGAGGAATGAACTTGGAACTTTTCCTCAAAGGCTGGAGCTGCTTCATAGCTGACATATCCGACAGCGTAGTATCCTTTCACCTGCCAGCCCTCAATCTCTGTTAAAAGCGCCTCTACCTGGTCAAGACGGCGAGTCTTTAGCTCCTTGATGGGATTCGAAAAAATCAGGCGTTGGCCCAACTGCTTAAAATCAATAATCGTTTTCTTGTGCATAAGCTTATTTTATCATAAGATAATTTGAATGAAAACGGATTTATCGGATGTGACAATCATTCTTTTATAAAGGTTGACAGATTAGAAAGTGACTAGGTATACTATGTTTAAAAAAGAAAGAATGAGATTGCTATGAAGTCAAAGAAATTGTTATTGGTAAATGGGATAGCTGGTATCTTGGGGGGGCATTCTAATCCTTTACGCTTCTTCTCAGAGATGGCACTGGGAAATAGTTGCTTTAGTTCCCAAAATGGTCGAAAAGTCTGACTGGGGCGTCCTGATCATACTGATCAGCTTGCTGCTTCTTTGTCTTTCCCTAGCTGGAATGGCTCATTATAGTGAAGAGCCAAGAGTCAATAAGATGAGCCATAAGCTTCTCTTTTTCGCCTTTCTTGCAGGAATCATTCCATTTTTGGGGAACTTGGCTGGCGTTCTAGCTATCATATCGGGGATTTTTTATCTTCAAGATGTACCCAAATTCAAGAGCGATGACAAAGCTGACTGACCTATGTGTCGCTCTGCTTCCTCCTGCTCGAAAGCCCTCGAAAATTATGATAAAATAAGGAAATGACAAAACCTTAAAAGGAAGCCTTATGAAAAAAATAAATGAATCTTATAAACTAATCATCTTTGCGGCGCTTGCTCTGGCTCTGGTTCTCTATATCGGGAATATCTGGTCTGGCCTGCAGAGCCTGACTTCGGTTTTTTCGCCTATTATACTGGGTGGAGTCCTAGCCTTTATCTTTAATGTGCCCATGAAAAAGCTGGAAGATTTCTTGGACAAATGCAGAGTCCCTCAGAAGTTGCAGCGCGGTTTGGCCTTGGTTTTAGAGGTGCTGATTTTAGCTCTCATTATGACAGGGATTGTTTCTATTGTCGTGCCGACTCTGACTACAGCGGTCAATCAGCTGAGCGAAACAATCGGCAAGGTAGCGCCTCAGGTAGCCAAGTGGCTGCAGCAGTCTGGTTTGCTTTCCTCTAGCCAGCTGAAAGATTTGACCAAGCAACTGCAAAACAGTGACATTGTCAACCGAGCCATCTCTCTTCTGGGCAGCCTAACGGGCAATATCTCTGCTATCTTTGGCAATTTCTTTTCTGTCATCATGTCTATTTTTCTCATGTTTGCCTTCTTGAGCAGCAAGGAGCATTTGCAGACAATCACTAGCCGTCTCCTGCAGGTCCTGCTTCCTGAGAAAGCTGTGAAACGCCTATCCTATGTCGGTTCTGTCATTGTTGAGACCTATGATAAGTTCCTGATGGGGCAGATGATTGAGGCCGTCATTGTTGGGATTTTAGTCTTTATCGCCTACTCTCTGACAGGTCTGCCTTATGCGGCCTTGACAGGAGTTTTGGCTGGAGTGCTATCCTTTATTCCCTACATAGGGCCATTCTCAGCTTGTGCTCTGGGAGCTATCTTTATCTTTACCGATAGCCCTTGGAAAGCCCTTCTCTCTATCGCAGTCTTTCAGGGAGTGCAGCTGATTGAGGGCAATGTTATCTATCCGCGCGTGGTTGGCCAATCCGTCGGTCTCCCAACTCTCTTTACTCTAGCCGCCGCCCTGATTGGGGGCAACCTCTTTGGCTTGGTCGGCATGATTTTCTTCACGCCTATCTTTGCAGTTATCTACCGCTTAGTTAGAGAGTTTGTTGTGGAGAAGGAGGAGAAAGAACCAGTTAAAGAATGAAAAGAAACCAATGAGATTTTATTCTCGCTGGTTTTTCTTTTTCCAAGGTCATAACTTCTACCTATAGCAAACAATAATTTCAGTCAATAGTGTTGTTAAAATAGGGCTTTTGGATTGGTTGATGAGGTTGGTTATAGTTTTAGACTATATCAAACTCTGGGAAATTCCAATTATACAGAGGGGGGATTTTCTGATAAGATAAAATCAAGAAAAATTTTGGAGGACGTTTATGTCAACGACTATCATTGGTTTCCCACGTTTGGGCGAATTCCGCGAATTGAAATTTACTACTGAAAAATACTTTAGACATGAAATCTCAGCAGAAGAGCTTCTGGCTGCGGCCAAAGAGCTGCGCGCTAAGCACTGGAATATTGTTAAGGAAAAAGGAATTTCAGAGCTTCCGTCTAATGATTTTTCTCATTATGATAATGTGCTGGATGCGGCCTTTCTCTTTAACGTGGTGCCGTCATCTGTGCAAGGCTTGGAGTTGACTGACTTGGAGCGGTATTTTGCCTTGGCTCGTGGCTATCAGGGCGAAAAAGGAGATGTCCGTGCTCTTCCGATGAAGAAATGGTTCAACACTAACTACCACTATATCGTTCCTAAATTTGAAAAAGAAACCCAAGTCAAGCTGGCTGGGCATAAGATTTTTGATGAATTTGCAGAAGCAAAAGAGTTGGGCTTGGTAACCCGTCCAGTTGTGGTTGGTCCATTCACTCTCCTGCAAGTATCTGACTTTGAAGACGGTGTGGCTCCGGCTGACTTTGTCGATGCCCTGGCTGCAGCTTATCAAGAAGTTTTTGCAAAATTAGCAGAGCTGGGCGCAGAGCGTATCCAGCTGGATGAGCCAAGTCTGGTCAAGGATCTGTCAGCAGAAGAAAAAGCTCTCTTCTTGGACCTTTATAAGAAGCTTTTGGCAGACAAGAAAGGTCTTGAAGTTTTGATTCAAACCTACTTTGGTGATGTTCGTGATATCTATGCAGACCTTGTAGAGTTGCCAGTAGATGCGATTGGTTTGGACTTTGTAGAAGGCAAGAAAACTCTTGACCTTGTAAAAGGTGGCTTCCCAGCTGATAAGACACTTTATGCAGGGATTGTCAATGGTAAAAATATCTGGCGCAACAACTACGAAAAGAGCTTGGCAGTGCTTGAGCAAATCCCAGCTGAAAACATCGTCTTGACAAGCTCATGTTCGCTGCTCCATGTGCCATTTACAACGGCTAATGAAGATTTTGAACCAGCAATCTTGAACCACTTTGCCTTTGCGGTAGAAAAATTGGATGAAATCCGTGACTTGGATGCTATCCGCAATGGTGGTGGTGCAGAAGCACTTGCTGCTAACAAGGCTCTCTTTGCAGCAGAGCGTGTTGGGCAAAATGCAGATCTGGCTGCTCGGATTGCTGGCTTGACGGATGCAGACTACACTCGCCTGCCAGTCTTTGCAGAACGTGAAGAAATCCAGCACAAGACACTCAATCTGCCACCATTGCCAACTACGACAATTGGCTCCTTCCCTCAAACCAAGGAAGTCCGTGCCAAACGCTTGGCTTTCCGCAAGGGCGAGCTGTCAGCAGAAGACTATGACAAGTTCTTGGCTGAGCAAATTGATGATTGGATCAAGTGGCAAGAAGAAGTCGGCTTTGACGTGCTGGTGCATGGCGAGTTCGAGCGTAATGACATGGTTGAGTACTTCGGTCAAAACCTGTCTGGCTACCTCTTCTCTAAGAATGGTTGGGTACAATCATACGGTATGCGTGGGGTGAAACCACCAATCATCTGGGGTGATGTGACTCGTCTCAACCCGATTACTGTTAAATGGTCTAGCTACGCACAAAGCCGTACTGACAAACCTGTTAAGGGTATGTTGACTGGACCTGTAACCATCCTAAACTGGTCTTTCCCACGTGAAGACATTTCTATCAAGGATTCTACTCTTCAAATTGCTCTTGCTATCAAGGATGAAGTTCTTGACCTTGAAGCTGCTGGTGTTAAGATTATCCAAATTGACGAGGCTGCTCTTCGTGAGAAATTACCACTCCGTCGCAGCGACTGGTACGAAGACTACCTTGACTGGGCAATTCCAGCCTTCCGCTTGGTACACTCAACAGTAGCGCCTGATACGCAAATCCACACTCACATGTGTTACTCAGAATTTACCGATATCATCCCTGCTATCGACAACATGGATGCGGACGTGATTTCCTTTGAAGCTAGCCGCTCTAACTTGGAAATCCTAGATGAGCTCAAGGCTAAGAACTTCCAGACAGAAGTAGGGCCTGGAGTTTACGATATCCACTCACCGCGCGTGCCGAATGAAGGAGAAATTGACCATACGATCGAAGCTATCTTGGCTAAGGTGCCAAGCAGCAAGGTCTGGATCAACCCTGACTGTGGTTTGAAAACACGTGGTATCCCAGAAACTAAAGCTAGCTTGGAGCGCTTAGTAGAAGCAGCTAAAGAAGCTAGACAACACCTGAAATAAACCTCCTCGAACCTCAACAGTTGATCTTGATGGAGGAACATACTAAAACTGAAGCAGAGCTGACAATCCTGCAGGAGCTATTCTTCTAGGATTGTCCTCAGCTATCGCTACCATCATTGAAAGGAACTTTTTGTTATATGGTTCGTCGTCATACACCTAGTCTCTCATTTGAAGTATTTCCTCCCAATCCGGCAGTAGGCAATGATAAGATTTTTCAGGCGTTGAGAGAGATGCAAGATCTGGCTCCTCACTTTATCAGTGTGACAGCCAGCAATAATAAGTTTGACATTGAGGAGACGACGGTTCGTTTGACGGAGTTCATCGCCAACGACCTCAAGATTCCGACGATTGCTCACTTACCTGCGGTCTATCTGACCAAGGACATGGTGTCTAATATCTTGCAGTCTTTGGATCGGGTTGGTGTCCATCAGATTTTAGCTTTGCGAGGGGATATTTTTCCAGATGTGGCGCCTAAGGATGATTTTACCTATGCGACTGACTTGATTGAATACATCAAGACAGAAGCACCGCACTTTGACATCATCGGAGCCTGCTATCCGGAGGGCCATCCGGATTCTCCAAATCAGATTTCGGATATTCAAAATCTCAAGAAAAAGGTGGATGCTGGCTGTTCTAGTCTGGTGACTCAGCTTTTCTTTGACAATGAGCGCTTTTATGACTTTCAGGACAAGTGCATTTTAGCGGGTATTGAAGTGCCTATCCATGCTGGGATTATGCCGATTCTCAATCGCAATCAGGCTCTGCGCCTTCTCAAAACATGTGAGAATATCAAGTTGCCAAGAAAATTCCGGGCTATTCTGGATAAGTACGAACATGACCCAGAGTCTCTGAGAGCAGCTGGTCTGGCTTATGCTGTGGATCAAATTGTTGACTTGGTGACCCAGGATGTGGCGGGCATACACCTTTACACTATGAATAATGCTGCAACAGCCTACCATATCTATAAGGCTACCCATGCCCTCTTTAATCATAACCCATCCGTCCAATCTTTCTAAGATGAATGAAGAAACCACTAATCAGATTCAGTTGCTGTTTAGTGGTTTTTGTTTTATAATAAGGATAAAAAAATTATCCAAATCTAAGGAGGAGCTGATGGAGCATTCGCTAACCTTGGTTAAGTCTATGCAGTTTGGCCAAGAAGATTGTTTTTTTGCCTTCTGTGGTTATTCAAAAACGGAAGCCCATCATAGCTTTGGGCCGGCTGTCCGGGATGTTTATGTCATTCATATCGTACTGGAGGGACGGGGGACTTACTCCGTGGGCAATCAGCGCTATGATTTGCAGGAAGGGCAGGGCTTTGTGGTGCCGCCAGGTCAATCGGTCTTTTATCAGGCTGACAGGGAAGAGCCTTGGTCTTATGTCTGGATGGGACTGGGTGGGCGTCTCTTGCCTCGCTATCTGCAGGCTCTGGGCTTACAGTCGAGCCAATGGTCTTTTGAGCTGACTTCTTTGCAGGAATTTAAGGCCTTGGTCTTTGAAAGTTTGGCCTATGAGGGCAGCGGAATAATAGCTGAACTAGCTCTGCAAAGGCAAGTTTATCGCTTTTTAGAACTCTTGTCCCAGCGTCTTAAGCAGACATCCTTAATCACGGAAAGCCGTCGGGTCAATCCTTATGTCCAGCAGGTCTTGGAACTACTGAGCAGTCATCTGCCAGAAAGTTTATCTGTGCAGGAGTTGGCGCAGAAATTGGCGCTGCACCCTTCCTACCTATCTCGGCTTTTCAAGGATGAAGTAGGCAAGGGGATTAAGGAGTACAGCAATGATTTGCGGCTCAATATGGCTGCTGATTTATTGACGAGCAGCCAGCTTTCGGTGGAAGAGATTGCCAATAAGACAGGCTTTGCCGGAACACAGAGCTTTTCAAAAGCTTTCAAGAAGGCGCGTGGCCAGTCACCCTTGAATTTTCGCAAGGCTAGCTCTCATCTGGGGCAGGAGCTGTAAAAAGTCACATTTGGATAAATAAAACTAGAAAGAAAGGCTTACCAAAAGGGGTGGCCTTTTTTATAATGAAAGGAGAAGCATGATTAGAGATAGCGAAAGGAGAAGGTCATGAATAAGGCGAGTATTTTGTTTAAGGAAGAGTGCAGGCAATTTCATCTGACTAATGGTGATGTTTCTTACATCTTTCGGGTTGCGGAGGATGGTAAACTCTTGCAGCTTTACTACGGAGCGGCGGTACCAGAGCGAAATTATTCTTATCTGGTGGAGTTGCAGCATCGGCCCATGACGACCTATAGGAAAGAAGGGGATTTACGCTATTCTTTGGAGCATGTGCGGCAGGAATTTCCAGAATACGGCACGACAGACTTTCGCCATCCCGCTATCTGTCTGCGTCAGGAAAATGGCTCACGTATTACTGATTTTGTCTATGTCAGTCATCAGATGGTAGATGGTAAGCCAGCTTTAGAAGGGCTGCCCGCTACTTATACAGAGGCTCAAACGGAGGCTAAGACTCTTATTCTAAGCCTGCGAGATGAGTTGACAGAAGTAGAAGTTCAGCTGTTTTATACGATTTTTGCTGATTGGCCGGTTATCGCTCGCTCCAGCAAAGTGATTAATCAAGGCGGGGAAACTTGCTATTTGGAATCCCTAGCTAGTCTGTCACTGGATCTGCCAGATGCTGACTATGACTGGCTGCAGCTATCAGGAGCATGGGCTCGGGAACGCTATATCAAGGAGCGCCCGCTTCAGCAGGGGATTCAGTCTATTGAGTCAACCCGCGGCATTTCCAGTCCCCACCACAATCCTTTTGTGGCTCTTAAGCGACCGGAAACGACTGAGTTATCAGGTCCAGTGCTAGGAGCGGCCTTGGTGTACTCGGGCAATTTTCTCATTCAGGCTGAGGTGGATACCTATGATGTGACCCGGTTGCAGCTAGGCATCAATCCTTTTTGCTTTGAGTGGAAGCTAGCTGCGGGCCAGTCCTTTACCAGTCCAGAAGCTCTGTTGGTTTACTCTGAGCAGGGCCTCAACGGCATGAGTCAAGCCTTTCATCAGCTATTTCGTCGACGACTAGCTAGGGATTACTGGCGCGAGCGAGCGCGTCCTGTGCTCATCAATAACTGGGAAGCTACCTATTTTGACTTTAGTGAGAATCAGCTGCTGGATCTTGCTGAAAAGGCTCAGCAAGTAGGAGTGGAGCTCTTTGTGCTAGATGACGGCTGGTTTGGCCAGCGGACTAACGATTGTGCTGGGCTGGGGGATTGGTTTGTCAATCCAGAAAGGCTGCCGCAGGGGCTGGGCTCGCTAGCAGAGCGAATTCACGGTTTAGGCATGAAGTTCGGTCTTTGGTTTGAGCCGGAAATGGTCAATAAGGACAGCCAACTCTACCGAACTCATCCTGACTGGCTGCTGGCAGTGCCAGATAGACAGCCCCACCATGGTCGGAACCAGTTTGTTTTGGACTATTCTCGGCTGGAAGTAGTGGATGAGATTTTTGAGCGTCTGTCGGCGGTTATCGAGGAAGCGCAGCTGGATTATATCAAATGGGATATGAATCGCCCTCTGACGGATGTCTTCTCAGCTGCCTGGCCAGCTGATCAGCAAGGAGAGATTTTTCACCGCTATGTCTTGGGTGTTTATGACTTGTATGAGCGTTTAATCAGTCGCTATCCGAGACTGTTATTTGAGTCCTGTTCTTCAGGTGGGGGCCGCTTTGATCCAGGTATGCTCTACTATGCTCCGCAGGCTTGGACCAGCGATGATTCGGATGCGATTGAGCGCTTGAAAATCCAGTACGGGACTAGTCTTCTCTATCCGCTTTCATCCATGGGAGCCCATGTCTCCATCGTGCCCAATCACCAGACCAATCGTCTGACTCCGTTGAAGACGCGGGGGAATGTCGCCTTTTTCGGTTCCTTTGGCTATGAGCTGGACCTTAATCAGCTAACTCCAGAAGAATTGGCTGAGGTCAGGGAACAGGTATCTTTTTACAAGCGCCATCGAGAGCTGATTCATAATGGAACTTTTTATCGACTGCAGTCGCCATTTAAGGGAGATGGGCAGACAGCTTGGATGGTTGTCAGTCAGGATCAGAATACTGCACTTTTAGGCACTTTCAAGGTCCTCAATCAAGTCAATCGCTCTCATCAGCGTTTGCAACTAAAAGGACTGGCTGTGGATAAGGTCTATCGGCTAGAGGGGCATGCCTATATGGGGGCTGAGCTTATGCGAGTTGGGCTGGTCACCACGGACGCTTCCAGTGGTCAGCTTTTAGATGAGTCTGAGCAAAAGCCGAGCTATGACTTTGATTCCAAACTCTGGCTATTTGAAGCAGAGGATGAGTAGATAAGATGGAGAATAAAAAGAGCAGAAGGAACAAGCTGATTAAAAGCTGTCCTTCTCGCTCTTTTTCTATGAGAAAAAAAGGATAGTACCATTATCTCTGATAATTCTATAGGAAAATGCTTTCGAAAAGGTATATAATAGGATAGAGGGTTCGTAAAATAATATTGGCCAAAAGTGAGGGAATTTGTAAAAATTGAAGAAAGCATTCGGCAAATGCGAGGAAGAAGATGAGGAAGAGGGGGATTTATGACGAGAAAAATCATCTTTCTGGATGTGGACGGTACCATCATCGATTATGATAGTCATATACCGGAGTCTGCTGTACTTGCCATTCGCAAGGCACGAGAAAATGGCCATCTGGTCTATGTCTGTACCGGCCGCAGCAAGGCTGAGATGCCGCCGGAAATTTGGGATATTGGCTTTGATGGCATGATTGGGGGCAACGGCTCCTATGTGGAGCATGAGGGGGAGGTTATTCTGCACCAACTGATTCCGCGAGATATCGCGAAAAGGCTAGTCGACTGGCTTCAGGAGCGGGGGCTAGAGTTTTACCTAGAGAGTAATAACGGTCTCTTTGCAAGCAAAGGCTTCCGTGAGGCAGCACGACCAGTTCTTCGGACCTATGTACTTGGAAAAGGTGTCAATCCAGAAAAAGTAGTAAATATGGAGGCTGAAGAAGCTCTTCATGGCCTGGTTTATGGTGGGGAGCTCTATCGGGACGACCTGAACAAAGTCAGCTTTATTCTCAGAATCTACCAAGACCATCTGGACTCTAAGGCAGCTTTTCCTGAACTTAAGGCAGGTACTTGGGGAGGAAAGGGTGAGCATGCTCTATTTGGCGATTTGGGTGTCAAAGATATTACCAAGGCGCATGCCATTGAGGTTCTGCTGAAGCATCTGGATGCTGACAAGGCGGATACTCTGGCTTTCGGTGATGCCAAGGTTGATATTCCTATGCTGGACTATTGTCAGGTCGGGGTCGCTATGGGAAATGGCGGAGCGGAAATCAAGGCTATGGCCGATCTGGTGACAGACTCGGTCAGCCAAGATGGTCTCTACAAGGCCTTTGAAAAGTTAGAACTCATCTAAAGGAGATATGAATGATGGCAAAAACTCTTTATCTGATGCGGCATGGCCAGACGCTTTTCAACCTATGCCACAAGGTGCAGGGCTGGTGTGATGCTCCTCTGACTGATTTTGGCATCTATCAGGCCAAGGTGGCAGGGCAATATTTTAAGGATTCCGGAATTACTTTTGACGATGCTTATAGCTCTACTCAAGAGCGGGCCTGTGATACCTTGGAATTGGTAACAGACGGGAAGCTTCCCTATAAGCGTGTCAAGGGACTCAAGGAGTGGAACTTCGGCACCTTTGAAGGGGAAAGCGAAGACCTCAATCCACCCCTGCCTTATAAAGATTTCTTTGTGACCTATGGCGGTGAATCCCAGAATCAGGTGCAGGAGCGTATGACAGCGACCGTTCTCAAGCTCATGCAAGAGACAGATGGCCAGTCCGTGCTCATGGTTTCTCATGGTGCAGCTATGGCCAATTTTGCTAGGGCTTGGCAGAAAAACTGGCGTCTGGATAGTCTGGGTCACATGACCAACTGTGGGATTTTGAAATTTACTTTTGAACATGACCAATTCTACCTAGAAGAGGTTATTGGTCACGATTTTAGCAGCTGGAAGGAAAAATAAATGAAAGATTTATACTTGATGCGGCATGGCCAGACCTTTTTCAACCAAGAAGGTTTGGTGCAGGGAGCTTGCGACTCTCCTTTGACTGAACTGGGACAGGATCAAGCCCGGCAGGCAGGAGCTTATTTGCAAGGGCGGGGCATTCGTTTTGGTCAACTTTACTCGTCCACCCAGGAGCGGGCTTCCGATACGCTGGAACTTGTCTCTGGCCGGACCGACTACACTCGCCTTAAGGGCATTAAAGAATGGAACTTTGGTCTTTTTGAGGCCCAGCCCGAACACCTGCAGCCGAAATTTCGGCCGGGAGCTACCTCTTTTGAAGACCTCTTCGTCCCCTATGGTGGAGAAGGTGTGGATCAAGTAGGTGAGCGCGTGCTAGTTACTCTGACTGAGGTAATGGAGCAGGCAGGCGGATGCAGAGCCAGTCTTGGCTGTCAGCCACGGCGGTGCCATGTGGGCCTTCTATCTCAAGATTGCGGCCCAAGCTCTGGATCCCAAGGTGCGCTTTGGTAATTGTGCCATCTGTCATTACCATTATGAGCAGGGATATTTTAAGCTGGCAGAAGTCATTGACCCGCTGATGGGTGATGTGTATGAGTGCGGATAAAGAAAGAGCATATTCTTGGCAGCTCTAGGCAACTGATGTTAGAATTAAAAAAAGGAAAATTATAGTGTTTTCCTTTTTTTGTAGCTATTGTTAAAAAAATTTTGGCCACTGGTTTTTGAGCTTCTTTGCTAGAGAAATAATCTTGTCCCTTTCTTCGATACGGTACACAATATAGAAATCCAAGTTTGCTTCTGGGTCTTGAATTGGCAAAAGCTGGCGGCGCTGTGTTGCTAGAGTTTTAACATCAATACTGAGGTTGGTTCCAAAATGCGGAAAGTTTGTATGGTCAAGAATTTCATGAAAGGCTTCTCGATCACGCTGATAGAGAAATTTTGAGTGGGGCATTTTTTTCTGGATAATATCACTCCAAATGCCGATATTTTCAAGGAGAATGAAGCTCACTCCATCCATCTCAGCGAAAGTGCTGCTCTTCTTATCAGAAGAAATAGTAAGAGTATCAACTAGAAAGGCCAGCTTTTCTCTTCCTAAATAGAGAGATTCCAGTGCTTGGCTATGGATTTCTTGATTGGAGATGATAGTGTCAAATTCCAACTGCTCTAGTCCATGCTCTATAGAGGAAATGGAAATATTGTCTGGGGAAATATCAAATATTTCCTCGGAAAAGCGTTGAAGAAACAAGCGAGGGCCGGGTTCAGTAGCGGCAATTTTCAGCATGGAGTTTTTGGAGTTAAATTGCTGAATTTTTTGGACAAAGTCGTCCTCGGCTTGCAGCAGCTTTTTTGCCTCTTGGACTGCTAAGAGTCCAGTTTCAGTCAGCTCAATTTTATTTGGTTTGCGGTCAAAAAGGACAACTTCTAACTCTTCTTCTAACTTTCGCATTCCTCGAGTAACGGTCGGTTGAGTGATTAAGAGCTGTTCGGCAACTTCTGCTAGGGTTCCGTATTGTTCAAATGCGATGAGTTGCTCTAATAACTGTCGGTTCATATCCACCTCCATGAGTATTCGCTATCTGTATACTATCATACAAAAGAAGTAATTTTCAAGTGGCAAGGTTGGGAGTATAATATGGTTAGCAATTAAAGAATGGAGACAAAAAGATGAATTATACAACTTTAAATAATGGAGTTCAAATGCCGATGGTTGGCTTTGGAGTATTCCAAATTCGTGATGAAGAAACTACTCAAAAGGTTGTAGAAGAAGCGATTGAGGTAGGTTATCGTCTAATTGACACAGCTCAATCTTATGGAAATGAAGAAGCCGTCGGAAAAGCAATCAAATCCTCTGGCGTGCCCCGAGAGGACTTATTTATAACAAGCAAGCTTTGGATTTCGGATATGAGTTATGAAGGTGCAAAAAAAGCTTTTGCCGAATCACTGTCTAAACTAGATTTAGACTATGTAGATCTCTATTTGCTTCATCAGCCAGTAGGAGATACATTTGGTGCATGGAGGGCTTTGGAAGAGCTCTACAAGGAAGGGAAAATCCGTGCCATTGGTGTTTCTAACTTTAAGCCAGATCAAATAGCTAATCTCTCCCTCTTCAACGAAATAACGCCTGCTGTTAATCAAATTGAGCTACATGTTTTCCACCAAAAAGAAGCTGAAGTGGCGTATCTAGCTGAGAAAGGAATTCAGACTGAGAGTTGGGGAGCTTTTGCGGAAGCTAAGTTTGATGTCTTTACAAATCCGGTGCTAATGGAGATTGCTGCAAAACATGGTAAAACAACTGCTCAGGTTATGTTACGTTGGCAGCTGCAACGAGGAATTGTATCTTTGTCTAAGTCTGCGACTTTAGAGCGTATTCGCCAAAATTTTGATATTTTTAATTTTGAATTGACAGAAGCTGATATGGAAGAAATTGCAACTATAAATAAGGATGCAACAGTATTCGCAGAGCACAATGAGGCTAGTACAGTCGAACTCCTAGCAGGCTTTATTGGAAAAACGTTTTGAGAAAAGGTAGAAATTTATAAAAATAGTAGCACTAAGCAGAAAAAACTAGCTTCAGAATTATTTCTGGAACTAGTTTTTTGTAAATATTTTTATTGAGATTTAAGTCTCTTTTGTCCACACACTTCGAGTAAAGACCATGGAGAGTAGCGCCAGAGCCACAAAGGCTGTTCCTAGGTACCAGTAGGGCTGATCCAGGGTCGTGGAGCGACCAGATAGGTTGACGATGCCACGGAAGAGCATGCCGGCTGTCATGATGGCTACTGCTGAGTTCCAGAGATTGAGGCTGAGCCGAGAGAGATTAGGGATGACCTTCATAAAGAGCAGGAGGAGGATGCCGCCCGCTAGAGGAACGGCAAAGAGATAGTGCATGTGGCTAGATGTTTCGCCGAAACTGAAGGATTCATAGATTCTGCTGAAAGCAAAGAAGAAAATAGTTAATAGTGCGTAGATAAGGGCCGTTTTTCTAAAACGTTTTTTGCTGGGATTAGTAACCGATGTAGACAATATCACTCACCGACCTTTCTGAGATAGTATTTCCGTTGGTTGTAGGCTTGTTAATGACCTGACCGTTAAAGTAAAGTGTAGAGGAGCCGCCACCATCAAGGTTGTAGGCAGTCTTGACGCCGTAAGATTTCATGATTTCGGCCATCTGGTAGAGGGAAAGTCCCTCGCTTTCTGAGGTGCGTCCGTCTGAAACGATGATGATGTAGTGGTTTTCATCAATGATACCGATAGCTGTCCGTGGATTGGAAGACATGGACTGGCCGACTTCGGAGTTGGTATCAACGACAATTTCACCATTTTCTACAAGAGATGGGCCGAAGGCCAAGAGATTAAGCACACCGTCTTTGACCAGTTGATCAGCAGAGACTTGGTCTTCATAGATAATCTTGAAGGAGCCGTCTTTGTAAATGGCTAAATCACCATTGCTGGAGTCTTCTCGGACAGTATCGCGGTATACGACGCCATTGCGGATGACATAGCCAGTCGTATTGGCTCCATAGTAGTCGCCGTTAATCGCTAGGATAGCATTGTTGTTGGCGGCCGTTTCCGAGGTCTTTGCTGTGACATTGTTTCCGTAGGTATTTTGGGCAAAGGCCGTTTTCAGGTATTCTGATGAGCTGACGGTCACATCAGCCATGTAGACTTGGGTGTTGCTGACGGTCTTTTCAGTCAGTGTGACCGAGATGTTGTCGTCTGAATAGCTGGTATCCGTCACTGTCGCTGTTTCCGCAGCCTTGCTGGCAGCCTCGGCATTGGACGACGAACTTGTGCTTGAAACCGTGGAAATGGTCTCTGCGATGACAAAGGTTTTCAGCATGGAGTAGCTGAAGGAAGCTGTCAGAAGCAGCCCGAAAATGGAGGCGTAGGCATAGCGTTTCTTTAAAAATTTCATGATGCGGTGTGTGTCCTTTCCTTAAAAATAAATCTCTTTTGGACCATCCAAGAGACGGTGAAGAGCAAGATGCCGACAATGATTTTGACAATCAGAAGATTGAGCCCAAAGACAGCGTAGAAGAGGCGAATCAGCAGTGTGTCTAGGATAAAGAGCACTACAGCTAGGCTGAAATAGCCAGTTCCTGTCTTGAGTATACTATCGTCGTTCTTAAAGACCAGCTTTTTATTGGTCGAATAGTTAAAGATTGAGCTGGTCACGCGGGCAATCCCATTAGCTAAAAGAATTCTCAGGCTGGTCGGCACAGCGGCTAAAAACAAGAGAGCCAGTGCATAGACGATGTAGTCGACGACGAAACTGCTGAGAGAAGTCAGGGCAAATTTGAAAATATTTTTATAAATCATGAGTCCATCCCGAATCGGCCGGAAGTGGGAGCCTTGATTGTCATTGATATAGACCGTCTCAATGGGAACTTCCAAAATGGGATATTCCTTGCTGGCTTCTAGGAGCATGTTCATTTCATACTCATAGCGCTGCCCCTCTACCTTTAGCATAAATGGAATCATGTTGGTCGTAAAGGCTCGTAAGCCTGTCTGAGTATCGGAAACATCCACCCCAGTCTGAAGCTTGAAAAGAGCCCGAGTCAGACTATTGCCGAAGAGGCTGCGCAGAGGCACCTTGCCAGTAAAGGCGCGTGCTCCCAGAATCAACTGATTGGGATTTTCAGAAGCTTTGGCCGCTACGCGGAAAATATCCCAGACCTTGTGCTGGCCATCTGCGTCTGCTGTTACCACCGTTCCGTATATTTTCAGTGCTTGGATAAAGGTAAAAGCAGTTTTCAGCGCTTGTCCCTTGCCTTGATTGACCTGATGACGGAGCACGGTCGCGTACTGCTCCGCCTGCTCAAAGACTATCTGGCATTTGGAAGAGCTGCCGTCATCGATAACAATGATATGAAAATCACTCTTATGGTGAATTTTTTTAATCAGCTTAATAAGATTATAATCCGGCTCATAGGCCGGAATCACTAGATAATCCATATCCATACCTCTTTCTTAGATGATTTTTAGAAAGTATACAGACTGCGGCTTAAAAGTTCCTGATATAAGTTAGTTTTAAGAAAATGTTAACATTTCTTTAAGGAAAGAGCATGGGGAAAATAGGATAGAAATGCCGATGGGGATAGAGTTGGATGATGCATAACTATCTTAAATGAGTCTTAAAAATTAGGAAAATAAATATGAAGATAATCCAACTTTTTATTAAAAAACTATAACATTGTACCAAAAATATTAACAGTATAAGAAATATGCGTTATAATATTAACGGTATTACATTATAGAAAGGTTGTCTTATGAAAAAATCATTTCGTAAAGTTGTTATAGCTTCGGCTGTCATACTGAGTGCGATGGCTTTTCAACCTCATGAGGTAAAAGCTTTCGATTTTGGCGGAGGTTTTAGTAGTTCTAGTTTTGGAAGTTCTTTCTCAGCCTCTGATTATGCGCCAATCAGTTCTAATTCTAGTTCAAGCTTAAGCAACATCAGCACAAGCGACTACCGTCCGATTAGTACACCATCGGTAAGTGAAAGTGTCAGCAATGTTAGTTCGAGCGACTATCGTCCGATTAGCACACCGTCGGTAAGCGAAAGTGTTAGCAACGTTAGTTCAAGTGACTATCAGCCAATTAGTACACCGTCGGTAAGCGAAAGTGTCAGCAATGTTAGTTCGGGTGACTATCGTCCGATTAGTACACCATCGGTAAGTGAAAGTGCCAGCAATGTTAGTTCGAGCGACTACCGTCCAATTAGCACACCGTCGGTAAGCGAAAGTACTAGCAGTGTTAGTTCGAGCGACTACCGTCCAATTAGCACATCGTCGACAAGTGAAAGTGTCAGCAACGTTAGTTCGAGCGACTATCGTCCGATTAGTACACCATCGGTAAGCGAAAGTGCTAGCAGTGTTAGTTCGAGCGACTATCGTCCGATTAGTACACCATCAGTAAGCGAGGACGCTAGCAATATCAAACCTAGCGATTACAAACCAATCAGCGATTCATCTGCAAGTGCTTCAGACAGCTTGGCGGATTCTGTTGATTATAAGGCGATTGCTGGTAAAGATGATACTGTAACGACAGACAGTCTTGCTAAAAAAGGTAAAGATGATGCCTTGAAAATGGCTGATTCCAAAGTAGATCAATCTGAAACAGACGCTTTGGGTGCAGTAGATGTTACCGAAAAGGCTTTGGAGTCTGCCAATGCTGGAACTCAAAAAGCAAGCACAGGCAGTAGCCGCTATAACTTAGCTGTCTCACCGGAAGTTGAAACGGCTTTAGATTCCTTGTCAGAAGAACATAGAAATCAGTTTATTAAAGCGCTGAAAGACTATGGTTATGGTCTGAATAATTCTGAAACGTCGGCTACCACGACTCCAGAGGATAGTTTAAGCTCAACTTCCTCAAGTAACAAGGGAAAGTTAGATTTTACTCCTTATGGTCAGTCTACTCTCACCGATAGCCAAGGTCAGCCTACATCGGCTTATCAAGACTTGTTGGATCTTGCAAATAGTAAAGAAAGTCAGCCTCTATTTAATCAATCCGCAAGTAATGACTATCAGATCAAGAAAGGTGATAGCTTAGCTAAAATCGGCAATCTCCATTATCCAGATGATAAGGAAAAAGCAGCAGCAGCTTCTATGCTGGCTCTTCAGGATTTGCATGGGCAGAATAAGCTGAACATCAATAATAAACAAAATCGTATTAATCTGACACCTGGTGATAAGGTCAATGTAGATTTATCTAACTATACATCAGAAGAAATCAGTGCATTAGCCAAAGGATTTAACAAAATCCAGTCGGCAGAAAATAAAATTGATACTTTCCGTCAGGCCCAAGAAGAAGCTAAGGCCTTGGCACGAGCTCAAGAAAGACAAAACAGAGCTTCTCAAGCAAGGAAAATCTGGCAGGAACAACCAACAAACGCTACTTCCAAACTAAGCGATTTGCTCCAGCAAAATACTGATTCATCCAGTGAAAGCAAAAGTCAAAAGATTGCTAAAGGATGGGCAAACCTGAGCGCACCTACGAAACCGAACCGATTTGGTCAGCCAAATTATCAAGCGGGTTACCAAGAGGTAAAAATTCGTCCAACAACTCTAGAAGAGGTAAGGCCGGGTGCACTCAGTCAATTTGTCAATAAATACCTTCTTGCAGATCCTAGTGCTTCGAATAAATATTTAGCCGAAACGAAGGTATTGCCAAAGGATTTTAGTCTAGATGCATTTGAAAAAAGATCCAAAATTAGCCATGAAGCTGGGAAAGCAGCCTTTAAGGAATATTATAATGATGCTGTTACTGGACTAGCTTCTTTGGCCGATTTAAGCTTTGATGGAATGAAAACTACGGCTCATAAGGCTGGGTTAGTCAATCTATCTAAAGATGAATTGAACGAAATTTATAATCGCGATTCTGCTGTATGGCAAGGGATTATTGATAAATGGGATTCAACCTCTGCACCAGAGATGTTATTAGGAGTAAGCAGATATGTAATGAATCTTGCGAGTCAATTATCTCCTGGCTCCCGCGAAATTAACTCTATTTCAAATTTCATGGCCGGAGACGGTTTGGCTCAAAAAAATCAGCTTAAAACTACCTTGGAAGCGGCCGAGTTTGCCTTACCAGCGTCGAAAGCATCTATAGCTGGAAAAATTGCAAAAAATGGCGTTGGTAGTGCGGCACATGCCATTGCTTCTAAAACTGGTAAAGTCTTAAATACAGCGGAAGGTTTTGGAAAGAATCTATTTGATGCTACTAAGAGTAAAGTTGATAATTTTGGTGAAAAATGGTTCCCACAACCTTCAATGGTGACACCAGAAGGTTTAGTACTTGATGTTTCAAAACCTTCTCATTCTAAATCAGCGCCAGCTTACCTCAGTAAAAAGACTGATTCTAATCTTGGTTTAACCAATAACAAAGATGGAGTTGGAGTTAAAAACAGCCTAAATAATACTATAGATCAGGAAGTCGGTCAACAACTGGCTAAACATAGCAATGAAGTAGCTAGAGGCTTAGAAGAGACTGCTGAAACTGCTAAGAAACCTTTTAAAGAAGTTGAATATGGCGAACAATTCACCAAAGGTGTCAATGGTCGTAAGGAGCTCTTACCAAACGTTCAGTATGTGGCAGAGAATGGTTACCGCTATACGACAGACGAGTTTGGTCGTATTTCTCGTGTTGAAGTGGATGATTTGGTTCTCAAGAAAGGGAAGCGGAATGCTCATAGCCAACGTGTGGCTGGTCGAGAATACCGGATTACTGAGGCAGAGCTTAAGGCAGGCCTGGATGATGGTGGACACTTGATTGGGACTCAGTTTAATGGCTCAGGTGATCTAGATAACCTTGTCGCTATGAACCGTGAAATCAACCGTTCTGGTGGAACTTGGTATAATATGGAGGAAGAATGGGCGAGTGCACTTAAGGAAGTGCCGCCTAGAAAAGTCACAGTAGACATCCAACCAGTCTACTCAGGTAAGTCATTGAGACCGGATTCATTTAAGGTAATCTATGAAATTGAAGGAAAAATGCCTGAGGTTAAAACAATCTTGAATCAAATCGGAGGATAAAATGGAAGAACAAATTAACGAAAAAATTATCGAAATTGTGCATCAAGCCAACGATATGATTCCAGTTGAGTGGGATGATCTTTATATCAATTTTGAAGTAGATAGAACCTTAAGTGGAGGAATTAACTTTTTCTTTAAATACAATGGAGAGTACCATTATTTCTTTTATATTCCTCGAGATTTTGGTGTTTCTAAGTTTGAATTTTTTGAGGAGTACGATAAATTATTTGAAAAAGCTCAGGAATTAAAAAAAGTATTCATGGATCATGAATTGAGCGATTGGTCAGCGGGGTTGATTCATTTGGATGAAAATAACAAGTTATCGATAGACTTTGATTATGCACCATGGCTTGAAAGTGACTTTGGACCAAGTGCTAGAACTTCTTTTTTCCAATATAAATACTTGGGCAAGCAACCTGACAACGAAAAAGAACTAGAACAGTTCAAAGCCATGGAAGCCTTCCAGCAGGAACATAACGGAAAATAGTTTGAATGGATAGCGAGTCTGGGACAAGAGTCTCCAAAACTTGCTATCTTAACAAATTGATAATTATAATCTTAGGTAGTTTAGTAGATAAGCTTCACCACATCCTATTTGCTGAAAAATAGTATTAGATAAAGATATCTTTATGATAAGAAACCAAAAAAACGACCCTAACGGTCGTTTTTTTGCATTAATCCACTTCCAATTCTTCCTGATCAATTTTATGGGCTGTTCGGTAGGCTTGGTAAAAGATAAAGACAGCCAGAGCAGTCATAGCCGGTACGATGATTGGGACGTCCGTTTCGATAGCAGTCAGCGGTGAATTCCAGAAGAAGTGGAGAACGAAGGCTGCTAGGAAGTAGAAGAGCCCCACTCGGAAGTAGTTTTTCTGAGTCTTGGCATAGCGTAGCATGAGAGCTAGACCGAGAGTGGTTAGGGCGGTGTAGAGCCAGTGAGAGGCAACGCCGCCTGTGATGCGGCCTAGGATACCAGAGATAGTGAAGGAGAAGCCTTCGGGCAGGTCAGAGAGGATATAAGAGAAATCCTCGCTAATCTGAAAGCCCATGCCAGCTGTAATACCCAGCATCAAGAAGGATTTGAGCTTTTTGACGGGGACTAGATAGACTGCGAAGGCAACTGCCAACAGCTTGAGGGGTTCTTCAACCAGCGGAGCTGCGATAGCATTTTCTAGGTCGCTGAGCAGAGTATTTGGGAAGCTCGTGCTGACCCACTCGTGGATATAGGTGTTGGCCAAGCCAGAGGTCCAGCCAGAAATGAAAAGGCCACCTAGCAGAGCTACCCCAAGACTAAGTGCAGGCGTCTGCCATTTTTTTCCCAGTTGACGAATCAAGAGCAGGGAAGGAATGATATAGAGCAGGGCCAAGAGGGCTGATAGTCCGACAATCCCATAGGAAGTACCTGACATACTGCCAGTAGTATAGGCTTGTGTCTCGTATTCTAAGCCAATCGCGCTCAGAAGGAGAAAAATGAAAAGAACAATATTTTTCTTCATAAGTAACTTTCTAAAATTTTATTTTCATCCTAGTATAACAAAAAAATCCTAAATAAAACCAATTTAAAAACTGGAAATTAAGGACTAGTATAATACTTTACTTGCCAAACTGTCTCTTTTTGTTTATATTAGTTTTATAAGGTTTCTTGGAGGCGTTTGCATGTCGAAAAATCTGTTGAGGTTGAAATTGCTGGGAAGTCCGAGTGTCTTTCTCAATCAAGAGGAAGTCTTTTTTCCTTTTGCCAAAATCAATGCTCTGCTTTACTATCTTCATATCAATGGTGCAGTCAATAGAGAAGAGATTGCAGGAATTCTATGGGAAAATAAGGATAATCAGACCGCCAAAAAGAATCTGCGCAATACAATTTATCAGGCTAACAAGCTACTAGGTGGGGAATGGATTGTCGCTCCTAACCGGACTGTGCTGTCGCTTAATCCCGAGTGTGCGATTGAAAGTGATGTAGAACTTTTTACGGATCATCCTGCGGAGCATCTGTCTCTCTATCAGGGGGATTTTCTGCAGGGCTTCTATCTCAAGGACAGCGAGGCTTTTGATTACTGGGTGTCTAAGATGCGGACGCGATATGAGCAGATTTATATCCAAGCCTGCTACCAACAGCTGGAAACAGAAAAAGATCATCTGGATTTGGAAGAGGCTGAGCGGAATTTGCGCCGTTTGATCAGCATTGATGAGTTTGATGAGAAGAACTACCATCTGCTCATGAAGCTCTATCAGGATAATGATCGGCCAGGTAAGGTGATAGAGACCTACTACAAATTGGTCAATATTTTAGATAAGGAACTGGGCATTAGTCCTACGGAACCTATCCAGCAACTATATCATGAGGTGCTTGCCAAGGACCGTAGCGAGCGCAAGACCAAGCAGTTTCTGCGCAATACGGATCACTTTTTCGGGCGGGTCGATGAAATCAAGCGCTTGGAATCTTATTTCTCTAAAGTGATAGAGACTCAGGAGGCGCGTGCTCTGGTTCTAGTCGGTGGTACTGGTATCGGAAAGCGGACAGTGACTCGTCAAGTACTGGCCAATCAGACCAAGTATTTCCAGATTGTCATGGCCGAGTGCTTCAAGGAAGAGATGAAGACAGAACTCCAGCCTTGGCGCGGTTTGCTGGACGGCCTGGGGGACTTGGTTATTCAGCACCAGATTCTCTCTATCAGTCAGTGGCAGGTCATCTTGGAGAGTTATTTTCCCATTTTGACAGGCGGCACTTCTGGTCGTCAGTTGGATGCGGACAAGCTGGCTCAGTTTGTGGTAGATATTCTGCAGAAGATTTCTAAGAAAAAAGCTTTGATAATCTTGATTGAGGACTGTCACTGGATGGATAAGTCCAGCGTTGCTGTCCTAGAGCAAGTTATGAATCATTTGACTGGCTATCCTGTGGCCTTTGTGCTGACCAAGCATCTGAGCACTCCTTCTTATTTGGAACATTTTTTCAATCACCTGCTGGTACGCAATAAGCTGGGCTTTATCGAGCTGCAGCCGCTGAATTTTAAGGATAGTACAGCTTACTTGCAAGCCCAGACAGGTCAGTTAGCCATATCTGAAGCAAGCCTTGAGGATATTTATCGGGTTAGTCAAGGTATCCCTTTCTTTCTGTCGGAATATGCTGAGCAGCTTCTGCGAGGAGAGAAGTTTCATCCGCTGACTCCGGCCATCAAGGCCAAGCTGTCCTTGAAGCTGGATTACCTGAGCAGTCAAGAAGAGGAGTTGGTGGACTATCTGGCCTGCTTTAGGGCTCCTGCGTCGGTTTCGCTCTTGGCTAGGCTACTAGGTTTGCCGATGGAAGAAGTGGTCGAAATCACTGAGGAGTTTGGACAGAAGCAGCTCTTGATGGAAGAGGAGCAGGGCGAGGACTTGGTAGTGCGATTCAGCCAGGAACTTTTGAGAATCTACGCCTATGAGCGCCTGTCACTTGCCAAGAAGCGAATGCTGCATCACCAGATTGCCCAAGGCATGGAAGACCAGCTGGGAGACTCTCTCTATCATGCTCAGCTGCTCAATGAAATCGCCTATCACTACAAGCTGTCCAAGCAGCCAATTAAGTCTCTGGAGTACGAACTGCATTATCTTGAAGCTACCCTGCAGTTTCATCACGAGCTCTTTCCGATTTATTCACGGGAGTTTGGCTTTATCGAAAAGACGGATGATAGCAATCAGTCAGCGGTTTTAGAGCAGTTTGACCGTATCCGTCGGGAGATAGAGGGCTTAGAGAGAAAACATCAGAATCACAAGGATTTTCAGTTATTGGTTCTCCGCTTTCTCTATCTAGAAGGGCGCTATGCTATCCGGACAGGGGATTACCAGCAGGGAATGGACAATATCCAGCAGGTGATAATTTCGGCCAAGGAGCTGCAGCAGATGGATTTTCTCTTAGAAGGCTATCGGCAGATGATTTATTACTGCATCCAGACGGAGAATATCTCTGAGATGCGCTATTATACGGAGTTGGCTCTGGATGCATCGGTCCAGGCCAATAATCACGAGGCCATTGCTATCAACCTCCGGCTCAAGGGGCTCTATCATCTCATGATTGGAGATGAGGAGCAGTCGCTTCACCATCTCTACCAGTCTATTGACTGTTTCAGCCTGACGGCTTCGCTGCGTTCCAAGTACTCGATTCAGATTGCGGCGGCTCTAGACTATTTGGCGGAGATTGAGCAGATTCGCGGGAATTTCACGACTGCGCTGACCCATCAGAAGGAGGCCATTAAGTTGACGGAAAATAAAACAGCAGAGCCTTCGATTTTTGCTTTCTACATCGGCTTGGGTATGACCTATTATCAGCTGAAAGATTATGAGCAGGCGGAGCGAATTTTCCTCAAAGCTAAAACAGCCTTGAAATCTCTCAGCTTCCCTTGGAAAGAGACCCAGTTGGAAGTTTATTTGGCCTTGATTGGTTGCGAGAAGGGAGATTACCAGCCTGTGCTTGATCTGCTTCGGAAAAAGGATAGCCTCATCAGCCGCTATGGCAATCCGCGGGACAAGGGACTGATCTACTATCTGATGGCTGTGATTAAGTATCGCCTGCTGACTGGCAGCTTGCAGGAAGCAGGCTTTGAAGACTTGCTAGTTCAGGACTTTGAAACCTACTATGAAACGGCTAAGAGCCAGCTCAATCCCTACCGTGACCGGCACCAACTAAAGGAATTAGAAAACTTACGCCAAGGTCTATCTCAGGTATTAAACACAAAATAAGAGAGGATGAACATAGAGTTCATCCTCTTTTGATGTTTCTAATGAAGTTTTTAAATCCCCATTAGTCATGTGCTTGCGCCCAGACTTGGGTCAGGTAAAAGACAAAGCTGGCTGCCAGATTAGCCGTATGGTTATCTATATCATGAGGTGGTGAGACTTCGACGATGTCAAAGCCGATTAGCTTACCTGAGGCGGCGATGTGCTGGAAGACCAGGACAGCTAGATTGGGATCCACACCAAGCGACTGAATGGCACTGACACCAGGAGCGGCACCAGCTGAGAAGCAGTCAATATCAATGGTCAAATAGATCTGCTCCTTGCCAGCCAGAAAAGTATCAACCGCTTTACAGACTTCCTTGTAACCCATTTGGTAAATATCCATTCCAGTCAGAAACTGGATAGCCTTGGATTTTGCCACAAAGTCAAAGAGAAAGAGATTGTTATTATGCTCCTGAATTCCTAGGATAAGGTAGTTAAAGGCCTGCTTCTGAGCTAGAGTGTCATCAAACATCTGGCGAAAACCGGTACCAGAGTTGGGACCAGTCTGGTCATAGGGACGCAAATCAAAGTGGGCATCCATATTGATAACGGCCAAGTCTTGGTCAGGAGCTAGTGACGACTTAAGTCCCAGATAGTGGCCGTAGGCTGTTTCGTGGCCACCCCCTAGGACAATAGGTCGGAGATTGAGCTCTCGCAGGCGTTTGACTGCTCGAGCCAAGCTTTGTTGCAACTGCTCTAGAGAGCGGTTAGGGCCGTCAATATCGCCAACATCAAAGATGCGAACGTTTCTGCCCAGATGCCAAGGAAGTTTGGCCAGCTGAGTTCGGATAGCTTGTGGCCCTTCGACAGCCCCTACTCGGCCGTGGTTGATATAAACCCCTTTGTCACTCTTGAAGCCAATTAAAGCAAAGTTGACCCCGTCAAAGGGTTTTAAGTTAGGGTCATTTAAGTCCAAAAACTCAATAACCATCCCCCATTTGGCAGCATATAAATCATCATCTAGTCTCTTATGATAATAGCTGTTATCTAGCTGATAGTAATCTTCTAACATGATTTTGTCCTTTTCCATAACGATACTTGCGACTTTATTATAAGAGTTTCCACAAAGCCTGTCAATGACTTTTGGCGGGAAAAGTACTCTAACGGATAGTGAATGTTTTATAAGAAAGATAGGATAATAGCGAGAAACAGAATAGTCCATGTAGCATAACGTATCTTAGCGTTGGACCGGTAGCTTTCAATGACCTTTGGTCTCTTTGAAAAGAAATAGGCAATATAGGCTGCAATTGAAAGGAAATAAGCATACGGGGTTAATTCAGGGTTAAGGACTAAGGTGTTTATAACTGTTGCAACAAGAGCGATTAAAGCTGTAAGCATACACCAAGCAGGTAAAAGAGAGTATTCTTTGCGATTGCGAATGTGGATAATAAACTGGACTAGAAAGCCTACCAAATAAATGATAAGAATAGAAATACAAAGATAAAAACCCAGAAGAAGGTAATCTGTTGTTTCCTTAATTTCTTTTCCTGTCCAAATGCTTATCAGAATGTTTAGCAAATCAAAGAAGAATTTTTTTAACATAAGCCAAATGAAGTAGGCCATTGTCGGTAGAGTGATGCACGCAACCGGATGCATAATTGTAAAATAGTCCACTTTAAACGCTTTTTTCATTATTACTTATCCCCTTAATTGAAGTCATTCAAGCTTCTAAAATTTTCTCTTTAGTATTGTCATGTCAATTCGGCTTCCAAACAATTGGTCTGGTCACCCATCTAGCCTCTTCTATGATGTGGAAGCACTTGGTGAGGTCTCTAGTTTGGAATCTAAAATGCCGGATTGGGGAGTGCCAAAAATCTTGCTCAGTGCAGGCAACTTTACACTATTAGAAAATACCATCAAATTGCATCAGCATCGCCTTGCTGCAGGCCATTGCTGTTAGCAGTTAGTTTGAGCTTGAGTATTAAGTCTTTCTTAATGCCACTTGCGACTTTATTATAAGAGTTTCCACCAAGCCTGTCAATGGCTTTTGGCGGGAAAAGAAGCCCAGCTGAACGAGAGCGGGCTTCTTAGGTTAGCTTTTTTACAGAGTCATCAGCTTTAGAATTGAATGGTCAAGTCCACAGCCTTTTCAACTGCTGCTAGGAATTCTTCGTTTTCAATCAGCTCAGAAGCCTTGTTGAGCTCTTCGTAGATTTCGATGTCCTTATCAAACTCGATAAAGCGGACATGCTGACGGAAGAGGTCGTAGGCTGGCTTGGTTCCTTTACCAAGTTCATGGTTTTCTGGTTTCAGATCCAGAGCTTGGCAGGCTGCCATGATTTCTGTTGCTACGATGCGGCGAGAATTCTTGAGAATTTCAGCTGCCTTGCGTGCTGCGGTTGTTCCCATGCTGACAAAATCTTCTTGGTTTTCACAAGATGGGATAGAGTCTACGCTGGCTGGATGAGACAAGACCTTGTTCTCAGAAGCAAGCGAAGCACAAGCATACTGGGTAATCATAAAGCCAGAGTTGAGTCCTGGGTGTTTGACCAAGAAGGATGGTAGCTTGCTCAGTTGGCTGTTGACCAGACGTTCCACACGACGCTCGGATACATTACCGATTTCAGAAATAGCGATGCCGAGGAAGTCAAATGGCTGAGCCATTGGTTCACCGTGGAAGTTACCGCCTGAGATAACATGGCCTTCTTTGGTGATGATAGGGTTGTCTGTAACAGAGTTGATTTCAATCTCAACCTTGGTCTTGACATAAGCGATAGAGTCCTTGCTGGCACCATGAATCTGCGGAATACAACGCAGGGTGTAAGGATCTTGGACCCGCTGTTGTGTTGCTACAGTTGTGTTGCCACTGCCTTCCAGCAGGTTGCGGATATTGCGGGCTGTAGCCAGCTGTCCGCTCTGAGGTCGGATGGTATGTAAGTCTTCTTCAAATGGACTGGTAATACCATTGTGGACTTCCATGGAAAGAGCGCCAGCGACATCTGATAGTTTAAGCAGCTGGATAGCATCGTAGGTAGCCAGAGCTCCGATACCTGTCAGGACAGTCGTTCCGTTAATCAGTGCAAGTCCTTCCTTGGCTGCTAGATCGATTCTCTCGATGCCGGCTTTGTCTAAAGCTTCTTGTCCAGAGAGCAATTCACCTTGATAGTAAGCACGGCCCAGTCCTAACATAGGCAGAACCATGTGAGCCAGCGGTGCTAAGTCACCAGAGGCACCGAGGGATCCCTTTTCTGGAATGTAAGGGATAACGCCTTTATTGAGTAATTCCAGGAGCTTTTCGACAGTAGAGAGACGGATACCAGAATAGCCCTTGACCAAGGAATTAATCCGGATTAGCATGATAGCACGGACGGCATCTTCTGGCAGGGGATCACCATAGCCTGAGGAGTGCGTACGGATGAGGTTTTCTTGCAGTTGAGTCGTATCTTCTGGTGAGATGCTGACATTGCAGAGAGAGCCAAATCCAGTTGTAACACCGTAGACCACCCGCTTTTCGCGGACGATGTCATCTACGATTTTACGAGAAGCCTCCACAGCTTCCTTTGCTTCTTGGACAATTTCGCAGGTGGCTCCATGTCGGGCTACTGCGATAACATCTTCAAGTGTTAGACTGTTTCCGTCTAAGTGAATCAATTTTGACATATAGAATCCTCCATTATGGGATATAATGCTTTGAGTTAGTCAGGGTTAGTAGGAACCTGTTTTCGACCGTGCATGAAGTAGTATACTAAACTTGCAACGGCAGCTCCAATGACACCGTAAACGACGTTCATCGGATTATCAGCTACAATCATAACCAGGCTGACAACAACAGCTAAGATTGGGATGATAGGGCCGAATGGTACACGGAAGACAACCTTCTTTTCTGGATACATTTTTCTGAGTTTCAAGACCGCCAAAGCAGTTGGAATGTATTGGAAGAAACGGAAGACCACGCTGAGGGTTGCCAATTCTTCGAATTTACCAGAGAAGAGCAGGGCGATGGCACATGCTCCAGAAATGATAATTGCTACAACAGGAGCGTTTTTAGAGTTGGTTTCTGAAATTTTCTTAGGGAGCAAGCCTTCATCTGCGATGGCTGCACCATAACGCGGTACCATGATGGATTCCCCGATATTAAGACCGGCGATTGAGATAAGGGCACCAATAGAGACAATCCAAGCACCAGCAGGGCCAATCATTGCTACAAAGGCATCTTGTACAGAAGCATCTGTCTGCATAATATGGTTACCAAGCATGGCGATGGTTCCAGCGATGATGAGCATATAAAGGACAGAAACGATACTAATGGAGCCTAGGATAGCCCGAGGCACGTTCTTTTCTGGGTTGCGCATTTCACCGGCAACGATAGACATGGTTTCAAAGCCAATGAAGCCATAGAAGATATAAACGGCTGTGTTGGCAATAGCAGTCATGACATTGGTTCCAGGTTCAAGCTGTAGGAAAGGAGTGAAGTTTCCTTTGTCTATTCCACCTTTGATAAAGAAGATGGCACATGCTGCAAAGGCAATGATTGGAATCAACTTAGCTACAGTTGCGGCCAGTGTGAAAAATTTAGAGGTCTTCAAACCAGCAATATTCATCAAGCTAAGCAAGACAATCAAAGTGATACTAAGGACTAGTTCGTAAGGAGTAAAAGCCGGGAAGGTAATGACGAAGAGTCGGGCAAAGCCGGCAGCCATTGCTGACCAAGCGATGATGGTTACGACCCAGCCTAGAAAACCTACATTAAAGCCGATAAAGTCTCCAAAGGCCGCTTTGGAATATTGGAAAGCTCCGCCGTTTTTATTAAAATAACCTGCAGTTTCTGCCAAGCAGACAGCTAGGAGAATAACGAGGAGGGCAGTTCCAAGCATGACAGCTAGAGAGGCAGGACCAAGTCCTTTATAAATCTTTTGCGGTAGGAGGAAAATCCCTGAACCGATAACGGCATTGATACCGTAGAGAGTTGCACCGGAAAAGCTGAATTTCGCTTTTTCCTGTTCTTGTTCTTGTGCAGTGAGTTTAGTTGCATCCATAATAATGTTTCTCCTTTAGAGATATGGGATCCTTTCCAAGTAAAGATAGAATGGTGACAAGGCATCATGGTATCTTTACTTAGTAGGGATGTGGGTCAAACCAGCCCAAATAGCAAGGGGCGTTCCCTTTGGCTGGTTACTCGAAAACATTATATGCAGCTCAGTTTCCTGAGTCTCTTTTTCCACTATCAGAAGTTGCTCCGCCTTTAGATTAAGTGCTGGCAGGTTTGTTCCCGTCACCGTCAAATCACCTAAGGCATAGATAAATTGAATTTCGTCATCTCGGCTAAGCTCTTGCCCATTTGAGATAGCAATCATCTGTCCCTGATAATGGTTGCTGTAGATTAAGTTAAAGTCGGTACAAGTTCCACGACTTGTGATAGAATCACTCCCTTCAAAGACATAGGGAGTAAAGGGAGCTAGAACCGTTTCCTCCTGCCGGCTGGCATTGTGGAGATGGAGTGTGTGGTCTAGGCTCATGAGAATGCGGTGAAAGCCGCTGAGGTCAGAAAACTGACTTTCAGCCAACTCCACAGTCGCTGTCGAGAGCCGATAGTCAAATTCCCGGTTGCCATAGTGGCCAGTTGGCGGGGAAAGATAAAGCTGTTTTGTCTTTCCCCCCGACCAATCGGAAACTTGAAAATCGTTTGCTCTTAAAAGGGTTACATTTGTCATTTTTGGTATTTATTAGAACAAACCGCTGATATTGCCGTCTTTGTCGACATCAATCTTTTCGCTGGCTGGTACTTTAGGCAGTCCTGGCATGGTCATGATGGCACCAGTCAGAGCAACGATAAAGCCTGCACCAGCAGAAACTTTGAGCTGGCTAATAGTCACAACAAAGTCTTTAGGTGCGCCCAGTTTCTTAGCATCGTCTGAGAAGGAGTACTGAGTCTTAGCCATACAGATAGGATAGTTGGAGAAGCCTAGCTCTTCCAGTTGTTTGAGCTCGCGTTTAGCGGCAGGAGTCAGGCGAACGCCCTTGCCTCCATAGACCTTGGTAACAATTTTGTTTAGCTTGGTCTCAATGGAGTCCTCTTCATTATATACAAATTGGAAGTGATTGTCTCCTTCGGCCAGTTCAACGACTTTTTCAGCCAATTCTTTACCGCCGGCTCCGCCATTGGCCCAGACGTCGGAAATCACTACGTCAACGCCGCGTTTTTGGCAGGCATCATAAACTGCTTGCAATTCTGCTTCGGTATCCAGCGGGAATTTATTGATGGCAACGACTGCTGGCAATCCATAAACATCTTGAATGTTTTCCAGATGTTTTTCTAAGTTTGGCAGACCATCTACAACGGCTTGGACATTTTCTTCAGCCAGGTCGCTCTTAGCCACACCACCATGCATCTTGAGAGCGCGGATGGTAGCAACCAGAACTACAGCCGCTGGACGAAGACCAGATGTACGACACTTGATATCAATGAATTTTTCAGCACCTAGGTCAGCACCGAAACCAGCTTCTGTGACTGCATAGTCGGCATATTTGAGAGCCAGCTTGGTAGCTAGGACACTGTTACAGCCATGGGCAATGTTGGCGAAAGGTCCGCCATGAATCAAGGCTGGTGTATGTTCCAGAGTTTGAACCAAGTTTGGATGGATAGCGTCTTTGAGCACAGCAGCCATAGCGCCACCAGCTTTCAGATCCTTAGCAGTTATTGGCTTGCCGTCAAAGCTGTAGCCAATGATGATTTTTTCCAAGCGGTTCTTAAGGTCAGTGATATTTTCTGACAGACAGAGAATAGCCATAACCTCAGAAGCAACTGTAATGTCAAAACCATCTTCACGCGGAACACCGTTGACTTTACCTTGCAAACCGTCCACGATGTGGCGCAGTTGCCGGTCATTCATATCCACTGCCCGCTTCCAAGTGATGCGGCGAGAGTCGATACCTAAGGCATTGCCATGATGAATGTGGTTATCAATGAGGGCCGCTAGTAGGTTGTTGGCAACACCGATGGCATGAAAGTCACCAGTGAAATGGAGATTGATATCCTCCATCGGCACCACCTGAGCGTGCCCACCGCCAGCAGCTCCGCCTTTGATACCAAAGACAGGTCCGAGTGAAGGCTCCCGCAGAGCGATAACGGCTTTTTTACCGATAGCAGCTAGAGCATCAACCAATCCGACAGAAGTCGTTGTCTTGCCTTCTCCGGCTGGTGTTGGAGAAATAGCTGTCACGAGAATCAGTTTGCCGTCTGGCTTTTCTTTTAAGGCTTCCAGTTGACCGGCACTGATTTTTGCCTTGTAATTTCCATAAAGAGACAGGGCGTCTTCAGCAATTCCAAGCTTTTCTGCAACATCTTTGATGGGCTTCATTTGAACCGAATTCGCAATTTCAATATCTGATAAAACCATATTGTTACCTCTTGAGAAAAGAAAGTCCATTCATGGGAAAGAGCGAACTTCTCTTCCGTTTATCTATTAGACAACTTTCAAAATTTCTTGATAAATTTCATCTGCTAGAGAGCAGCCTTTTTGTAGGAGTTCTTCCCCCTTGCTGCGGTAGTCTGCGACGAATGCTTCATCCTTGACACCTGACAGGTTGATGAGAACATTGAGCCAAGCCCCTTGCAGGCCAGCCTTAAGGTTGAGAGCTGCAACTCCCAAGTCGCTGGCAGCATTGGTATTGGACTTACCGACAGCCTTTTGAGTTGTTTGCAGGGCAGCCAAGATGTCTTCCATCATGCCATAAGGTGACTTGGTCGCTTCCTTGAGGGCTTGCTGCATAGCTTCCCGACGAGCAGCCTTATCTTCCTCTGTCTCCTTAGGCATATCAAAGACAGCAGAGACTAGATTGAAGGCTTCAGTGTCCTTGTCGATAGCTGCGAGCAAGCCTTCTTGCAGGCGGGCGCTTTCAGCATGTACTTGAGCAATTTCTGCTTCAAATTCTGCGTATTTTTTCTTGCCAAGTGTTAATTCACAAACCATTTTGGTTAGGGAAATACCGTTAGCTGCTGAAAGAGCAGCGGCAGAGCCGCCTCCTGGTGCAGGAGCATCTGAGCCTAGGACTTGGGCGAATTCTGTCAAGCTTAAATCTACTAATTTCATAGGTTTCTGTCCTCCTAGCCCAGCAAATGGTTTTCCAGAACTTGCTTGCCGTAGTCAAAGTCTTCGATTTGCAGATAGTATTCTGCTGCATCAATCAAAGCCTTGGCTGGCGCCAAACCGATGACTTCTGAGCCTAGGATACCAACTCCGTAGCGTTTGGCTTCAAAGCGAACTGTTTCAAAGACACGATAGAGCGGGAATTTTTCCAGATTGACCATGTTGATAGAAACCTGAGCAATGTTGCGGTCTTCCAGCATAACGCCGATCGCTTTACAGTACTTGTAACCACCGCTTGATCCACGGATGATTTTGGCAATATTGTTGGCAATTTCCAGATTGTCTGTATCCAAGTTGATGTTGTAGGCGATGAGCGGCATTCTAGCTCCGACAGCAGTGACACCAGCAGTTGGGTGAATCTTTCTTTCACCGTAGTCAGGTGCCCAGTCAGCTTCCAAGAGTTTTTCAGGCATGCCTTCAAATTGTCCTTTACGGACCTTAGCCAAGTTCTTACGCTCAGGACGAGTCGCTGCATCTTCATAGAGGAAGATAGGGATACCGAGCTCACGGTTGATCCGCTCAGATACAGTCTTCGCAATTTCTACGCATTCCTCACTTGTGATGTCCTTAATCGGTACAAAAGGCAGGACATCAGTTGCGCCCATACGAGGGTGTTCGCCCTGGTGCTTGGTCAAGTCAATATTTTCAGAAGCGTATTTGACCAAACGGAAAGCAACTTCCTGAATATTTTGGTCATCACCGACCAAGGTAAAGACGCTGCGGTTGTGGCTGGCATCAGAAGAGTGGTCCAAAAGTGTCACTCCTGGCACGCTCTTAGCTGTTTCCACTAAACCGTCAATGACCGCTTGATTGCGGCCTTCAGAAAAGTTAGGAATACATTCAACAATTTTTGCCATAAGATATTACCTCGTGATATCAATAATTTTAATTTATAATATGAACTTAATAAAGCAGAACCTCCTCCTGAGCTAGGCTGAGCCCAGCCCAGGTTGGAAGTGGGGAGACAAGTTTTTCCTATTCGAACAATTTCTTAACAGATTCTTTGACCAAATCTTCGTCAGTTAAGTACGGAATGGTGATGTGGTCTGTTCCTTCATGGAGACGGTTGTACTCGATAGCTGTTTCGATAGCATGCTCATTGCGAGCCCAGTTACGACGTGCAACTCCGCCGATCGTATCCCAAGCGATAGCAGATTTGATGATTTCATCAATGCGTTCGCTTCCGTCCAGTACCAAGCCAAAGCCTCCGTTGATCGCTTTACCGATACCAGTTCCACCACCGTTGTGGAGAGCTACCAGACTCATACCACGAGCGGCATTACCAGCGTAACATTGCACAGCCATGTCGCAAGTGACATTAGAACCATCCTTAATATTGGAAGTTTCACGGAATGGTGAGTCGGTACCAGATACGTCGTGGTGGTCACGACCAATCATGACAGGACCAATCTTGCCTTCGCGTACTAATTCATTGAACTTGAGGGCGATGTTGACACGACCCATACAGTCTTGGTAGAGAATCCGAGCCTGAGTTCCAACAACCAACTGGTTCTTTTCTGCATCGCGAATCCAGTTGTAGTTGTCGCGGTCTTGGTAGCGGCGGTTAGGGTCGATGACTTCCATGGCTGCATGGTCAGTAGCGACTAGGTCTTCGTGCTTACCGCTCAGACATACCCAACGGAAAGGGCCATAACCATAGTCAAAGAGCATTGGGCCCATGATATCTTCTACATAAGATGGCCAGATAAAGCCGTCTTTATCATCAAAGCCATTCTTAGAAATTTCCTTGATGCCAGAGTCATAGACTGCCTTCATAAAGGCATTACCGTAGTCAAAGAAGTAGGTGCCGTTGTTAGTCAAGGTCTTGATTGCCTTGAAGTGACGTTCCAATGTTTCATCAACCAACTTAGCAAAGGTTTCCTTGTCTTCAGCTAGGAGGCGTGTCCGCTCTTCAAAGCTGATACCAGCTGGACAGTAGCCACCGTCATAGACGTTATGGCAAGAAGTTTGGTCAGACAGCAGATCTACATGGATATTGTTCTCGTTGACATATTCCAAGAGGTCTACGATGTTACCATGATAGGCGATAGAAGTTGATTCGCCAGCTTCCAGAGCTTTTTGAGCCAAGTCAATTGCTTCTTTTGGACTTTCGGCTAACTGGCTAATCCAGCCTTGGGAGTGACGAGTTTCAATCCGAGAATAGTCTACCTCTGCCACGATTGCTACAGCTTTCGCAATTTCTGCTGCTTTCCCTTGAGCTCCACTCATGCCGCCCAGACCAGAAGAGATAAAGAGTTTACCAGTCAGGTCGCCGTCATCAGCTACACCTAGTTTCAAACGTCCAGCATTGAGGAGGGTGTTGAAAGTACCATGGACGATACCTTGAGGGCCAATGTACATCCAGCCGCCAGCTGTCATTTGACCGTAGTTAGTCACGCCCATTTCTTCAGCAATTTCCCAGTCCTTCATGTTGTCGTACTCACCGACCAAGAGGCCATTGGTGATGATAACACGAGGTGCTTCTGGTTTAGATTTGAAGAGTCCGAGTGGGTGGCCAGATTCCACGACCAAGGTTTGATGGTCGGTCATGATTTCCAAGTATTTCATGATGAGGTTGTACTGCATCCAGTTGGCGCAGACAGATCCAGTTTCCCCATAAGTAACCAATTCATAAGGATAAAGAGCGATTTCAAAGCTCAGGTTGTTGTCAATCATGACCTGCATAGCCTTGGCTGCGGTACAGTTCCCTTTATACTCATCAATCGGTTTGCCGTAGATGCGTTCTTTTGGACGCCAGCGGTAGCCATAAATCCGTCCGCGAGTTTTCAGTTCTTCCAGAAATTCTGGAATCACTTCCTCATGGAATCTCTTTGGAATATAGCGAAGGGCATTTTTAAGAGCAATTTCGGTTTGAGCTTGAGTCAAACGGAAGCCCCGGTCAGGTGCTCGACGGATGCCTTCTTGGAAAACTGTTTTTTCAGGTAGTACATCGTCTAATTTGACGGTCATTGCTGCTGCAATTTCATTTTCGCTAAAGTATGACATGAAAAATCCTCCTTTTAGTCAAGTGTAAAATATCTTTCTCCTACATTCTATAAGACTCCCGTCCATAAAGAGTCAAGAAAATGACAAAAACAGTAAAAAAAGTGGGGCTCCTATCTTTTACAAGCTTTTGACTATAATTTGACGATAGTGTATTATGATGAAAAGCAAATATGTCGGAAAATGAAATGGAGGAACAAGCATGACTGCTGATTTACTATTAACTCACTTTAATCAAGTCTTCTGTCCCAAGGATCTCGGGCATCCCCTTTTTGGCGCAGAGATGAAAGAAGCTCAGGTTTTGGAAGACGGCTACATTGCAGTCAAAGACGGCAAAATCCTAGCAGTTGGAAGCGGAGAGCCGGATGCCAGTCTGATTGGACCAGATACTAAGATTCAGTCTTATGAGGGCAAGATTGCTACGCCTGGCTTGATCGACTGCCATACTCACTTGGTCTACGGCGGCAGCCGGGAGCATGAGTTTGCTAAGAAGTTAGCTGGGGTCCCTTATCTGGAAATTCTTGCCCAAGGCGGCGGTATTCTCAGTACAGTTCGGGCGACGCGAGAAGCTTCTTTTGACACTCTCTACGATAAGTCCAAGAGACTGCTGGACTACATGCTGCTGCATGGGGTGACGACTGTTGAGGCCAAAAGTGGTTATGGTTTGGACTGGGAAACAGAGAAGCGCCAGCTAGATGTCGTTGGAGCTCTGGACCGTGACCATGATATTGATTTAGTTTCGACCTTTATGGCTGCCCACGCTGTTCCACCAGAATACAAGGGACGCTCTCAGGAATATCTAGAGCTCATCGTCGAGGAAATGCTGCCTCGAGTAAAGGCAGAAAATCTAGCTGAGTTTTGTGATATTTTCTGTGAAAAAGGCGTCTTTACAGCTGACGAGTCACGCTACCTGCTTTCTAAAGCTAAGGAAATGGGCTTCAAGCTTCGTATCCATGCTGATGAAATCGAATCTATCGGCGGAGTAGATGTAGCAGCTGAGCTAGGAGCAACTAGTGCAGAGCACTTGATGGTAGCGACCGATGAGGGCATTCGCAAGATGGCAGAAGCCAAAGTTATCGGGAATCTCCTGCCAGCGACTACCTTCAGTCTGATGGAAGATACCTATGCACCGGCCCGCAAGATGCTGGAAGCTGGTATGGCCATTACCCTGACTACCGACAGCAATCCAGGCTCCTGTCCAACTGCTAACCTGCAGTTCGTCATGCAGCTGGGCTGCTTTATGATGCGTCTGACGCCAGTAGAAGTTCTGAACGCTGTAACCATCAATGCGGCCTATTCAGTTAACCGTCAAGATAAGATTGGCAGCTTTGATACTGGCAAGCGGGCTGACATTACCATCCTAGACGCTAAGAATATCGACTATCCACTTTATTTCTTTGCCACCAACCTGACCCATCAGGTTTACAAGGCTGGAAAACTAGTTGTCGATCAAGGTAGAATTGTCTAAGCTTTCTAAAAACGAATCGTATTTTTCGGACTCTCTCTGGTGACAGAGAGAGTTTTCTTTATATCAAAACTTTCCCTTGCTATTCTGCTGGAAGTCTGCTATAATAGTTATTTGTGAGCAAACCTCACTTACCCCTTGCAAAGTCTCGGGGTCATTAGACCAAAAGGAGGAAAAATCAATGGCTAAATACGAAATTCTTTATATTATTCGTCCAAACATTGAAGAAGAAGCTAAAAACGCTTTGGTAGCACGCTTTGACTCTATCTTAACTGACAATGGTGCAACTGTTGTTGAATCAAAAGACTGGGAAAAACGTCGTCTTGCATACGAAATCCAAGATTTCCGTGAAGGACTTTACCACATCGTTAACGTTGAAGCAAACGACGATGCAGCTCTTAAAGAGTTTGACCGTCTTTCAAAAATCAACGCTGACATTCTTCGTCACATGATCGTCAAACTTGACGCTTAAGAAGGTAGACTATGATTAATAACGTTGTACTGGTGGGTCGCATGACCCGTGATGCCGAGCTTCGCTATACTCCGCAGAACCAAGCGGTCGCAACATTTACTCTGGCTGTCAATCGCAACTTTAAAAATCAAAGTGGCGAGCGAGAAGCAGACTTTATCAATGTTGTTATCTGGCGTCAGCAGGCAGAAAATCTTGCAAACTGGGCTAAAAAAGGAGCCCTGATCGGAATTACAGGCCGTATTCAAACGCGTAACTACGAGAATCAGCAAGGCCAGCGTGTCTATGTCACAGAAGTTGTTGCGGACAATTTCCAACTCTTGGAAAGCCGCTCTAATCGTGAAGGTCAGTCATCTGGCGGATACGGTGGAAACAGCTTCGGCGGCAGCTCTGCTCCAAGTTATGGCAGTGCAGACTCGTCTAACCAAGTACCGAACTTTTCTCGTGATGAGAGCCCATTTGGCAATTCTAACCCGATGGATATCTCAGACGACGATCTACCTTTCTAAGGATTGAATCTAACTATAATATAAAGGAGAAAACACATGGCTCAACAACGTCGTGGCGGATTCAAACGCCGTAAAAAAGTTGATTACATCGCAGCGAACAAAATTGAATATGTTGATTACAAAGATACTGAGCTTCTTAGCCGTTTCGTTTCAGAACGTGGGAAAATCCTTCCTCGTCGTGTAACAGGAACTTCAGCTAAAAACCAACGTAAAGTAACAACAGCTATCAAACGCGCTCGCGTAATGGCTTTGATGCCTTTCGTAAATGAAGACTAATTAGATTCCCTGCCTCGGCAGGGATTTTTTAGATAATAGAAGAATTGTATAATAAAAAGACAGTTTGATTTGAACTGTCTTTTTAAGTATTATTTGATTTAAAGATTTCTTATCTCGTCGGCCCCATAGTCGCGCTCTTGATGTTGAAGCGTTTTTTGAGATAGAAGCGCAGGGCTAGGGTGATAGCGCCGACAATAGCAACTACGACATTAGACAGGCGGGGGTTGAGGAATTCAGGCAGGAGACTAGTCAGGACGATGGACATGCTCCAGAGGAGAATAGCCGCTGCCATGGTCAGGATGGATTTGAGCAGCTTAGGGCGCTGGCTGCGGTCCTTGTCTGGTCCGTAGAAACGGTAGATAAAGTGGTAGAGAGCATAGAAAGAAAGCCCGCCGACGATGCTTCCGAGTATGAGAGTCGTCAGTCCATAGACAGACGGCTGAGAGGAAGCTAGATTGACGATTGAGGTAAGGAGGGTAAAGAAACCAAAGATAAAGAGGACAGAGTCCAGCATCATCCATTTAGGATCGTCATTTTCTTTTGGATGTTCGGCATCATAGCGCTCTTTTTCAGTCAGAGAAGATGCCCAAGTAGTTGGGGCTCCGTAGAGGCCGCGGGCAGTGATTCCCTTGGCTTGATTTTCCAGAATTTCCGGTAGAATACCTTCTAAGATAGTCTGGATTTCCTGATCGGATTTGCCGTCTTGTAGGAGTTGGTTAGTTGCGATATGGATAAATTCTTTGTTTTTTTTGCTGAGTTTGTCGAGGGATACTTGTGACATAGGCGTTCTTTCTAAAGGTTAAAATAGTTTTTTGTGCATGAGATAGGCCATGACCGAAGCACTCATGGCAAAGGCGATGAACATGATAATCCAGAAGGCATGTGGTTCACCGTTGAGAGGCAGTTCGTTATTTTTGAAGTTCATCCCATAGGCCGAGAAAATCATAGTCGGAATCGACATGACGATGGTCACCAGAGCCAAGGCTTTCATGATATTGTTCTGGTTATTAGAAATGATAGAGGCAAAGGTCTCTGTCATACTGTGGAGGATGTTGCCGTAGATATCAGCCATCTCAATGGCCTGCTGGGTCTCAATCAAGGTATCTTCCAGCAAGTCCTCGTCCTCCAGGTATTTCTTGATATTGCTAGTGGAGCTGGTCAGCTTCTTAATCACGCGCTCATTTGTCTTAAGGGAGGCCTTGAAATAGACGATGGTCTTTTCCAACTCCATGAGCTCAATCAGTTCTTCATTTCGCGTGGACTTGTGCAGCTGGCTCTCAATCTGCTCACTCTTGCGGTCAATGGAGCGCAGGGCTGTCAGATACAGCTCGGCATTGTGGTAGAGAATCTGAAAGATGAAACGTGACTTCATAAAAGTATAGAAGTTGCGCAGGCGCCTGTGAATGAAGATGTCCAGCAGAGGTAATTTTTCCAAACAAGTGGTAATAATAGCCTCTTCCGTGATGATAATACCAAGGGGGATCGTGACATAGTAAGTCTGGTTATTCCGCTCCTCAGTGATGGGCACGTCAACGATGATCAGTGTATACTCATCCTCGATCGTAAGTCGGGACATTTCTTCTGCATCGAGCGGTGCTCGCAGGTCGGCGATGTCAATACCAAAGGCGTTGGCGATTTCAATTGATTCGCTCTGGGAAGGGTTGACAAGATTGATCCAGGTGCCTGATTCGAGCGAATCAATCTCTTTGAATTCTGTCGTAGTTGATAAAAAGACTTGCTTCATAATCATTTTCCTTTCCAGAGTGTTTTTTGCATACCGTACTATTATACTACAAATTCGGGTTTTTGGGGCAAAAGTTTGCAGAAAAATTTGTTATAATGGAGAAGGTTTATAAGTGAAACGAGGTCAAAATGCAAGATAAAATTGTGATTCATGGAGCGCGAGCTCATAATTTAAAAAATATTGATGTAGAAATTCCGCGGGACAAGCTAGTCGTGGTGACGGGGCTGTCCGGTTCGGGCAAGTCCAGTCTGGCTTTTGATACCCTCTATGCTGAGGGGCAGCGCCGCTATGTGGAGAGTCTGTCGGCCTATGCTCGGCAGTTTTTGGGCAATATGGAAAAGCCGGATGTGGACTCGATTGATGGTCTCAGCCCGGCTATTTCCATCGACCAGAAGACAACCAGCAAAAATCCCCGCTCAACAGTGGGAACTGCAACCGAAATCAATGACTACCTGCGTCTGCTATATGCTCGTGTCGGAACTCCCTACTGTATCAACGGTCATGGAGCTATTACGGCTTCGTCTGTCGAGCAGATCGTTGACAAGGTCTTGGAATTGCCGGAGCGTCAGCGGCTGCAGATATTAGCGCCGGTCATCCGCAAGAAAAAGGGCCAGCATAAGACCGTTTTTGATAAGATTCAGAAAGACGGTTATGTCCGTGTGCGCGTGGATGGCGATATTTACGATGTGACGGAATTGCCAGAGCTTTCTAAGAGCAAGCAGCATGATATTGAGGTCGTGGTAGACAGAATTGTTATCAAGGAAGGGGTGCGCAGCCGTCTTTTTGACTCGGTCGAAGCTGCTCTGCGGATTGCTGAGGGCTATGTGGTGATTGACACTATGGATGGTCAAGAGCTACTCTTTTCTGAACACTATGCCTGTCCAGTTTGTGGCTTTACGGTGCCAGAACTAGAGCCGCGTCTCTTCTCTTTCAATGCGCCTTTTGGCTCCTGTCCGGACTGTGATGGTCTGGGGGTTAAGCTGGAGGTGGATCTAGATGTGGTTGTTCCAGAAGCTGGCAAGACCTTACGCGAAGGAGCGCTAGCGCCTTGGAATCCCATATCCTCCAACTACTATCCGCAGATGCTGGAGCAGGCCATGGCTGCCTTTGGTATTGATATGGACAAGCCTTTTGAGGAACTGACGGAGGAAGAAAAGCAGCTGATTTTCTTTGGCTCAGATGGACGAGAGTTCCATTTCCACTATGAAAATGAATTTGGTGGCGTGCGCGATATTGACATTCCCTTTGAGGGGGTTGTCACCAATATCAACCGTCGCTACCATGAAACCAATAGTGATTTTACTCGGACGCAGATGCGGGCTTATATGAATGAGCTGACTTGTGCGGCTTGCCACGGTTATCGACTCAGCCCTCAGGCCTTGTCTGTCAAGGTTGGCAGAGAAGATGGCTTGCATATTGGTGAGATTTCAGACCTGTCTATTGCAGATCATTTGGAACAGTTGGAGAAGTTAAGTCTGACTGATAATGAAGCCACGATTGCGCGTCCTATTCTCAAAGAAATTCATGACCGCCTGACCTTCCTTAATAATGTTGGGCTCAATTACCTGACTTTGTCTCGCTCGGCTGGGACTCTATCAGGAGGTGAGAGTCAGCGGATTCGCTTGGCGACTCAGATTGGTTCTAACTTGAGTGGTGTCCTCTATATCTTGGACGAGCCCTCTATTGGCTTGCACCAGCGTGACAATGACCGCCTGATTGCCAGCCTCAAGAAGATGCGCGACCTGGGAAATACCCTTATCGTGGTTGAGCACGATGAGGACACCATGCGGGAAGCTGACTGGCTGATTGATGTGGGACCAGGAGCCGGTGTTTTCGGTGGTGAAATCGTCGCAGCCGGTACTCCTGCACAAGTGGCCAAGAGCAAGAAATCCATCACAGGCCAATACCTGTCAGGTAAGCGCGAAATCCCAGTACCATTGGAACGCCGTGTAGGCAATGGTCGCTTTATCGAAGTGACAGGGGCTCAGGAAAATAATCTGCAGAATATCACGGCTAGATTCCCCTTGGGCAAATTTATCGCTGTGACTGGAGTTTCTGGATCCGGTAAGTCAACGCTGGTCAATTCTATCCTTAAAAAGGCCATTGCTCAAAAACTCAACCGCAATTCAGCTAAGCCAGGTAAGTTCAAGAAAATCAGCGGCATTGAGCATGTGGACAGACTGATTGATATTGACCAAAGTCCGATTGGCCGGACACCGCGCTCTAATCCGGCTACCTATACTGGAGTATTTGACGATATTCGCGATCTGTTTGCCAAGACCAATGAAGCCAAGATTCGTGGCTACAAGAAGGGCCGTTTCAGCTTTAATGTCAAGGGCGGCCGCTGTGAGGCCTGCTCGGGTGATGGGATTATCAAGATTGAAATGCACTTCCTGCCTGACGTCTATGTAGCCTGTGAGGTCTGCCACGGTACCCGCTATAATAGCGAGACTCTAGAGGTTCACTACAAGGAGAAGAATATCGCTCAGGTTCTGGACATGACAGTTAATGATGCGGTAGAATTCTTCCAGCATATTCCCAAGATTGCTCGCAAACTCCAGACCATCAAGGATGTGGGACTAGGATATGTGACTCTAGGGCAGCCAGCCACAACCTTGTCAGGTGGTGAAGCTCAGCGGATGAAGCTGGCCAGCGAGCTTCACAAGCGCTCGACTGGAAAGTCCTTCTATATCCTGGATGAGCCGACCACGGGTCTTCATTCTGAGGACATTGCCAAGCTCCTTCAAGTGCTATCACGCTTTGTGGACGATGGCAATACAGTCCTCGTTATCGAGCACAATCTGGATGTTATCAAGACAGCTGACCATATCATTGATTTGGGACCAGAAGGCGGTGTCGGTGGTGGTACGATTATTGCGACGGGTACGCCTGAAGAAGTCGCAGCTAATCCAGCCAGCTATACCGGCCAATATTTGAAAGGCAAGCTGCATGTGAAATAATACATCAAATCCCTGTTAGATATTATAAAAACAGGGATTTTTCGTGTCAGAGAATGCTCGTTGGATTCTAAGTCCTAGATACGGTTTGTCAAAAAAATGTCCTATTTGACTGGTTTTTTGATATAATAAGCTTAGTTATTTCATGGAGGTGGCTCATGTTATCAAGAGTTGAAAAGTTTGAAGCAGCATTGGCTCAGACAGAATGCGACGCTGTTTTAGTAACTAATCTGAAAAATATTTACTATCTGACTGGTTTCAGTGGGACGGAAGCGACAGTTTTCATCAGCAAGAATCGTCGGATTTTCCTGACGGATGCGCGCTATACGCTGATTGCCAAGGGAGTTGTCCAAGGTTTTGATATTGTGGAAACACGCGATGCGATTGGGGAGATTGTTAAGATTATTGCGGGCGATAAGCTGCAAAAAATCGGCTTTGAGGATGAAATTTCCTATGCCTACTTCAAAATGCTGGAAAGTGTCTTCTCAGCTTACGAGCTGGTTCCCATGACAGCCTTTATTGAAAATTTGCGCATGATTAAAGATGAGCAAGAAATCGCGACCATTCGCAAGTCCTGTCAGATTTCGGACCAAGCCTTCCTAGATGTGCTGGATTTTATCAAGCCTGGTGAGACGACTGAGCTGGCTGTTATGAACTTTTTAGATGCCCGTATGCGCCAGCTAGGTGCTTCAGGTGCCTCTTTTGACTTCATCATCGCTTCGGGTTACCGCTCTGCTATGCCGCATGGTGTGGCTAGTGACAAGGTCATTCAAAAAGGGGAAACCCTGACCATGGACTTTGGCTGCTACTACAATCACTATGTCAGTGATATGACGCGGACTGTTCATGTGGGACAGGTGACGGATGAGGAGCGGGAGATTTATGATATTGTCCTGCGCAGCAATCAAGCCCTGATAGAAGCAGCCAAGGCTGGTCTTAGCCGGATTGATTTTGACCGGATTCCGCGCCAGATTATTAACGATGCTGGCTACGGTCCTTACTTTAGCCATGGGATCGGCCACGGTATCGGCCTGGACATCCATGAGATTCCTTACTTTGGCAAGTCAGAAGAGCCGATTGAGGCGGGCATGGTCTTGACTGATGAGCCGGGTATTTATCTGGACGGCAAATATGGCGTCCGCATCGAAGACGATCTCCTCATCACAGAAACCGGCTGCGAAGTCCTAACTCTTGCGCCGAAAGAATTGATTGTTATTTGAGAATTATCAGGCTTTATGATAGAATAAGTAGAAATATAATTTTAAAAAGAGGTAATATAGAATGATTGAAGCAAGTAAGCTGAAAGCTGGGATGACCTTCGAAACAGCTGATGGGAAACTCATCCGCGTTTTGGAAGCGAGCCACCACAAGCCAGGTAAGGGAAATACGATTATGCGTATGAAGCTGCGCGATGTTCGTACTGGATCTACCTTTGATACCAGCTACCGTCCAGAAGAAAAATTTGAACAAGCCATTATTGAAACTGTTCCAGCTCAATACTTGTACCAAATGGATGACACTGCTTATTTCATGAATACTGAGACATATGATCAATATGAAATTCCAGTAGTCAATGTAGAAGAAGAATTGAAATTCATCCTTGAAAACTCTGATGTGAAAATCCAGTTCTACGGAACAGAAGTGATTGGTGTGACAGTACCAACAACAGTTGAATTGGTCGTGACAGATACTCAGCCATCTATTAAGGGAGCTACTGTTACCGGATCTGGTAAGCCAGCGACACTTGAGACTGGTCTTGTTGTCAACGTACCAGACTTCATCGAAGTTGGACAAAAATTAATCATCAACACAGCAGAAGGAACTTACGTTTCTCGCGCATAATATAGAAGAGGTAATAACTATGGCAGCTGAACAATTAGGTGAAATCGTCATTGCGCCACGTGTTTTGGAAAAAATCATTGCCATTGCAACGGCAAAGGTAGAAGGTGTTTATTCCTTCGCAAATAAGAGTATGTCAGACAGTCTTTCTATGCGCTCACTCGGTCGTGGAGTATCGCTCCATACAGATGAGACAGGTGATGTGACTGTAGACATCTATCTGTATTTGGAATACGGTGTCAGCGTTCCGACTGTTGCAGTAGCAATCCAGAAGGCTGTAAAAAGTGCTGTTTTTGATATGGCTGAGGTAGAGCTGTCTGCGGTCAATATCCATGTGGCAGGCATTGTTCCAGAAAAGGCACCGAAGCCAGACTTGAAAGATCTATTTGATGAGGACTTCCTCAATGACTGATATACTGTTGGAATCCAGAAGAGGTCTGCGCCAGCGGGCTTTTCAGGCCCTGATGAGCCTAGAGTATGAAGGGGATCTTGTAGAAGCTTGTCGCTTTGCCTATTCTTATGATAAGGATGAAGAGGCTGACAAAGCTGCGGAAGCTGGTATTCCAGCCTTCCTGCTCAATCTGGTCTCTGGTGTGGTCCAGTCCAAGGACGACTTGGATAAGAAAATTGCCCAGCATCTCAAAAAGGGCTGGACAGTGGATCGTCTGACGCTGGTAGAGAAAAATATCCTGCGTCTGGGTATCTTTGAGATTACAGAGTTTGACACCCCACAGCTGGTAGCAGTCAACGAAGCCATTGAGCTTTCCAAGCAATTTTCTGACGAAAAGTCCAGTAAGTTCATTAATGGGATTTTGAGTCAATTTATCGTTGAATAATAATGAAGGTCGAGACAAATGTCTTGGCTTTTTTGCTTGTCAATTGTCGTTTGAATCGCAAATAGCTTATCGAATCATCAAAATCCACACAGAAAGCATGAAGTATCTGAGTGAAAAAAACTCTTCTTGAAAGCCTTTACAAGTTCAAAAAGAATCGGTATAATAAATACAGAAAACGTTTGCATAGATGTTCTCTATAAGAAAAAATAAAGGAGTTTTCTGTTTATGAAAAATAACTATCACCTACAGTCTCGGATGGGCGAAAAGCGTCAATACTTTGGTATTCGTCGCTTAAAAGTTGGTGTGGCTTCTGTTGTGATTGCTTCAGGTTTTTTATTGGGGCAGTCCCACTTAGTGAAGGCGGATGAGGCGAGCACATCGGGCGGCCCAGCGACAGCAGCAGTCTCTGATACAAATGCGGCAGCCCAACCTAAGTCAGCAGATGAAGAAAAAACTGGAGAGGCAGATAGTTCAGGAGCGGGGGCTTCAGAGCAGGCTGCTCCAACTGGTGTGCTAGCAGATCAAGCTCCAGCTAGTGCGGGTTCAGAAGCAGCTGATCAAGAAGCTGCAAATCCAAGTGAAAAAGACAAGCAAGAACCAGTTAGTCAGCCGCAGGCTTCGGAGAAAGACACTATCGAAGAAGGCAATATTCGCTTTCATTTCAAAACCTTGCCTTCACAAAATCTAGACAGCTTGGGCCTGTGGACTTGGGATGATGTCGAGACGCCTTCTAGCCAAAAGGGTGGTTGGCCGACTGGAGCGACTAGCTTTGCGACTGCCAAAGAAGATGACTACGGTTATTACCTTGATGTTAAAATGGCTGAGAAAAGAAGCAAAATCAGCCTTTTGATCAATAATACAGCAGGGCAAAATATTACCGGTGACAAGACAGTTGAACTGCTCAGTCCTCAGATGAATGAGGTTTGGTTTGACACGGACTATCAACCTCATACCTATGAGCCTTTGAAAAAAGGGATGGTACGGATCAACTACTATCGTACAGATGGCCAGTATGATAAGAAGTCGCTCTGGCTTTGGGGAGATGTCCAAAATCCAAGCAAGAATTGGCCTGACGGGGTGGACTTCGAGAAGACTGGGAAATACGGTCGCTATGTAGATGTCCCTTTGAAAGATGCTGCTAAGATGATTGGCTTTTTGCTTTTAGACGAGAGCAAATCAGGAGATGATGTGAAGATTCAAAATCAGGATTATAATTTCGCTAATTTGGAGAAAAATAGCCAGATTTTCTTGCGTGATGCGGATCCGACAGTTTATACCAACCCTTACTTTGTCAACGATATTCGTATGACGGGAGCCCAGCATATAGGCTTGACCGAGATTGAAGCCAGCTTTTCTACCTTAGAAAATGCCAAAAAAGAGGAAATTTTAAAGAACTTAAAGATTACGGACAAAGATGGCAATGAAGTCGCTGTTAAAGATGTGGTTCTGGATCCTAAGACTAAAAGCGCCAAATTCATAGGTGATTTTAACCAAGCTCAGTCACCTTATCTTATCAAATATGGCAATGATCAATTCAAAACCAGCATGAACTGGCAGTTGAAGGATAGTATTTATAAGTATGATGGTGAATTGGGAGCTCGTGTTTCTCAAGCGGGCAAACAAGTGGACCTAACTTTCTGGTCACCAAGTGCGGACCAAGTCGATTTGGCGGTCTATGACAAAGAAGATCAGAACAAGGTCGTTGGACGCCTGGCTATGCAGAAGGGTGAGTCTGGCACATGGACGAGCAGGTTGACGCCTGAGAGCGGTCTGGGGATTTCAGACTATCGAGGGTATTTCTATCATTATGAAATTACTCGCGGTGGTAAAAAAGTTCTTGTACTGGATCCCTATGCCAAGTCTTTAGCCGCTTGGAACAGTGAAGATGCGGACAAGGGGGATGCCTACAAGATTGCCAAGGCAGCTTTTGTAGATCCAAGTGAATATGGACCGAAAGACCTGACCTATGCTACTATTCCGAACTTCAAGAAGCGGGAGGATGCCTTGATTTATGAGGCACATGTTCGTGATTTTACTTCAGATCCAGCTATTTCAAAAGATTTGAAATCTCAATTTGGAACTTTCTCAGCTTTCATTGAGAAATTAGATTATTTGAAAGATTTGGGAGTGACCCACGTTCAGCTCTTGCCAGTTCTAAGTTATTACTTTGTAAATGAGTTGAAAAATGCTGAGCGCATGGACAAGTACGCTTCCAGCAACAGCAACTATAACTGGGGCTATGATCCGCAAAACTACTTCTCGCTGACAGGTATGTACTCCAGCACGCCAACAGATCCAGCCAAGCGCATTGAGGAATTTAAAAACCTTGTCAACGAAATTCATAAGCGTGGAATGGGCGTTATCCTGGATGTGGTCTATAATCATACGGCTAAGACCTCTATCTTTGAAGACTTGGAGCCCAATTACTACCACTTTATGGATGCGGATGGTACACCGAGATCCAGCTTTGGCGGTGGCCGCTTGGGTACTACTCACTATATGAGCAGACGGGTCTTGGTGGATTCGATCAAGTACCTGACAGAGCAGTATAAGGTAGATGGCTTCCGCTTTGATATGATGGGGGACCACGATGCTGAGTCCATCCAAAAAGCCTTTGAAGAAGCCAAAAAACTTAATCCAAATCTCATTATGCTGGGCGAGGGCTGGAAGACCTATACAGGTGATGAAAATAAAGCTGTCCAGCCGGCTGACCAATCTTGGATGAAGTCAACAGACACGGTAGCGGTCTTCTCAGATGATATTCGCAATACCTTGAAATCGGGTTATCCAAATGAGGGAACACCAGCCTTTATCACTGGTGGCAAGCGCAGTGTGGAAAATGTCTTCAAAAACATCAAGGCGCAGCCAACCAATTTTGAGGCGGATAGCCCGGGGGATGTGATCCAATACATCGCAGCCCATGATAATCTGACGCTCTTTGATATCATTGCCCAGTCGATCAAGAAAGATCCGGCAGTGGCTGCCAACTATCAGGAGATTCATCGTCGCCTGCGTCTGGGAAATCTGATGATTTTGACTTCGCAAGGGACACCATTTATCCACTCTGGTCAAGAATACGGCCGAACCAAGCAATTCCGTGATCCTGCCTATAAATATCCTGTCTCCGAAGACAAGGTTCCAAACAAAGCGCATTTGTTGACCAATGAGGACGGCACGCCGTTTGACTATCCGTACTTCATTCATGATTCTTATGATTCGAGCGACGCGGTCAACCACTTTGACTGGACCAAGGCGACTGATTCGGAGAAGTTCCCTGAAAATGCCAAGAGTCGTGCCTATATGAAAGGCTTGATTGCCTTGCGGAGATCAACAGATGCTTTTACCCGCAGCTCCAAAGATGAAGTGGAGCAAAATGTGACCCTCATCACCCAGCCTGGCAAGGATGGTATTGAGAAAGAAGACCTTGTTCTCGGCTACCAAGTGGTTGCGTCAAATGGCGATATTTATGCTGTCTTTGTCAATGCGGACACCAAGGAACGACAATTCAACTTTGGTGAAGCCTACAAGCATCTAGCAGGTGCAGAGGTTGTGGCAGATGGCAATATGGCAGGAGTGATAGCTATTTCTGATCCAGCAGGTATCACTAGAAACAGCAATGGTTTAGCCCTAGCTCCGCTCACAGCGACTATTTTGCGACTTCGAAAAGTTAACCCAGCTCAGGAAGAAAAATCCCAAGATCCAACAGCTCAAGAAGAGCAGCTGTCTGCCTCTTCTGTAGCCAAGGCTCAGCCTAAGCCTTTATCCTTGGATGCGCAAGAACCTCAGGATTCAGCAGTAAAAGAAGCGGCTAGCCAAACAGAAAAAACCTTGCCAAAAACGGGAACAAGCACTTCCCTACTGGCACTTTTAGGTGGCTTCCTTGCTTTCCTGGCCGGTCTGTTAACCTTTAGAAAGAAACAGTAAGGAGTTCTGCTTTTTATCTGATACACCTCAAATCACATCAGATTCGATGTCTCTCCGGAGCTTTTGGAGGCTGTAGATAAAAGGGATAGATAAAAAATTTAGATAGCAAAAACGCATAGAATCAACACTTTTATGATTTTATGCGTTTTTTAATGCAGAGTGTCATCATAAATGGATTCAAATTTTTATTTTCTGCTCAACTTTGTCAACGGTTAAGTCCTTTAGTTTCAAGTCAACAAAGGAAAAAATTGAATTAAACGACCATTCCCTTACTCAGTCTTGTGTATACAGAGTGTGTGCTGACATTGGGCACAGCTTTTCTCGTTGGTTGGTTGGTGCCGGTTTCGGATCTCGTATGGATAGATGCCCATATATTTTTTGAAGAGGGAGGAAAAGCGGCTGTGTGACTGGTAGCCAACGGTGAGAGCGACATCCTTGATACTGAGATGGGGCGTTTTCAAAAGCTGCTCGGCCATACTTATACGCCGGCGCTGCGTGTACTCAGTGATGGTCATATTGTATTTTAGCTTAAAAGCATTTTTCAGCTTTGTCTTGCTCATCATGGCAATTTTGGCCAACAGGTCTTGCGGGATATTGGATGCATAATGGTCATCAATATATCTGCTGACATTGCCGAGAGCCAGATCGTCTTCAGCATTCAAAGGGCTTGCTGTCTGATGGTTGTAGTACTCATTGATAATGACACTGAGCCATTCCTTGGCCTTAATCTCATAGAAAAGTTCACTTCCGATAGAGTTGACATGGTAATGCAAGAGCTCGTCTGCGATTTTTTCCAGCTTTCCAGCATTGAACTTGTGAGATTCTGTGAAAATATCACTGATTTCCCTTAGGTCTAGCTGGTACTGGGTCATCAGGTAGTCTTCAATCATCTGACGTTTAAAGTCAATTTCCACCGTTTGAAAAGGAGTTTGGCCATTTAGCAAGAAGCGGACAGACTGCTTTTGATTGAGAATGATAAAGCTAGATTTGCTGCGCAGAGCTTTGTAGGGAGACAAGCACTCTCCATGGGCAGCTTTCATATAGGAGGAAAAGGCTAAGAAATCTGGGAATTCCTTCAAATCCATGGTAAAAAAAGTGTCTCTTTTGATAAAGGAATCATGAATGTTGATGCGGAAATAGTCTGTTTCGTAATTCCAGTAAAATCCTTCCATCTCTTCCTTATCAACAAAGTAGGTCTTGCCGTGGGAGGAGAAACGCTGGCAGTTTTCTAGTAGAGTGTAGTTGCTATACGATAAAATGCTCTCAAAATCTTTGCTCATCAAATGTCCTTCCTTGCTACGATTAGCCAAATACTACAATTCGTCATAAAATTTAATATTGATTGTTGTTCATTTTTAAGAATGGTAAAATATTAGTAGTAATTTCAGTATATATGATTGACTTTGTTTTGACAAGTAGGAGAAGGTGATTTCGATGTTTTCAGTGTATAAGAAACTATTTTTTTACATTCCAGAGCGGAAAGGTCTGGCTTATCTTGCTATCATTTGTTCGACCTTGTCTTCTGTGCTGATGGTGGGCTCGCTTTATGTGCTTTATCAGTTTTTGGAGAAGGTTATTCGTTTTCAAGAGACCGAAGCTAGCCTTCCGACAGCCGTTACGGTAGTGTCTATGATGTTGGTCGCTTCGTTCCTATATACAGGATCAGGCCTTCTTGCTCACGTGGTGGCTTTTCGTTTAGAGACCAATCTGCGCAAGCGGGGCATTGATGGCCTCATGGCTTCTAACTTTTCCTTTTTTGACCAATCCAGCTCGGGAAAAACTCGTAAGATTATTGATGATAATGCAGCGGAGACGCATACGATTGTTGCTCATCTCATACCTGATAATGTTGGAGTGGTGGTGACGCCTTTGATGATTATCGGTCTGAGCTTTGCGGTACATCCGCTACTGGGTTTGCTGCTACTTGTTTTGATTGCTATTGGAGCTTGGCTGGTCAAGGGCATGATTGGGGAGAAGGAGCTCATGCAGCTTTATTCGGAGAAGCTGGAAAATCTGAACAGCGCCACTGTCGAATACGTTCGTGGTATGCAGGTGATTAAGATTTTCAAGACTTCAGTTGACTCTTTTAAAGCTTTGTCCCAAGCTATCCGAGAGTATTCAGACACGGCGTTAGATTATTCTTTTACCTGCCGTCAGGCATACGTCAGCTTTCAGGTGCTCTTTGCTTCTTATATTTTATTTCTGATTACGGGTTTTGTCTTTTTTCTGCCTGCTAGTCAGCACCTCAGTCTGCTACCTGCTTTTCTATTTCTCTTTTCAGTCATTGGTCTGCTGTTTACTTGCTTTATGCGGGTCATGTATCTGGGCATGTACCAGTACAAGGCCATCCAGGTGATTGATAAGATCGAGCATCTTTATACTGAGATGACCGATAGCAAGGTTTATCAGGGACAGGAGAGCCAATTGCTGGATTCCAGTGTGGAGTTCAAAGAGGTATCCTTTGGCTATGAGGAAGACCAGTTAATTTTGGAGAAACTATCTTTTCATTTGGAGTCAAATAAGGTCTATGCTTTGGTGGGAGCCAGCGGTAGCGGTAAGTCAACGATTGCTAAGCTCATTGCCGGTTTTTATAAGCCTTCTAACGGCCAGATTCTGCTGGGGCACAAGCCTCTAGAGTCCTACAGTCAGGAAGCGGCCATGCAGCAGATCGCCTTTGTATTTCAGCAGTCTAAGCTTTTTAAGAAGTCTATTTTTGATAATGTCAAGCTAGGTAATCCTGCAGCCAGCAATCAGGAAGTCATGCGGGCTCTGGAATTGGCCTGCTGCCAAGATATTCTGGATAAATTTTCTGAGCGGGAGCAGACCGTGATCGGCTCCAAAGGCGTCCATTTGTCGGGTGGCGAAATGCAGCGACTGGCTATTGCTCGAGCCATTCTCAAGGATGCTCAGCTGATTATTTTGGATGAGGCATCGGCCTCTACAGATGTCAATAATGAATACCAGATTCAGCAGGCCTTTGCGCATCTAATAGAGCATAAGACGGTCATCATCATTGCTCATCGTCTGAGCTCTATCAAGGGAGTGGACGAAATTTTAGTCATTGAGAAGGGCAAGATTATCGAGCGGGGTAAGGATGAGGAACTCTCTGTCAAGGGCAGTCTCTATCAGCATCTGAAAGAACTCTACGCCAGCGCTGACGAATGGAGGGTCTCTTGATGGAAAAATTGCAAAATTTATTTTCCCTAACACAGACCGGTGCCAAGCACCTTTTCAGGGCTTGTCTGGTTTCCTTTTTTGGCTTTTGTGCTCAAATGCTGCCAATGTTCTTCTTTATGTTTTATTTGCAGGGAGTTTTGACTGGGCGGCTGGCCTCGCCATGGATCTTCTTGCAGGGAGGTTTAGTGATTGTCTTGGTCCTTTATAGTATTATCTATCTGGATTACAATGCCACCTATACCACGACCTACAAGGAAAGCGCCAATATTCGGACAGATATTGCGGAAAGTCTGCAAAGTCTGCCCTTATCCTACTTTTCCAGTCATGACCTGTCCGATCTGTCTCAGACTATCATGAGTGATGTAGAGCGACTGGAACACGCCCTGAGTCATGCGATTTCCAAAACAATTGGTTTTGTCTTCTTCTTTGTCCTAGCTAGCTTGATGATGCTTCTAGGCAATCCGATAATGGGACTTTGCATCATTCTTCCACTGCTCTTGATTGCGGCTATGATTTGGTTATCTAAGGAGCTGCCCAAGCGGGCTTCGGGCCGTTACTGGCAGCAGCTGCGGGACAATTCAGAGAGTTTTCAGGAGGCGATTGAGCTACAGGAGGAGATTAAGGCTTACAATCTTGGTCCATCACTGAGCCAAAAACTTTACAGGCAGATGGAAGAGAGTGAGCGTATCCACCTAAAGACAGAGATCCTGCAAGGTCTGCCAATCTTAGCAGCTGGAGTAGGGTTGCGCCTGACCTTGGGGTTGGTCGTCTTGGTTGGTTCTTATCTTTTAGCGCAAGGCTGGATTCCATTACTTTATTTTCTGGGCTACCTTCTGGCTACTATTAAGATTATTGATGGTATGGAAGGCCTCTATATGAATGTGGCAGAGATTCTCTATATTGACTCCGCTGTTAAGCGGATCAAGGAGCTGCATACAGCATCCAAGCAGGCAGGAAGAGAGCAGGAACTTAAGAACTTTGATATCGAGCTAGTAGATGTTGGCTTTGCCTACAAGCCGGATCAGCCTGTTCTACAAAAGGTCAGCTTCACTGCCAAGCAAAATGAAATCACGGCCTTGGTTGGGCCGTCTGGCTGCGGAAAAACCAGTTTGCTACGGCTCATCTCCCGACTCTATGATTACCAAGAAGGGCATATTTATATCGATGGTCAGGAGCTGCAGGATATCAGCACCCAATCGCTCTTTGATTCGATCTCAATTGTCTTTCAGGATGTTATTCTTTTCGACGCTTCTGTCTTGGAGAATATCCGCCTTGGTCGGCCAACGGCTACGGATGAGGAGGTCAAAGAAGCTGCTCGCATGGCTAACTGTCAGGGATTTATTGAGCAGTTGCCGCAAGGTTATGACAGTCTGATTGGCGAAAATGGAGCCAAGCTATCAGGCGGTGAGCGCCAGCGGATTTCGATTGCGCGTGCTTTGCTCAAGCAAGCGCCTATTGTGATTTTGGATGAAATCACCTCATCACTCGATATTGAAAATGAAAAATTAATTCAAGAAAGTCTCAGTCTTCTGTTGAAAGACAAGACGGTCATCATCATCTCCCATCGCCTCAAGTCTGTCGAGAATGCGGATAAGATTGTCGTTTTAAAAGACGGTCAGGTGGATGGTATTGGCCGTCATGATGAGCTGCTGCAGGTCTCCAGTGTATACCAAGAGCTGGTAGAAACGGCGCAGTTGATTGAGAACTTTAAGTACAAGCACGCTTTTTAATGAAACATGGAGGTTTTCCTAATGAAACAAGCATCTTTTTCTGTAAAGGATCTGGTCAATGCCGGTCTCTTTTCCTTGCTCATTGTTATCGTGAGCTTTGTATCTGGTATGATTGGTTTTTTACCCATTACTATGCCGATTGTTCCCTTTTTCGGCGCCCTGATGTCTGGTCCTCTTTTCATGCTTTACAGTACCAAGATTCGTCGTTTTGGCATGGTACTGGTTATGGGGTTGGTGTCGGCTCTAGTCTTTGTAGCAACGGGGCACACGATTTTGATTGTGCTGGGAACGGTCCTAGCTGCTCTCTTAGGTGAGTACATCCTGAAGCGCGGTAACTATCGCAGTATCAAGCATGCCCGTTGGGCCTATGTTGCCTATAGTCTTTCTTCCTGTGCTAATCTCCTACCCATCTATTTGACGCGTGATGCCTACATGCAAAAGGTTATCGATCAAGGCTATGGCAAGGAATTTGCAGAGCAGATGTTTAGTGTCTTGCCAGATTGGTCATTCTTTCCGGTTTTGCTCTTAGGTGCTTTGGGTGCTTATCTGGGCTGCACGATTGGCATCAAGATGCTGAAAAAGCATTTTAGTCAATCTGGGATGGCATAGGGTGCGCCGATGAATCTGGATTTTAGAAGCAAAATAGCCATGACAGTGGTGATTTCCTATATCTTGCTGCTGGGAAATCTGCATCATCATTACTTTCCAGTAGTTGTCTTTCTATCTGCTTTGCCTTATCTCTTGCTCTTGCTGGAGAGAAAGTATGTGGAAGCTCTCAAAGGTTTGGTCTTGCTAGGGATTGCTATCCTGATGCAGCTCTTTCTGTTGCACCGGCTGTCTTCTTCAGTTTTAGAAGCTATTTTTCTCTTTATGAGCATGGTGGTCTTGCGGATGGCGCCGGGAGTGATGATGGGGCGCTATAGTCTTTTGACTACTTCTATGAGTGATTTGGTGGCGTCCTTGCAAAGGATGAAGCTGTCTGATAGTCTGATTATTCCGATTTCGGTCATGTTTCGTTTCTTCTACACTGTCAAGGAAGACTATCATCAGGTCAAGGATGCCATGTATCTACATGGATTGACCGGCAAAACCTTTTTCAGCCAGCCAGTCCGAATGATAGAATACTGCTATGTTCCCCTCCTTATGTGTCTGACACGGACGGCAGATGATGTGGCCGTTTCAGCCATGACGCGAGGTTTGATTGTCGGCGGTCAGCGTTCTAGCCTGTCCCAGACTAAGATGCACATACAGGATTATCTATGTCTGAGTCTGATGTTGGCAGTTTTAGCCTTAGATATTTGGAGTCGCTATGCTTGAGTTTAAAGAGTTTACTATTTCTTATGACGGACCAATTTTGGAGGAGGTCAATCTGCGGTTTGAGCCAGGGCAGATAACGGTAATCAGCGGAGCTTCTGGCAGTGGTAAGAGCAGCTTGCTCAAGGCAATCAATGGCATTATTCCGCATTTTCAGCCAGCAGAGCTAATGGGCAGTCTGATTTACAAGGGACAGGAGTTGCAGGAGTTGGATTTGGCTCAGCGCAGCCGTTTCATTTCGACCGTTTTTCAGAATCCCAAGACCCAGTTTTATGCGACCAACTCGACCGATGAGATGGCCTTTGCCTTGGAAAATCGTAATCTGCCGCGCGAGGAAATCTTGGAGCGGATTGATTATTATACGGAACTGTTGGGGATGAAACAGTTACTGGATCGAGATATTTTCACGCTGTCAGGCGGAGAAAAACAGCTCTTAGCCATTACCAGCGTAGCCTGTATGGACAATGCTATCTATATGTTTGATGAGCCGTCCTCCTCTCTGGATCGCGATGCTATTGAGAGACTGAAGGAAGTCTTGCTTAAGCTTAAGTCTCTGGGCAAGACTATTATTATCGCTGAGCATCGGCTATATTACCTGCGGGAGATAATGGATCAGTTTGTTTTGCTAGAGGGGAATCGGGCAACAAGCCACCTGCCAGAGGAGCTGGATACTGCTTTTATTGGCCAGCATCGGCTGCGCAGTTTGAGCAGGATTGAAAAAGCAGACTTGCAAGTATTGGACTATCAGGTCAAACAGATGACAGATAAGAATTTTGACTCGAATCAGGCACTAGTGGCTCAAGACTATCTTTACAGTTATGGCCGAAAGCAGATTTTTGATATGAATCTTTCTCTAAATCAGGGGATTCACTTTATCATCGGGCAAAACGGGGTGGGCAAGAGTACCTTTCTACGCTCGCTTTGTGGTTTAATCAAGTCTTTCAAGGGGCAGACCTTCTTTCATGGGCTGGTTGTCAAGCCTAGCTATGATTGGATCGGTATGGTCATGCAAGATGTCAACTACCAGCTCTTCACTGAGTCGGTCTGGTCGGAAATTTCTATAGTCAGCGATGATGCTACTGCTAAGCAAGCGGCCTTGGCTCAGGTCGGGTTATTAGATAAGAAAGACCGCCATCCTCAGAGTTTGTCGGGTGGTGAAAAGCAACGGCTTCTCTTAGCGATGGCCAAGGTTTCAGATAAGCCTATTGTCATCTTAGATGAGCCAACCAGTGGCCTCTGCCGCCCTCAGATGGATCAGATGATCAAGGACCTGCATCAAATGGCCCAAGCAGGCAAACTAGTCATTTTGGTGACACACGACTATGAGCTGATTCATAATTGTGGCGGCCATATTGTCGAATTTGTCAGGACGGTGGGACAGAACTAAACATTGAATATTTGTAGCTTCGTAATCCTTGTTTCTAGGCTCAGATCTACAAGGTTTTCCATAGCTTTTAAATAGTCCCAGCCTCACGAAGATGATTGAAGTATTAGCTGTGATAATCAAGGATAGATGTTTGATATAATAAAAAAAGCCGGTCAGGCTTTTTTATTATGTCTGCGTTAAACACTCTTACCAGGCAAGAGACTGACTGGCAGGAAATAGCCAGTCGTTTGAACTTCTTGGCCGGCAATTTTTTTGAGGAGCAGGTCTACAGAGAGGCAGGCAATATCTTTCAGCGGTTGCTTGATCGTTGCCAGCTGCGGGTAGTAGTTCTCTATAAAGTAGGTGCCGTCGTAGCCGATGATTTTCAAATCTTTGGGAATCTGGATGTCTAGCTCCTGAGCGACTTTCATAATTAAGATGGCTGTCAAATCATCTGAAGCAAAAATAGCATCGGGCTTAGTTTGACTCAGGATTTGCTTGATTTCCATTTCCTTTCGGACGGGTGAAAAATCACTCGAAACATTGATAATCGGTGCGTCCGGCAGGACGGAAGCAAAGCCAGCATGGCGCAGGCCGGTCGGTGAGTTGGAATTGTCATTGCCAGTAATCATGATGATATTTTGAGCTCCAGCCTTGACCAAGGTCTGAGCCGCCAGCACTCCGCCGCCATAGTTGTCTGAGGAGACAACTGGGATATCCGGCGAAAGATTGCGGTCAAAGGCAATGATTGGTGCGGTCACACGATTGTAGTCCTCGATACCTAGATTGTGGCTGCCAGAAATGATGCCGTCCACCTGATTGGCTTCCAGCATCTCAAGGTATTCACGCTCCTTATCTGAGTCATGCTCACTATTACAGATGATGGTTTTATAGCCTTGTTTAAAGAGCTCATGCTCCAGCTTACCAATCAATTCTGCGTAAAAGACATTGCTGATATTAGGGAAAATGAGTCCAATTAGCTTGGCTGATTTACCTTGGAGACTGCGTGCCAGATTGTTAGGCTTGTAGGCCAGCTCTCGCATGGCTGCCTCAACCTTAGAAATCGTTTTTTCGGATAAGTAGCCTTTTCTGTTGATGACGCGGGAAACAGTTGTGGGGCTGACTCCTGCAAGTTTTGCTACATCAGTTAGCTTTGCGACCATAATCTAATTCATAGTAAGTACCGGTTGGATTGCCCTTAGTAATAGCAATACCTGTTTGGTCTTCTCTAGGGAAGACACGGCCGGAAAATACTTTCTCTCCTTTATTGATGAAAATTTCAAAAATTGATTTATCTATAAATATACTAGCATTTGTAGCTTCTTTGTCAATATTGCAGCTTCGGCTGGTTCCAAAGTCCAGAGCGAATGGCTCACCCGCTTGACTGCGGTCAACGGTCACTTGACCTTCCTTAAGATCAAAATTGATGCGTAACCCCTTGTCATCTTTGTCCGCAAAGAGGAGGATTTCATGCTCGGTGTTTGCAGCGAGATTCAGTTCTAGTTCGTAGCTGTTCTTGCTTTCTGCCAAAGCAGCGAAAGGCTGTTCCTCTGCTCGCAAATCCTTGATAGCAGGCACTGGGTACTGGTAGAGTTTGCCGTCTTTCAGGGTCAATTCCTTGACGAGGGAGAAGGCTCCTTGATGGTCGAAGCGGTCAGATGGGTATTCCACATCAGGCAAGCCTAGCCAGCTGACAGCCAGTGCGCGACCGTCAGGTGCGTTAAAGGCTTGGGTCGCGTAGCACTCAAAGCCGTAGTCCAGATTTTGGATAGGGCTAGGATCAATCATAGCAGCTTTATTTGTGTCAAACGATTGACCTATTTTATACATATTTGGATAAATATTGTCATAATCCAGTACGTCCTTAGACAAACCTTGAGGGCAATAGAGCAGGACTGGTTGGTCGTTGATAAAGACTAGATTAGGACACTCCATCATGTAGGCTGTCTTGTCATTGGCGAAGTCTAAATCGCTGACGACTTCCCAGTTGGTATAGTCGTTATCAAGAGCCTTGTAAAGCTTGACATAGCCTTGTTTGTCTAGATTTTGCCCACCGACAATAGCATAGAACTGCCCTTTGTAGTTGAAAATCTGCGGATCACGGAAGTGGTCGGTCGCTTCAGCAGGTTGCTCAATCAAGACCTTGTCAATTTTTTCCAGCTTACCCGATTTATCTAACAAGGCACCGATTTGATAAGGGTGACGCACCCAGTTCTCATCACGAACATTGCCAGTGTAGAAGAGAAAGAGCTTGTCGTCAAACTGCATGGCAGAGCCAGAGTAGGCACCGTGGCTGTCCAGAGAAGTATCTGGCAGCACCCGAAGACCAGTTTCCGTGAAGTGAACGAGGTCATCGCTTTCCAACTGTACCCAGCACTTGAGTCCATGAGCAGCTCCGAAAGGAAAGTTTTGATAGAAAACGACCCACTTGCCGTCAAAATAAGAAAAGCCATTGGGGTCATTGAGGAGACCTGTCTGAGGCTCCACATGGTAGTTAGCCCGCCAAGGAGATTTAGCGATGTTTTCTTTAATCTGCTGTAGCTCTTCCTGAGTCCAGTCTTCATAGCGTTTGTAGCGTTTTTCAGTCGTCCAAGCCAATCTTTTGTCCTCCGAATCATATTATTTCTTATTACTATAGTAAACGTTTTCTGTCGAAAAATCAACATTTAACAGTAAAAAAATATTTTTTCTGCAAAACGCTTGACATATTTTTGAATCATGGTAAAATAATATTCGTAAAGGTGATAAAATCGCTTTCAAAAAGTTAAAAATATTTATAAGGAGATTTTTGCAAATGGATTATTCAAAAGTTGCAAAACAGGTCATTGAGGCTGTTGGAAAAGATAATCTTGTGGCAGCAGCACATTGTGCAACTAGATTGCGCCTCGTGTTGAAAGATGACAGTATTATTAATCAAAAAGCATTGGACGATAATGCTGATGTTAAAGGGACTTTTAAAACAGATGGTCAATATCAGGTTATCATTGGTCCTGGTGATGTAAACTTTGTTTACGCTGAGATTATAAAAGAAACTGGTCTTAAAGAAGTTTCAACTGATGATTTGAAGCAGATTGCTGCTAGTGGAAAGAAGTTTAATCCTATTATGGCTTTGATTAAACTCTTGTCCGATATTTTTGTACCTATTATTCCAGCCTTAGTTGCAGGCGGTCTTTTGATGGCTCTTCGTAATTTCCTGACCTCAGAAGGATTGTTTGGGCCACAATCGATTGAGCAAATGGTTCCAGCTATTAAGGGGCTGTCAGAAATGATTCAGCTCATGTCTGCTGCACCATTCATGTTCCTGCCGATTCTTGTTGGTATCTCAGCTGCAAAACGTTTTGGAGCTAACCAGTTCCTGGGTGCTGCAATCGGTATGATTATGACGACACCAGACCTTGGAGGGGCTGAGAAATTTTGGGATATTTTTGGTTATCATGTGACACAAACAAGTTATGTTTACCAAGTAATTCCGGTTCTCGCTGCAGTATGGATTTTGGCTCACCTTGAAAAATTCTTCCACAAGAAGTTGCCATCAGCTGTTGATTTCACCTTCACGCCATTGCTATCAGTTATGATTACTGGATTTTTGACATTTACTGTAGTTGGTCCAGTAATGCTATTGGTATCTAACGGTATTACAGATGCAATCGTTTGGCTTTATAACATAACAAGCTTTATTGGTATGAGTATCTTCGGAGGAACCTATTCATTAATTGTAATGACTGGTCTTCACCAATCTTTCCCAGCCATCGAAACACAATTGCTTTCGGCTTGGCAAAATGGCAGTGGTCATGGTGACTTTATCTTTGTTGTTGCTTCTATGGCCAATGTTGCGCAAGGTGCAGCTACATTCGCAATCTTGTTCTTAACTAAGAATGCTAAAACAAAAGGTCTTGCATCTTCTGCAGGTGTCTCAGCTCTCTTGGGTATTACAGAGCCGGCTCTCTTTGGTGTAAACTTGAAATATAAATTCCCATTCTTCTGTGCCCTTATCGGATCAGCAGTAGGAGCTTTCTTTGCAGGTCTTCTCCAAGTTATTGCTGTGTCTCTTGGTTCGGCAGGTTTCCTTGGTTTCCTTTCAATTGATGCTAAATCAATTCCGTTCTATTTCTTATGTGAAGTTATTGCTTTTGCAATTGCCTTTGCTTTGACTTATTTCTACGGTAAGACAAAAGCGGCAGATGTCTTTGCAGCAGAAGCTGTTGCCGCAACGGCTGATGAAGCAGCAGGAGCAGAAGTAGCTAATGACACAGTTGCTGAAGAAAAGGCTGCTCTCCAAGACGAGAGAATCCTTGCTCCAATCGTTGGTCAGGCAGTAGCTTTGAGCGATGTTGATGATCCTGTTTTCTCTAGCGGAGCGATGGGGCAAGGACTTGCCATCAAGCCTAGTGAGGGTGTGGTTTACGCCCCAGCTGATGCAGAAGTTACGATCGCTTTTGCGACAGGCCATGCCTATGGTTTGAAGACAGCTAATGGTGCTGAAATTCTGATTCACGTCGGAATTGATACAGTGTCTATGAATGGCGAAGGTTTTGACCAAAAGGTTGCTCAAGGCGACAAGGTCAAAGCTGGTGATGTTCTGGGAACATTTGAAGCTGAGAAAATTGCAGCCGCTGGTCTGGATGATACGACTATGGTCATCGTTACCAACACAGCTGATTACGCTTCTGTGACTCCAGTAGCAGAAGGAGCACTTGCTAAAGGTGACGCAGTTATTGAAGTGAAAGCTTAATGGAATTTAGAAAACGAACAAATCAGCTTTTGTTCGTTTTTTATGTCATAAGTACAGTCTTGTTGAAAAAGCTTTAAAAAGACTGTTTTTGGCAAGAAGTCTGCAAGAGATATGCTATAATGAATAGAGTAAAAATCAAATGTTAAAAGAGGATTTATAATGACAAAATTGTATGGAAGTTTGGAAGCGGGCGGCACTAAGTTTGTCTGTGCTGTAGGCGATGAACGGTTTGAAGTTGTTGAAAAGACACAGTTTCCAACGACCACGCCTATTGAAACGCTGGATAAGACGATTGAGTTCTTTTCTCGTTTTGACAATCTAGCTGGTTTAGCTGTTGGTTCTTTCGGGCCAATTGATATTGACCCTAATTCAAAGACTTACGGCTTTATCACGACGACGCCTAAGCCGCATTGGGCTAATGTGGATATTGTCGGCGCTCTGCGCCGAGCTCTCAATGTGCCTATTTACTTCACAACGGATGTCAATAGTTCAGCTTACGGTGAAGTAGTAGCCCGCAACAATGCTGGAGGCCGCATTGAAAATCTGGTCTATTATACGATTGGGACAGGAATAGGTGCTGGCGCTATCCAGCGAGGCGAATTTGTCGGCGGAACAGGTCATCCGGAAATGGGGCATTATTATGTAGCTAAGCACCCTATGGATGTGGAAAAAGAGTTCAATGGTGTTTGTCCTTTCCACAATGGCTGTTTGGAAGGATTGGCGGCTGGACCAAGCTTAGAAGCGCGGACCGGAGTTCGTGGGGAAAATATTAAACTTAATAGTTCCGTCTGGGATATTCAAGCTTACTATATCGCTCAGGCGGCTATTCAGGCGACAGTGACTTTCCGTCCAGATGTCATCGTCTTTGGTGGCGGGGTTATGGCTCAGCAGCACATGCTGGATCGGGTTCGTGAGAAATTCACAGTTCTTCTGAATGGTTATTTGCCAGTTCCCGATGTTCGTGACTATATCGTGACACCGGCTGTGGCTGGAAATGGCTCCGCAACACTGGGGAACTTTGTACTGGCTAAAGAAGTTAGCGAGCGCCACGCAAAATAAGCTTATAGGGTCTGATTTATCAGGCCATTCTCTATGAGGAAAAGTAATGGAAAAAGCAATTGTCAAAGATATTTTCTTCCTGCAGCAACCATCAGAGCAAGCAAGTAGAGAAGACCTTTATCTGGCTCAAGACTTGCAGGATACTCTGCAGGCCAATCGAGAAAACTGTATAGGGCTCGCAGCCAATATGATTGGCGAGCGTAAGCGAGTCATTATCTTTCTATATGGTTTGGTGCCGGTAGTCATGTTTAATCCGGTGCTGCGCTCTAAGTCAGGCCCTTATCAGACAGAAGAGAGCTGCCTGTCCTTGGTTGGAAGCCGTCCTACCCAACGTTATCAGGAAATCACAATTGATTATCTGGATAAACATTGGCAGCAGCAGACCATGACCTTGAAAGGCCTGCCTGCCCAAATCTGCCAGCATGAATTGGATCATTTGGAAGGGATTATCATTTAGAAAAATTTGACAAAATTGCAAAAAATGTCTAAAATTAGAGATAATTAGCAGAATAATATTGAAGGAGGCAAGATGTAAATGAAAACAAAAACTTTAGCACTGATAAGCGGTCTGGTTGGTTTGATTGGAGGGACTATTTTGCTGCTCTCGAATATCTTTTTTGTTCCTTTTTCAGCCCTACTAGGTGATTCTGGCCTGAATTTACTGGGAGCGGTGATTAAATTGGCAGCTCTGGGCTTGGGAATTACTTCCTTGGCTTATTACAAAGGTCAAATGCGTTTCAGTGTCGCAGCGGGCGTCCTCCTTATCGTCGGAAGCAGCAACATCGCGCCCATTCCATTTATAGGCTGGATTGCAGGCATTCTCCTTATCATTGGAGGGGCTCTATTCCTCGCTTCTTCTTCAAAATTTTAATGCGGGACCAATCAATTTTTAGGCTGTTTGTCAGTTTGAAAGGAAGGGTGAAGAAATTTTCTTCGCTTTTTTTCTTGTTGAAAAAATAGTTCTCATGGAAACTTTTTTCTTGACTTTCTTTTTTCTTGTGTTAAAATAGTTCTCACGAAAACTATTTTTACAAAGGATACAGGTATGGATAAGCCTTTACTGGAATTGAAGCGTTTTGGACGAAAGATTCATCTCATAGCGGAAAAGCTTGCCAAGGAGCAAGGGATTGAGTCCATGGCTGGGCCTCAGGGGCAGGTCTTGCATATTGTCGCCTGTCGTATGGAAGAGGGGAAGGATACCCTTATCAAGGATATTGAGCAGGAGTTGGATATTTCCAAATCGGTGGCCTCTAACTTAATGAAAAGGATGGAGAAGAATGGCTTTATCAAGCTGGAAATGGGCAAGACAGACAAGCGGGCTAAATATATCCGTCTCACTCCGCAGTCGCAGGAAAGAATGAAAAAAATCCGTGACTTTTTTGATGAAATGAACCTTTCTATTTTGAATGGTGTTTCTGAGCAGGAACTGCTGATTTTTTCTCAAGTCATGGCCAAGTTTTATCAGAATATCGAAAGTTTAGAAAATGGAGGGAAAGATGTTTAAGTTATTTAAACGGCTGACGGTAAGGGAAGTGAGCATGATTGTTCTCAGTGTGCTCTTCACCTTCCTAACGGTATATCTGGAATTAGAAGTTCCAACCTATATTTCGACGATTACAGAGTTGCTGCAAACACCAGGGACTGGTTTGGCAGATTTGTGGGAGCCAGGTCTGAAAATGATCGGCCTGTCTTTTGCTAGCTTGCTGTCAGCTATTGTGGTTGGCTTTTTTGCCGCTCGTATAGCAGCCAGCTTTACCCAGAGCTTGCGGAGCGATATTTTCAACCGTGTGCTAGACTATTCGCAGACGGAGATTAAGAAATTTTCAATCCCTAGTCTGCTGACTCGGACGACAAATGATATTACCCAGGTACAGACCTTAATTACCATGGGGCTTCAGGTGGTGACCAGGGGACCGATTATGGCGATTTGGGCCATGACCAAGATTATTGGCAAGTCCGAGAACTGGCTGATAGCAGTTCTTATTGCTGTTATAGTCAATATCCTGCTGACAGTAGTTTTGGTGACATTGGCCTTTCCCAAACAGTCAGTTGCGCAACGCTTGGTCGATAAGCTAAACAGTGTCACTAGAGAGAGTCTGACTGGGATTCGCGTGGTCCGGGCTTACAATGCTGAGGATTATCAGGATGAGAAATTTGCGGCGGCCAATGATGAAGTAACCCGACTTAATCTTTTCATCGGTCGTCTGATGGCTATGATGAATCCAGTTATGATGGGGATTTCCAGCGGATTGACACTGGCTATTTACTGGATTGGTGCTTATTTGATCCAGGAGGCTGGGCTGCAGGAGCGTCTCCCACTCTTCAGTGATATGGTCGTCTTTATGTCCTATGCTATGCAGATTGTGATTGGATTCTTGCTCATGGGGGCCCTCTTCATCGTCCTGCCTCGGACCATTGTATCGGCTGGCCGGATTAATGAAGTACTGGACCTGCATTCTTCTATCACCAGTCCAGAACAGCCTAAGGCAGCAGCGGATAGCAAGGGAGAGGTGGTCTTTCGAGATGTGTCCTTCCGCTATTCCAAGAATTCAGAAGCGGTCATTGAGCATGTTAGCTTTACAGCGCAGGCTGGTGATACCGTGGCCTTTATCGGTTCAACCGGTTCAGGGAAATCCACGCTAGTCAATCTCATTCCTCGTTTCTATGATGTGACTGAAGGAGAGATTCTGGTAGATGGTGTCAACGTTCAGGATTATCAGCTGGAAGACCTGCATAATAAGGTCGGCTACATCCCTCAAAAGGCTGTGCTTTTCTCTGGCGATGTTGAGAGCAATCTGGACTTCGGTCAAAGCAAAGAAAGCCCGCTAGATGAGCAGAAAATGTGGGAGGCTCTTGACCTAGCACAGGCTAAACCCTTTGTCCAAGAGAAGGAAAAGGGGCTGAAAGCAGAAGTGGCTCAAAGCGGGACCAACTTCTCTGGTGGTCAGCGTCAGCGTTTGGCTATTGCCAGAGCATTGGCTCGTAAGCCAGAAATCCTCATCTTTGACGACTCCTTCTCAGCTCTAGACTATAAGACAGACCGCATTTTGCGCAAGGAACTGGCTGAGCGGACGCAGGATATGACCAAGCTAATTGTGGCACAGCGGATTTCTACTATCATGGATGCGGATCAAATCTTGGTCTTGGATGCTGGTAAGGTGGTCGGTCAAGGTACCCACCGAGAGCTTTTGGCCAACAACGAAGTCTATCAAGAAATTGCCTACTCACAACTATCCAAGGAGGAATTAGAAAATGGAAAATAAGAAGCCTTCATTATTTAGCCAGATACGGCCTTATCTCAAAGGCTTCCAGCTTCCTCTTGCTTTGGCATTTGTGGGAGCTGTCTTGTCAAACATTATCACGGTCTATGGGCCAAATAAATTAAAAGAAATTACCAATCTCATCTCTGAAGGTTTGGCTACCAATATTGATTTAAAAGCTGTGTCTGAGATTGCACTTCTGCTGACCGTGCTCTATGCAGTTGGAGCCCTGCTCAACTACGGGCAGTCCTTTATCATCAGTACGGTTATCCAGTATTTCTCCAAGCGGCTGCGGACGGCCATTGCAGAGAAGATTAACAAGCTGCCGCTGGGCTATTTCGATAGTCATTCTCAGGGGGATACTCTGTCGCGCGTGACCAATGACGTAGATACGGTCGGCCAATCCCTCAACCAGAGTCTGGGAAATGTTATCTCTGCCAGCCTGCTCTTGGTGGCTGTGGTTTTGACCATGTTCTTCATGAACTGGATCTTGGCCTTGGTAACCATCTTAGCTACTGTAGTCGGCTTTGTCTTTGTCGGCCTCATCATGGGCAAGTCTCAGGGCTATTTCACCGCCCAGCAAAACGATCTGGCTGCAGTAAACGGTTATGTGGAGGAGATGTACTCTGGTCATAATGTTGTTACCAGCTATAATGCCATTGAGAAGTCTAAGGAGCGCTTTGCAGTTCTCAATCACAATCTCTATAACAGTATTTGGAAATCGCAATTTATCTCTAGCATGATGATGCCGCTCATGTTCTTTACGGGGAATTTTGCTTATGTGCTGGTTATTTTGGTCGGTGCTGCTCTGGCAATTAATGGCTCTATTAGTATCGGAATTATTGTCGCCTTTATGGTTTATGTGCGGACCTTCTCTCAGCCTTTGTCACAGATTGCCCAAGGTATCGCCGTCTTGCAGCAGGCTGGTGCAGCACTGGTTCGTGTCTTTGAATTTCTGGCTGAGCCTGATATGGAAGACGACCAATATAAAGAGCAGCAGCTTACTGCTGTCAAGGGAGATGTTGCCTTTGAAGAAGTCTTCTTTGGCTACAAGCCGGACCAGACCATTATTCATGATTTCTCAGCCCAGGCCAAAGCAGGACAGAAGATTGCCATTGTCGGCCCAACAGGTGCGGGTAAGACGACTATCGTTAATCTCCTTATGAAGTTCTATGAAATTGACAAGGGACGGATCAGCATTGATGGTATAGATATTAAGGATATGAAACGCTCCGAGGTTCACGATGCCTTTTCAATGGTCTTGCAGGATACCTGGCTCTTTGAGGGGACTATCCGAGAGAACTTGATTTATAATCAGGAGCATGTGACGGATGAAGCAGTTGTTGCTGCAGCGAAGGCGGTCGGTGTTCATCACTTTATCATGACTCTGCCGCTGGGCTATGATACAGTGCTAGATGACAGGGTCAACTTGTCGGTCGGTCAGAAGCAACTGCTGACCATCGCTCGTGCTCTACTGAAAGATGCACCGCTCTTGATTTTGGATGAGGCAACTTCATCAGTCGATACGCGGACGGAGGAGCTGATTCAAAAGGCTATGGACAAACTCATGGAAGGACGGACTTCCTTTGTCATTGCCCACCGCCTGTCCACTATCCGTAATGCGGATCTCATCTTGGTCATGCGCGATGGAAATATCATTGAGCAGGGCAACCACGATGAACTCATGGATCAGAATGGCTTCTATGCAGACCTCTATAATAGTCAATTTGTAGAGGAAGATGCAGGTTGATGATCAAATAAAACATCAGGAATGTTGCTTTTCCTGATGTTTTTTTAAATTTAACAGAATTTTAAAAAATGCTCAGTTTTCAGTAAGGACGCTCTAGAATCTTGACTTTTTTCAGAGGTGCTCTAGGAAAAACTTGACAGCTTTTCTTGTTTATATTAAAATAAATTTAATATACGAACTGAAAGCGAACACAACGGCGTGTTTGGACGACATATATGTGAGCAACGGTGCTACAAAAAATAAAACTTCTTTATTTTTTGTAGTACTTTTTTTATCAGCGAATCTGGAGTAAAAACGATGAAGCAATTTATGCTGGCTGGTGTTTCCAGCGGTGTCGGAAAGACCACAGTTACCCTAGGGATTTTGAAAGCTCTGGCAGACAGAGGCTATCAGGTCCAGCCTTATAAGGTTGGACCAGATTATATTGATACGGCTTACCATAGTCGGATTACCAAGCGGCCGTCGCGGAATGTGGACAGCTTTATGATACCGGATAATCAGAGTCTGGCTTGGTCCTACTACAAATGGCATGGAGACGCAGATGTGGCAGTGGTTGAAGGAGTCATGGGCCTCTTTGATGGTCTGGGAACAGATAAGGACTGTGCGTCCTCTGCTTCTGTTGCTAAGAAGTTGGGTATTCCAGTTGTCTTGATTATCGATGGGAAGGCGACATCCACCTCGGCAGCAGCCATGGTCCATGGCTTTGCGACTTTTGATCCGGATTTGGATATTGCTGGAGTCATTATCAATCGGGTGGCTTCACAGAACCACTATGAACTCATCAAGGGCGCCATAGAGCGGTATACCGATGTTGAAGTTCTGGGTCATCTTCCTAAGAATGCAACAGCAGAGCTGCCATCGCGCCATCTGGGTCTAATCCCTGATGTAGAAATGGATGATTTGGACCATCGATTTGAGGACTTGGGAGCGGCAGCAGCCAAGCATATAAATCTAGACAGGCTGCTGGAAAAGGCAGAACTTCCCGATAAGCGGATGACCAATCCTTTTCATATCCGAAACGATCAGCCCTTGACTTTGGCTTATGCTTTGGATGATGCTTTCCACTTTTACTACGAAGATAATCTAGACTTTTTAAGAGAGCTCAATGTCCAGCTAGTGCCTTTCAGCCCTCTGAAGGATAAGGAATTGCCAGCTGCAGATGCTTATTATTTTGGCGGTGGTTTTCCAGAAGTCTATGCTCAGGAGCTGATGACAAATGCTGATTTCCGGGCTTCGGTTAAGAAAGCTCACGAGCAGGGCCGGCCAATCTACGCAGAATGCGGTGGCCTCATGTATCTGGGAGAGTTGCTGGAAGTAGAGGGTCAGGTCTATGAAATGGTTGGCATTTTCAAGGGCAAGAGCCTGATGACACCCGGCCTAAAAAGCTTTGGTTATTGCCAAGCAGAAACGCAGGGAGACAGTCTTTTTGGTCCTAAAGGTACTGCGGTCAGGGGACATGAGTTTCATCATTCGGTCTTTGAGACGGAGGAAGATACGGTCCTCAAGCTAGAGAAGGTCAGAGACGGTCAGGTCGTAGCTGCCTGGACAGGCGGTTATCAAAAGGGCCGTACCTTTGCCAGCTACCTGCATGTTCATTTTTATCAGGACGAGCAGCTACTGGCCAACTGGCTGAACTATATCAAAGAGGCGAATTGATATGACACTCATTGCAATTTTTCTAGCCGTCTTACTGGACTGGCTGATTGGCGACCCCTATAGCTGGCCTCATCCAGTCAAGTGGATAGGTTCCTATATTTATCTATGCATGCGCTTGCAGGAGAAAAGGCAGTTTTCGCCCTATCTATTTGGCTTTTTCCTCTGGCTGACAACGGTTGCCTTGGCGTTGGGGGTGAGCTACGGGTTACTCTGGTTAGCTGGCCTGGTCCATCCGGTCCTCTACTGGATCGTCTGGATCTATCTGGCCTATGCCAGTCTGGCGGCTAAAAGTCTAGCTTTTGAGGCCCAAAAGGTTTACCATAGGCTCAAGTTTGGCACTTTGGAGGAAGCTAGAAAGCAAGTTGGCATGATTGTCGGCCGTGAAACTTCTCAGCTGACACCAGAGGAAATCAGCAAGGCGACGATTGAGACGGTGGCTGAAAATACTAGCGACGGGGTTATCGGACCGCTGCTCTGCCTCTTTCTAGGTGGCCCCATCTTAGCCATGACATACAAGGCCATCAATACCTTGGACTCCATGGTAGGCTATAAGACGGAGAAATACCACAAAATCGGCTTGATATCTGCCAAGATGGATGATTTGGCCAATCTGATTCCTGCGCGTTTGACTTGGCTTTTCTTGATTCTCAGCAGTCAGATTTTACTGCTGGATGTCAAAGGAGCCCTGCGGATTGGCTGGCGGGATCGCTACCAGCATGCTAGTCCCAACAGTGCTTTTTCAGAGGCAGTTGTAGCTGGAGCTCTGGGCATTCAGCTGGGCGGACCGCACGTCTATCATGGAGAGCTGATTGAGAAGCCAACCATAGGAGAGGATTCCAGACCGGTTGCGGCGGATGATATTCAGACGGCTATCTCTCTGCTTTATACAAGCACCATGACAAGTTTAATCTTGTTCACTCTTTTTTATTTAGTAAAGCAAGCATATTTCTAGGAGTATACTATGACATATATCCAAAATCCTTCCTCTATCGAGGAAAAGAGTTTTCAAATTATTCAGTCTATGATTACTGAAAAAGATCCCGATTACGTCTTCCATTCGGAAATGGAAGAATCCATTATTAAGAGGGCTATCCATACGACGGGAGATTTCGATTATCTCTATACTATGCGATTTGAGCATGATGTCCTAAAAAAAATAGAAGAGGTAATCAGAGCTAAGGGGACCATTCTGCTGGACTCTAATATATCTCTCAATGGGATTAATAAGCGCGTGCTTGACCAGCTGGGTGTGAGCTACCGCTGTTTGATCAGCGATGAAGAAGTGGTTGCGCTGGCTAAGGAAAAGCAGATTACCAGAGCTATGGCAGCGGTTGAGATAGCAGCTAAGATTGAAGGTCCTAAAGTATTTGCCTTCGGTGGTGCTCCTACTGCCTTGTCTTATCTGATTGAGCTGGCAGATCAGGGATTGGTAGAAGCGGATGCAGTGATTGGGGTTCCAGTCGGCTTTATCAATGTCGAAGAGTCAAAAGAAGAACTGCTTCAGTCAGGTCTTCCGGCCCTTGTCAATCTCGGCAGAAAAGGCGGCAGCACGATTGTAGTAGCCATTATCAATGCCATTATCTACCAGCTGAGAGAAGTGGTGACGGATGACTATGTCCGCTACTCTACACCATCCAGTAAAGAAGGAGGAAAGAACTAGATGTCCTATCTAAAAGCAGCGCACAAGATTGAAGAAGCTAGTTTCAGTAAGATTCAGGAAATTATTGACCAAGAGCATCCAGATATTCATTTTTCGGATCCTTTTGAAGAGGCAGTGCTCAAGCGGGTTGTCTTTACCAGTGCAGACTTTGACTACCTCTACAATATCAAGTTTTCCAATCAGGTGATTGAGAAAATTCTCTACGTCCTCCGAAACAAGGGCACCATTTTTACAGATACAACCATGGTCTTGGGTGGTTTTAATAAAAAACTGCTGGATGACTTAGGTGTTTCCTATCGCTGTCTGGTCAATGAGCCAGCAGTCTTTCAGGAAGCTAAGGAAAAAGGAATTACTCGCTCCATGGCTGCTGTAGAATATGCAGCTAAAGTGGATGCTCCAAAACTGTTTGTCTTCGGGAATGCTCCAACGTCTATCTTCAAGGTTTTGGATATGGTCGAAGAAGGAAGCTTGCAGCCGGATGCGGTTGTCGGGGTTCCAGTCGGATTTGTCGGAGCGGCAGAATCCAAGCTCAAGCTCCATGAAAGTCCTGTGCCTTCTATTGCGGCACTGGGCCAAAAAGGCGGCAGTACCATTGCAGCAGCTGTGGTCAATGCCATTCTCTACCAGCTCAAGCTAGGCACTACGGACTATGAGCGTTACAGTGTTTCAGATAAAAAGCAGGCTCCGGAGAAAGGAGAGGGCTAATGATGGATGAATACGCTTATGTCAATGGAAAGAAATTAAGAAAAGGTTTTACAACTGGTACTTGTGCGACGGCAGCGACTGTTGCAGCCTTGAGCATGATCTTAAATCAGGAAAGAGAAGAAAAGGTTACTGTTCATACGGCTTCAGGTGTGGAAGTGACAATGGATGTTCACAATCCTTCCTTTGGAACAGAAGAAGCGACAGCGGCCATTGAAAAAGATGGCGGTGATGATGCGGATGCGACACATGGTCTCTTGATTTATTCGACCGTGACCCTTTTGCCAGATCAGACGGAAATCGAGATTGACGGAGGTCAGGGCGTCGGGCGCGTGACCGAGAAGGGGCTGGCCTGTGATGTCGGCATGGCAGCCATCAATCCGACTCCTAGACGGATGATTGAGCAGCATGTCCGTGAGATTATCGGTCCCAACTGTGGAGCACGGGTTATCATTTCCGTTCCTGGCGGCGAAGAAACGGCCAAGCTGACCTACAATTCCAGACTAGGTATTGTAGGCGGTATTTCAATCTTGGGAACGACAGGGATTGTCAATCCTATGTCCGAGGATAGCTGGAAGGCGTCCATAACGATCGAGTTAACCATGCTCTATAATCAAGGACATCGCTCAGTCGTCTTGGTGCCAGGGAATTACGGTGAAGATTTTGCTACTAATACTGTGGGGATTCCAGCTGGGCGCATCGTCAATATGAGTAACTTTGTCGGCCATGTCCTCAAAGAAGTCCAGCGCATCGGATTTACCAAGGTTTTGATGATCGGTCACATGGGCAAGTTTGTCAAAGTGGCGGCTGGGATTTTCTCTACCCACAGCAAGGACTCGGATGCCCGTATGGAAACGCTGGTGGCTAATCTAGCCCTGATGGGGGCGCCCATGGAGCTGCTGGAAAAGGTTGACAAGTGCTTGACGACCGAGGCAGCTGGGACAGCCATTAAAGAATTTTCTTACGAGGGGGTCTATCAGGTCTTGGCAGATAAGATCAAGGCTAGAAGTGAGCGCCTGCTCCGCTATCGTAAGCCAGAAGTCAGTATTGAAGTGGTCGTCTTTGGGACTGAGGAAGGCTATTTGGCATCAACCCAGCCTTTAGAGCAGATAAAGGAGGAATGGACATGATTTATGTTATCGGAATTGGTCCGGGAGATCCGAGCTATGGTCTTCTGGGACAGGAAGCCTATTTTGAAAAGGCTGACCGCATTTTAGGCAGCGAGCGGCATTTAGAAATTTTGCCACCTACTTATAAGGATAAGGGCCTAGTCCCGCCTAAAAAATTAGCCGCGCTGGCGGAATTGCTGGGGAGCTTTGGTGAGGATGAGGAAATTTTATATCTGGCCTCAGGCGACCCGCTGATTTACGGTTTGGGCAAATGGCTATCAGAGAAGTTTAAGGGGCGCGTAGTTATCTCGCCAGGTATCAGCGCCATGCAGTATCTGGCCAGCAGAATTGCCTTGCCCATGAACGATGCTTATCTGACGAGCAGCCATGCTAAGGAGCCTAACTTTGACTTGATTATGAGTTTGTCAAAAGTCTTTATGGTGACCGATCAGAAAGTTGGCCCCTACGAGATTGCTCAAGAGGCAGTTAAAAGAGGCTTAGATAAGGTGCTAGTCATCGGTGAGCAGCTGAGTTATGAAGACGAGCGTATTACCATTCTGCCTGCGAGTGAGGTAGAAGATAGAGAATATGAAATGAATGTGGTGGTGGTGTTAGATGAGGGATTCGGAATTTATCAGGGCTAAGGTCCCAATGACTAAGGAAGAAGTCAGAGCCATCAGTTTGGATAAGTTGGAGCTGCATCGAGCCAAGCGCATGCTAGATGTCGGCTCTGGAACTGGCAGTGTCACGATTCAGGCAGCCCGAACCTATCCAGAACTGGAAGTAGTGGCAGTGGAGCGAAATGAAGACGCGGTGGCCTTGACGCAGGAGAATATCCAGCACTTTGGCTGCCACAATGTCCGTCTCCATCAAGGACTAGCTCCGATTGAGCTGGAAGGCAGCTTTGATGCCATTTTTGTCGGAGGAACCGGGGGCAATATGCAGGAGATTTTCGACTGGTGTGCCCAGCTCATGGAGCCGGGCGGTCGGCTGGTCTTGAACTTTATCCTGCTGGAGAATGCTCTGGAAGCAGCTCAAATAGCGGAGCAGATGGACTGGGAGGATTTAGAGATTGTCTCCGTTCAGGCTAGTCGCTGGACAGCTATAGGTAAGGGGCACTACTTCAAGCCTCAGAATCCGACTATTATCGTTTCCTGTAAGAGAAAAGAAAGAGAGGCTAATTGATGTCCAAAGTACATTTTGTTGGAGCAGGCCCAGGTGACGTGGAGCTGATTACGCTCAAAGGTTACAAGCAACTATCTGAGGCTGATGTGGTCATTTACGCAGGCTCCTTGGTCAATCCAGATCTGCTGAACTACTGTAAGGAAGGGGCTGAAATTCACGACAGCGCCGGCATGCACTTGATGGAAATCATCGATGTCATGGAGGCTAGCGTCAAGGCTGGTAAAGATGTGGTCCGCCTGCAGACGGGAGATTTCTCCATCTACGGCTCCATTCGAGAGCAGATCGAAGAGATGAAGAAGCGGGGCATAGAGTTTGACTGTACGCCGGGCGTCAGCTCTTTTCTGGGAGCTGCTTCCAGTATTGGGGCAGAGTATACTGTACCAGAGGTTTCTCAAAGCCTCATCATCACTCGGATGGCTGGCCGGACGCCTGTGCCAGATCGGGAATCCCTGAAAAGCTATGCTCAGCACCGGACATCTATGGCTATCTTCCTGTCCGTTCAAGGCATTGAAAAGGTCGTCAGCGAGCTGATTGAGGGTGGCTATCCTCCAGAAACGCCTGTGGCTGTCATTTACAAGGCTACTTGGCCGGATGAAAAGAAGGTCTTTGGCGATTTGACAAACATTGCTGAGAAAGTCAAGGAAGCTAAGATTAGAAAGACAGCTTTGATTTTGGTCGGTGACTTTTTAGGTCAGGAATTCTACTATTCTAAGCTCTACCATGCAGATTTTCAGCATGAGTTTAGACGGGGGAAGAGCAGCCATGCCAAGTGATTCTCAAGCCCGCTACGCAATCGCAACTGTGACAGCGGTCGGCAAGGACTTGGCTCTGACTCTGCGGGAGAAGCTGGGCAAGGAAATCCCTATCTATACGACGCCTCGATTGGCAGATGACAGGGTAATTGCCATTGAAGGACGAGTGGTTGAGGCACTTGGTCAGCTCTTTCAAGAAGTGGATGTCCTCATTTGTATCATGGCTATCGGGGCAGTTGTGCGAGCTATTGCTCCAGTCTTGAAAGACAAGGCGAGCGATCCAGCAGTAGTGGTCATGGATGAGAAAGCGACGAATGTCATCAGCCTGCTGAGCGGGCATCTAGGCGGAGCCAATCAAGTGACGCGAGACATCGCAGAATTGCTCGGTTCCAATCCTGTTATCACGACAGCAACGGATGTGCAGAATGTAACAGCTCTGGACAATCTGGCTCAGTCGGTCAATGGCTGGCGACCGGAATTGAGAGAATTTATCAAACCTTTCAACAGCTATCTAGGCAGCGGCCGAACCGTCTATTTCTATCAGGAAAAGGACTGGGTTACCGACCTTCGCGGTCTGACTCTGGTGGATGAGGAAGACCTTGTGGCTGTTCTCAAGGGAAGGGAACCACTGATTCTGCTGACTGCAGAAAAAAAGGTCCTTCAAAGAGAAAATCTAGTTATCATCTATCCCCAACCCTATATCTTAGGAGTTGGTGCTAGAAAGGATGTGGCTCCAGCTGTCTTCCGAGAAGGCTTTGAGGAATTCTGTCAACAGCAGGGGATTTCTGCCAGTGAGATTTCCAAAATTGTCAGCATTGATGTCAAGAAGGATGAAGCAGCCATTCTGGCCTTGGCTGAGGAATTGGGCTGTCCCTTTGAGACCTTTAGCAAGGAGGAGCTGTCTGTCGTAGCAGACCGCTATCCTCAGTCAGAATTTGTCAAAAAGACAGTCGGAGTCGGCAGTGTCGCCTTGGCCAGCGCAGATCTGGCCAGTCAGGGCCAAGTCCTGACAGAGCGCTTTGCCAAGAACGGCTGTACCTATGCGCTTGCAAAAGCAATAACCAAAAAGTAAACCAAAAAGAGCAGACGGTCTTATGAACCAACTGCCCTTCTAAAATTTTATCATACCCATAAAGGAGAAAAAATATATGTTATACGTTATCGGATTAGGCCCAGGTAAAGAAGAATTGATGTCACAAGAAGCATTGGCTGCTATAGCCGATTGTGAAATTATCGTCGGCTACTCGACTTATATGCGATTGATTCTTGATTTGGTCAAGGACAAGGAACTCGTAGCGAATGGTATGCGCCAGGAAATCGACCGTTGTCAAAAGGCCATTGATTTGGCTAGAGAGACTGGCAAAAATGTCGGAGTTGTTTCCAGTGGAGATGCCGGAGTCTATGGAATGGCTGGCTTGATTTTAGAATTGCTGGGAGATGCCAGTGATGTAGAAGTTAAGGTGGTTCCAGGTATTACAGCTAGTCTGGGTGCTGCTGCAGTTATGGGTGCTCCCCTCATGAACGACTTCTGTCATATCAGTCTGAGTGACTTGATGACGCCTTGGGAAATGATTGAGAAGCGTCTGCATGCCGCAGCTCAAGGTGACTTTGTAGTCTGCCTCTACAACCCTCGGAGTAAGGGACGTCCAGACCATTTGGCAAAAGCACTTTCTATCATGTCTGAGTACAAGTCAGAGGATACCATTGTCGGTATCGGTAAGGACATTGGCCGTAAGGATGAGGAAATCATCTTGACGACTATCAAAGATTTGGATGAGACTTTGGTAGATATGACGACAATCGTTATCGTTGGTAACAAAGAAACTTATGTTAAAAACGGACGCATGATCACACCTCGAGGATATACTTTATGATGAAATTACTGCTGGGAGGGACATCCGACAGCACCGCTATTTTAGAAGTGCTTGACCGCTTGAAAATCAATGTGACCAGCTCTGTTGTCACAGACTACGGCCGGCACTTGGCTTCCAAATTCGGCCAGCCGGTCATTCAGGGCCGGCTGACAGCCGAGGACATGGTTGCCTTTATCAAAGAGAATGATGTGGATGAAATCATTGATGCAACCCATCCTTTTGCGGACATTGTGTCCAAGGAAGCCATTCGGGCGGCAGAGATGGCTGGTGTATCTTACCTGCGCTTTGAGCGTCAGGCGACCTTGGATTTGAGCGGAGCCATCGTGGTGCATTCGACCCAAGAAGCGATTGATGAGATTGCCAAGCGCGGCTACAAGACTGTTTATCTAGGAACAGGCAGCAAGACCCTGCCGCTCTTTGTCAATGGGCTGCCAGAGCAGCGGATTGTTGTTCGCGTTCTGCCGACTTCGGAAGTGCTTCTGGCTTGTGAGCAGCTGGGACTGGTAGCGGATCAGATTGATGCGATTAAGGCTCCATTTTCCAAAGAGTGTAATAAAGAGCTCTTACTGCGCTCGGGAGCAGATGTCTTTGTTTCCAAGGAGAGCGGTACCGTCGGTGGTATTCGTGAAAAGATTGATGGCTGTCAAGAGCTGGGGATGGACTGCATTATCATCTCTCGGCCAATTGTGGCCTATCCGCAGATGGTTTCTAGCTTAGAAGAGCTAGAGGCTTATCTGACAAAATAGCTAATAAAAGGAGAAAAAATGTCCGGTTTAGTAACATTACTGGGAGCAGGTCCAGGCGATGCGGAGTTGTTGACCCTCAAAGGCAAGAGACGTCTTCAAGAAGCAGATGTATTGGTCTTTGACCGTTTAGTCAATCAAGAGCTCTTTCAGCATCTAAAGTCTGACTGCGAAAAGATAGATGTCGGCAAAAAGCCAGGCCAGCCTTGCATCCGACAGGAAGAAATTGAAAAGATTCTTATCGAAAAAGCCCGTCAGGGCAAGCGGGTAGTCCGCCTCAAGAGTGGCGATCCCTATATCTTTGGCCGAGGCGGAGAAGAAGGAGTCAAGCTGGTGGAAGCTGGTGTGGACTTTGAAGTGGTTCCAGGCATCACCTCTGCTGTGGCTGGTCTGACCTATGCAGGGATTCCTATGACTTATCGGGATGTAGCGACTAGCTTCCATGTCTTTACTGCCCATCTCAAAGATGAGACAGAAATGCTCAATTGGGAAGCCATTTCTGAGCTCAAAGGAACCTTGGTCTTCCTCATGGGCATGAAAAATCTGCCTTCCATCGTCCAAGAGCTGACGGCTAGAGGCTATGGCAAGGACAAGCCAGCCGCCATCGTTGAATGGGGAACCCATCCTCAGCAGCGCTCGGTGGACGGAACCTTGGGCAACATCGTAGAACTAGCAGAAGCTGCGGACTTTAAAGCACCTAGTGTCATCGTGGTAGGTGATGTCGTAGCCTATAGACAGCAGCTAAATTTCCATGAGAATCTGCCGCTTTTCGGCCGGAAAATCTTCATCCAGCAATCAGAGACTGGCAGACTTCCTCGTTTGCTCAGGGATGCTGGAGCTGCGCTGACCACTTTCCCTGCTCGAGATTTGGTTGAAGAGTTAGACTTGCAGCTGCCGGACTTGGAGCAAGTAGACGGTCTCCTCTTTGCAGACATGCAGAGCTGGCCGCTCTTCTTGAAAGCCCTCCGCAAGGCAGGCAAAGACTTGCGCAGTCTGCCGCACATCCGCTTTGCAGCTATTGGTCATCATACGGCTAAGTCTATCGAAGCGAGCGGCATTGTGCTGGATCGGATGACGCCTCAGCAGTCGGATACGGATTTCGCGGCTGCTCTGGAAAAAGAAGGCGGCAACTGGTATATTCTGACAGCTGAGCATAAGAAAGCCAGTCTAGCAGAACTCTATTCCCTGCCGATTATTGCTAGCCATAGGCTGGCCTTTGACAGTCAGATTAACAGTGCCAATTGGTCAGAGATTGAAGTTGTCTGTCTTCCGAACTCTGCTGCGGCCATGAACTTTGTCGCAGCCAGTCAAGAAGCTGGATTTGACTGGAAGGAAGTTCCTATCGTTGTCATGGGTGCCAGCACGCGGGCTGTTTTAGAGGAAGCAGGCTTTAGCAAGATTGTTGAGACAGATGAAGCGACCATCGCTTCCATCATCGATAAATGTCGGGAAATTCTCTGAAAGGATGCAGGTCATGAGTAAAGCTATAGTAGTAGTCAGTTTCGGAACGACCTATCCCGAGACCAGACGCAAAACAATCGAGGCTTGTGAGCAGGCTATTCAGGAACATTTTCCAGACTATCCGGTCCACCGAGCTTTTACCTCAAATGTCGTTAGACGGCGGATTAAGAAGCAGGAAGGGCTAGATATTCCTACGGTCAAAGAGGTGTTAGAGCAGCTCTTGGAAGCGGGCACTGAGGAGGTCTATATCCAGCCTCTCCATGTCATTTTGGGCAGCGAGTATGAAAAGATTCTTGCCCAAGCCAAAGAGTTTGAATCAGCTTTTAAAAAGCTGGTCGTTGCCAAGCCTCTGCTCAACAGTCAGGAAGACTATGAGGCTGTCAAGGATATTCTGCTGGAACGGTATGGCCATGAGGGGCAAGATGCAGCAACAGTTTTGATGGGCCATGGCAGTCAGCATTATGCTTTTACAGCTTATGCGGCCTTGGATCATATGATGAAAGGAAACTCAGTCTATATCGGATGTGTAGAGAGTTATCCTCCGGTTGAGTTGATTGAGCAGGAACTAAAAGAAAAGGGTGTTCGAGAAGTGCATCTAGCACCTTTCATGTTGGTGGCGGGCGACCATGCGACCAATGATATGAGCTCGGATGAGGAAGGGTCTTGGTATCACTTCTTCAAGGAGCAGGGATATGAAGTCAAGGCTCATCTGGTTGGTCTGGGCGAATACCCTGAAGTTCAACAGCTCTACATCCAGCACTTAGAAGAAATCATCGAATAGGAGGAAGGAATGGCAAAATTTTACGGAATTGGTGTGGGACCGGGTGATAGCGAGCTAGTGACTATCAAGGCCAGTCGGCTTTTGGAAGACTTAGATATTCTCTATACACCAGAGGCTAAGAAGGGGAGCAAGAGCTTTGCATTAGGTATTGCAGATCCTTACCTGAAAGAGCATTTGGAAATCAAGCAGCGGCATTTCCCTATGGTTCGTTCCAATTCGACCAAAGAAGTCCAATGGCAGGCCATCTCTGCTGAAATCGCAGAGGATGTCAAGTCTGGCAAGAATGTCGGCTTTATCACACTGGGTGACCCCATGGTCTACAGCACTTATAGCTATCTGCTGGCTCTGCTGGAAAAGGAAATCGACTGTCAGACTATCCCTGGTATCACCTCTTTCTGCAGCATGGCTTCCGAGCTAGGTCAGCCCCTGACCATGGATGAGGAGTCTCTGGCGGTCATGCCGGCTACGGCTTCTGCTGAGAAGATTGAGGCGGCGCTTGAGCTGCATGACTCGATTGTGATCATGAAGGTGGCCAATCACCTAGATACTGTCCTGCCCCTTCTCGAAAAGCTCGGTCTCTTGCAGCAGACTTTTATGGTTAGTAATTCTTCGACGGATAAGCAGCAGACTCTGCTGGGCCTAGAAGGAATCACACCAGAAACCAAGCTGCCTTATTTTACTACCTTCCTCGTGAAAAAGAAGATTTTTTAATATCAGAACCCATGTTCATGGATAGGCATTCATCCTTTTGAGCTTAGGTTCTTAGTAAAGGAAAAAACATGAAACTATTGAAAAATAAAAAAGTAACTTTTGTGGCCTTGTTGGCTATTTTGGCGGTACTGAGTACCCAGTCTGTGTCAGCTATGCATATCATGGAAGGCTATCTTCCACTCTTTTGGTGTATCTTCTGGTTCGCCGTATTCCTGCCTTTCTTTGTAGTAGGCTTAATGCGCATCAAGAAAATCGTTGCAGAGGATCCAAATTCCAAGACCATGCTGGCCTTGTCTGGTGCCTTTATCTTTATCCTATCTTCTTTGAAGATTCCTTCTGTGACAGGATCCAGCTCGCATCCGACTGGGGTTGGTCTGGGGACTGCTATGTTTGGTCCATCCGTTATCAGCGTTTTGGGAACCATCTGCTTGCTCTTCCAAGCCCTTCTCTTAGCTCACGGCGGCTTGACAACTCTGGGTGCCAATGCTTTCTCAATGGCAGTGGTTGGTCCATTTGTCGGTTATTTCGTTTATAAGTTTGCTAAATCCATCAAGCTGTCTACGCCAGTATCTATCTTTATCTGTGCTGTGATTGCGGACTTGGCGACTTATGCGACAACTTCTATCCAGCTCGGTTTGGTCTTCCCAGATGCTAACAGCGGTTTTGTTGGTTCTGCACTGAAGTTCATGGGTGTCTTCTTGACCACTCAAATCCCAATTGCCATCGTAGAAGGATTGCTGACAGTTGTCCTCTATAACTTAATCTCAGAAAATGTCAAAGAAAGAGCAGGTCTGTTCAAATGAAAAAATATAAGAATCTCATCTTGATCTTGGCTGCAGTAGCAGTCACTCTAGCTGCCTTTATCTTTGCCCCTAAGGGTGTGGAATACAGTGGAACAGATGACGCTGCTGAAAAAACTATTAGTTCTATCCAAAAGGACTACGAGCCTTGGTTTTCACCGATTTTTGAGCCAGCTGGTCCAGAAGTAGAAAGTCTGCTCTTTACCCTGCAAGGCAGTATCGGAGCGGGGATCATCTTCTATGTTATTGGCTACCACAAAGGGAAAAAACAAGGCCAACAAAAGGAAGTTTCTGAACATAAATAAAAGCCTTCAACAGTAAGAGCGAGCTCTGGTTCTTGATAGCGATTAAGCCTGTCTGGGACTGGAGTTGCTCTGTTCTGGGAGGTATTGCAAAACATAGCTAGAAAGGAGAGCTACCTCATGTTTGCGATTGATAAATACGCCTATCAAAACCGGTTGAAAAATCTGCCGGTTGCTTATAAATTTGTCATCTATGTACTCTTGTTAGCTGTCAGTTTTTCTGGTGTCAGGAGTCTGCAGCTAGGGCTCATTGTCTTGGTGGCGCCTCTGACTTGCTATCTAGCTCGGCTTCCGTGGTTGCGCTATCTAAAGTGGTATCTGCACGCCAGTATTTTTATTCTGATTAGTCTCTTGACCTTTGTCTTGACCTATCAGAATAATCAGGAACAGCTCTTGCTGGCCTTGCCTTTAGGTCAGGGTTATCTGGGCATCAGCCAATCCTCTGTCCAGCAGACCATTTTTATCCTTTTGCGCATCTACTCATCCTTGGTTTCGACTTATTTCTTTGTCCTGACGGTACCTTTTGCTCAGATGCTGCGGCTTTTTAAAGCCATGCACGTCCCGCGGGTACTGCTAGACTTGATTGTCCTCATGTATCGCTTCATTTTCCTGGTCTTCTATGAGTTTGTGACCATTCGGGATACCTTGGACTTGAAATTCTCCTTTTACAATAAAAGGAAGCAACACCAGGCTTGGGGTAGATTAGCCAATACTCTCTTTGTCAAACTGCTGGATGATAATCAGCATTTAAATGAGGTGCTGACGCTAAGATTTGATGCAGAGCACAGTGAATAATGAAAGCGCATTTACAAGAAGACTGCTTTTATACTATAATGGAAAGTAGATAGGAAACTCAGATGTTACAAGTGAAGAATATTTCTTTTGCGTATGACGAAAATCCAACGCTGCACGATATTTCTATGGACTTCGAAGAGGGCCGGATTACCGGTATTTTGGGCGTTAACGGCTCAGGTAAGTCTACCATCATGAAAATCATCACCCGCCTGCTCAAACCGCAGAAGGGCAGCATTTTATATGATGGTCAGCCTGTGGGCGACTCTAAGAAGGCCTTGTTTCAGTATCGGCAGCATGTCAATATGGTCTTTCAGAATCCAGAGCAGCAGCTCTTTTATACCATTGTGAAGGACGATATTGGCATGGCCTTGGAAAATTTAGGCTATGAAGAAGACGAGATAGCAAGCAGAGTCGCAACGGCTTTAGAGATGATGGACATCTCTCATCTGCAAGACAGACCCTTGCAGTATCTGAGCTACGGTCAGAAAAAACGGGTGGCTATTGCAGGTATGCTGGCCCTGCAGCCAAAGTATCTGCTGCTTGATGAGCCGACAGCTGGACTGGATCCAAAAGGGCGGGACCAGATGGCTGCGACTATGAAAAAGCTAGTCCAGGCTGGAACCAACATCATCGTATCCAGCCATGATATGGATCTGATGTATGATTGCTGTGACTATGCCTATCTGCTGCAGAAGGGGCATTTGATCGCACAGGGCAGCAAGTTTGATTTCTTCCAGCAGGGAGATTTGCTAATAGAGGCAGGCTTGGCTGTACCTTGGATTGTCAAGCTTCATCAGACTATCCAGACGCCACTGGCAGAAAATGAAGCTGCTTTCTTTGAGCAGCTAGGAGGAAATGGGAAATGGTCAAATCATTGATGGTACAGGGGACTGCCTCAGATGCTGGGAAGAGCATTATTGCGGCGGGACTCTGTCGGATTTTTAAGCAGGATGGCCTAGAAGTGGTGCCTTTTAAGTCGCAGAATATGGCGCTTAATTCCTTTATTACCAAAAAAGGAGATGAAATGGGCCGGGCTCAGGTCGTTCAGGCTGAGGCAGCTGGCAAAGAGCCGGATGTCCGCATGAATCCAGTCCTGCTCAAACCCACCTCTGACCGCAAGTCCCAAGTTGTTTTTCTAGGACGAGTACTGCGGGATATGGATGCTGTCGAATACCATGAGTACAAGCAGCAGCTCCTGCCTAAGATTAAGGAAGTCTATGAGGAGTTGGGTGCTGAAAATGATATCATCGTCATCGAGGGTGCTGGCAGTCCAGCTGAAATCAATCTCAATGACCGAGACATTGTCAATATGGGCATGGCCAAGCTGGTCGATGCGCCAGTGATTTTAGTGGCGGATATTGATAAGGGAGGTGTCTTTGCCTCTATCTACGGAACAATTGAGCTTATGCCGCCTGAGGACCGCAAGCGAATCAAGGGTGTTATTATCAATAAATTCCGAGGCGATGTGGCCCTGCTGCAGTCCGGTATTGACATGATTGAGGAGCTGACCCAGGTGCCGGTCATCGGAGTCGTGCCTTATGCCCAGCTGGATATTGACAGTGAAGACAGTGTGGCATTGGTACAGAAAAGCCGGCGCTTTGATAGCAGAAAGAGTCTAGACATCGCAGTTGTCAGCCTCAAGCGCCTGTCCAACTTTACGGATTTTCACAGTCTAGAAATCCAACCAGATGTTTCTGTCCGCTATGTCCAGCCGGGAGATGCAATCGGCCGGCCGGATCTCTTGATTCTGCCGGGCAGCAAAAACACTATCGAAGACATGAACTATCTGCGAGAGTCTGGTCTTGAAGCCGAGATTCTCGAGTGTCTGGAGCAAGGCGTGCGAATCTTTGGTATCTGCGGCGGCTATCAGCTGCTGGGACAAAAGATTAGCGATCCCCTTCACCTAGAGTCTGACTTAGATGAGATTAGCGGTCTAGGTATTTTAGAGACAGAGACGGTGCTTCAGCCGGTCAAGAGGACGACTCAGGTCAGAGCCCTGCATGAGGGGCAAGAGCTAGAGGGTTACGAGATTCACATGGGAGAAACCAAGCTGGCGGATAGTCTGGAGGCATTCTCCATCATCAAGGAGCAAAATGGTGAAGCAACCGAGCGACTAGATGGAGCAGTGGCTTATGGCGGGCAGGTGCAGGGGACCTACCTTCATGGGGTCTTTGACAATCTAGAATGGACTCGTCAGTATCTGAATGAACTTCGTCTGGCTAAGGGCTTAGAACCCCTAGAGGACCAGCTTGTCAGTATCAAAGACTTTAAAGACAGAGAGTATGATAAGTTGGCAGACGTCCTGCGCCAGTCTTTGGATATGGAGCAGATTTATCAAATCATCAACAGAGAAGAAAAATGAGAATTTATACGAAATACGGTGACAAGGGCTTTACACGGCTCTACGGTGGGGATCGAGTATCCAAGACTCATATTCGGGTCGAAGCTTATGGAACGATGGATGAGCTATGCTCTCATCTAGGCTATGTCGTATCTGAGATGCGTGACTATCCGATCTTGGACGACCTGCGTCTGGAATGCGAGGAAATCCAGCAGCATCTATTTGACTGCGGCAGCGACTTGGCTACACCGAGGGAACTGCGTCCCTACAAGCAGGAGCCAGCCAATGTCAGCTGGTTGGAGGAGCGGATGGATGAGTATATGCATATCCCTCCTAAAATCGACCGCTTTATCATCCCGGGCGGCCATCGGATTGCGAGTCTCCTGCATGTGGCCCGCACCATGACCAGACGCTTAGAGCGGCGCATGGTAGCTGTTATAGAAGCAGAAGAAGCGGTCAATGAGGTAGGATTGATCTACATCAACCGTTTGTCGGATTACTTTTTTGTACTGGCTCGCTTGGTCAATGACCGTCTAGAGGAGCCAGATACAGTCTACAAACGCAGCGCAAAAATCTTTCGGGAAAAGAAATAGGAGAAGCCAGCATGTATCCAGTCATGATTAATATCAGAGAGAAGAAAGTCGTGGTAGTGGGAGGCGGCAAGGTCGCAGCGCGGAAGATTAAGACCCTGCTGGCTGAGCAGGCTGCTGTGACAGTGGTCAGTCCGACTCTGCATACTGATATTCCGCAGGCGGAGATCCAGTGGCTAGCTAGACCCTACCAGACAGGCGATTTGGAAGGCGCTAAGCTGGTCTTTGCCTGTACAGATCAGGAGGAAGTTAACCGTCAGATTATGGAGGAGGCGGCACCCAGTCAGCTGGTGAACAATACGGGCGACAAGACCTTCTCTGACTTTTATAATGTAGCCATTGCGCGAAAGAAGGACGTATCTGTCATGATCTCGACCAATGGTCTCTCGCCCAGCCGTTCCAAGGAGATTCGCAAGAAGATAGAAGCAATTTTAGACCAACTTTAAAAGAAGGAAAGAAGCATGCACCTATTATATGTGGGTTTGACCCATCGGGAAACGCCGCTGACAATTTTGGAAAAAGCGCATTTTTCAGATCAGGAGGGGCTGAAAGCTCTAAAGCTCCTGAAAAGAGAAAAAAGTATCTTGGAAAATATTATTCTGTCCACCTGCAATCGGACCGAGCTCTATCTAGTGGTGGACCAGCTGCACACTGGCCGCTACTATTCCAAGCATTTTTTGGCAGACTGGTTTCAAATTCCTGTCAAGGAGCTGGAAGAGTATTTAGTCTTTCGTGAGGGGGATGAGGCCTTGCGGCATCTGCTGCGGGTCTCTATCGGATTGGAATCCAAGATTGTCGGTGAAAGTCAGGTCTTGGGCCAGCTCAAGCAGGCTTTCCTGACAGCGCAAGATGCTGGTACGACTGGAATTGTTCTCAATCAGGCTTTCAAGCAGGCGCTGACCTTTGCTAAGCGCATGCATGATTCTTATCGAATCAATGACCGCCCCATTTCTATCGGACTGACGGCTATCCAAGAATTGGACCGATTGGGGCTGGATTACAGCACTAAAAAGGTAGCTGTTATCGGTCTGGGAGAGATTGGTCAGCTAGTGACCAAGTATGCCTTACAGCGGCCTTTCAAGTCAGTCATGCTGCTCAATCGGACGGTCAGCAAGGCCCAAGTATTTCTGACAGAGGATAGGGTATCTGCTCATGGCTGGGATGAATTGGAAGCGGTGCTGGCGGATGCGGATGTGGTCTTTTCAGCGGTTAAAACGGAAGAATACATTATCTTTCCTTCCATGCTTAAGGCGGATGCGGTCGTGTTTGACCTCTGTCTGCCTCGTTCCTGCCATCCGAGCTCGTCTCTCAAGCTCTATAATATCGAAAATCTAACCAATCAACTGGAGAAATATAAGGCGGAGCGGCAGGAGATTGCCGGTCAGATTGCTTTGGAGATTGATGAGGAGTTGCTCAAGTTTGCTGACTGGCGCCAGCAGCTAGGCATTGTTCCCCTGATTCAAGAAATCCGGGACAAGGCTTTGGAAGCTCAAGCTTCGGCCATGGAAAGCCTTAATCGCAAGATTCCAGATTTGACCGAGCGGGAGCAGAAGCAGATTTCCAAGCACATGAAGAGTATTATCAACCAAGTCTTGAAGGAGCCAATCTTGCAGCTCAAAGAGCTGTCAGTCGGAGAGCATTCAGACTATGACATTGCCTTGATTGCCAAGATATTTGGCTTGCACAGAGAAAGGGGAAAAGATGAAGGTCATTAAGGTAGGAACCCGCAAGAGTAAGCTGGCCATGACCCAGACCCAACAGTTAGTAGATCAGCTCAAGGAGCTCCATCCAGAGCGGGATTTTGTCCTCGTTCCCTATACGACAAAAGGAGATCGCTTGACCCATGTCAGCCTCCAGGAAATTGGCGGTAAGGGAGTCTTTGTCAAGGAAATCGAGCGAGCCCTCTTGGCTGGTGAGATTGATATGGCGGTCCACAGTCTCAAGGACATGCCGGCTAAACTAGCTGAGGGCTGTGCGCTCGGTGCGATTAGTCAGCGAGAAGATGTTCGTGATTGCTTGATTTTCCGTCAAGCTGGCCAGACGCTGGCTGACCTGCCTAAGGGCGCTCTTATAGGAACCAGCAGCATTCGCCGGCAGGTTCAGCTGCAGGCTCAGAGGCCGGATTTGGCTTTCAAGCCACTGAGGGGCAACATTGATACACGCATCAAGAAGCTGGAAGAGGGCGAATACGACGCCATTGTCTTGGCTATGGCTGGACTTAAGCGCTTGGGCTTGCTGAACCAAAGCCGCCGTCTTCACATTCAGCCTTTAGAGACCAGTCTTTGTCTGCCAGCTATTTCTCAGGGAGCTTTGGCAGTGGAATGCCGGGAAGAGGATGAGGAGCTACGGAGTCTCTTGGCAACTGTTCAGAATGAGAAGACAGCTGCTGAAGTGGCAGTTGAGCGGGCAATTTTGGCTCAGATGAATGCAGACTGTACCTTCCCTATCGCTGCTTTTGCCCAGAAAAAAGGTCAGGACTATCACTTAGATGCCATGCTGGCCAAGGAGGACGGTCAATGTGTCTTTGTCAGCCTTCAAGGGCAGGATGGCCAGCAATTGGCAGAGCAGGCTGTGCACCAGTTAGCTGATAAGGGAGCAGTAGGAATGCCATGGTTAAAAAAATAATCTTTACCAGAGAGCAGGCGCCGGACTCTGCCTGGTTAGCAGAAATCAGACAGGCTGGATTTGAGACGCATCATGTTCCTCTCATTCGCTGTCAATCTTTGCCCTTACCAGAAGCTATCCAAGCAGTTCTACCAGAATCCGACTGGGTCTTTTTTACCAGCGCTGTCGCGGTGGAGGCTTTCAGTCCCTATCTGAAAGCTGGCTACCAGATTGCGACCATTGGACCGCAGACCAGTCAGGCGCTGGACAAGCTAGGCCGAGCTTGTGATTTTCAGGCCAGCAGCCACTATGGTCTTGACTTTATTCAGGAGTGGCTGGATTTGGCTCTGCCGACGCAGAAGATCTTGCTGCCCCAGAGTAGCCTATCCAATCCTAGTCCGGCTGAAAAATTAAAAGAAGCAGGTCATGATGTCTGGGCTTGGCCTATGTACGAAACGACCTCAAACCCTGCTGGTCAGGACCAGCTCGAGACCTATCTGTCCCAAGAGGATGTGATTTGGACCTTTGCCAGTCCATCGGCTTGGCAGAGTTTTTGTGCTATTAAGCCCCATCTAGCGTCCAGCCATCAGATTGCAGTAATTGGCAAGACAACGGCTCAGGCAGTCAAGGAGTCCGGCTATGAGGTAGACTACCAGCCCCAGAGTCCTTCTGTTGAGGAAATGGTCAAGGAAATAATCAAGAAAGAAGAGAAGAAGCATGGAATTTTATAGACATCGCAGGCTGAGAAGAAGTAGCGGTCTGCGGCAGCTGGTTAGAGAAACCAAGCTGTCTGTGGATGATTTTATCCAACCCTTGTTTGTCAAGGAAGGCTTGACTGAAAAGCAAGAAGTTGCCTCTATGCCGGGAGTTTATCAGTTCTCCATCGAGGATTTGCTGCCAGAAGTGCAGGAATGTGTGGACTTGGGCATTCGGGCTTTTATCGTCTTTGGCATTCCGTCAGAAAAGGACGAAAGAGGCAGTCAGGCTTCAGCTGAAAATGGCATTGTCCAGGGAGCTATCCGTCTGATCAAGAAGCATTTCCCTGAGACGGTCGTCATTGCAGACACCTGTCTCTGTGAGTTTACCAGTCACGGCCATTGCGGCATTTTGCGAGGGGAGGAAGTGGACAATAATCTGTCTCTGACTAGACTGACAGAAGTCGCTGTCAGCCAAGCCAGGGCTGGAGCAGATGTCATTGCGCCTTCCAATGCCATGGACGGTTTTGTGGCGGCTATCCGTCAGGGGCTTGATGCGGCTAGCTTTGAAGAGATTCCGATCATGTCCTATGCCATTAAGTTTGCCTCTAGCTTTTATGGACCTTTCCGAGATGCAGGTGAGAGTGCTCCGGCCTTTGGCGACCGCAAGACCTATCAGATGGATCCGGCTAATCGCTTGGAGGCTCTAAGAGAAGCCAAGAGTGATGAGGAGCAGGGAGCAGACTTTCTCATGGTTAAGCCGGCTCTGTCCTTTCTGGATATCCTCAGAGAGCTGCGCCAGGAAACCCGGCTGCCTCTGGTGACCTATAATGTCAGCGGAGAATACGCCATGGTCAAGGCAGCAGCTCAGCAGGGCTGGATCAATGAAAAAGCCATTGTCATGGAAACCTTGACCAGTATGAAGCGGGCTGGTGCAGACTTGATTATCACTTATTTTGCTAAGGATGCGGCCGGCTATCTGAGAGAAGGATAGAGACTGCGGAAACTCAGCAGTTTTCTAGATAAGGAGGACCAACTTGAAGAGAGAACATTCCAACCAATATTTCACAGAGGCTCAACAGCTCTTTCCAGGCGGAGTCAACAGCCCTGTCAGGGCTTTTAAGGCTGTGGGCGGTCATCCGCTTTTTATCGAAAAAGCCAGCGGAGCCTATTTGCATGATGTCGATGGCAACCGTTATATTGACTACGTCCTGTCTTGGGGGCCTATGATTTTGGGGCATGCTCCTAAGGATGTGTTACCAGCAGTTGTGGAAGCTATTTGGGAAGGAACCAGCTTTGGTGCTCCTAGTCCCAGAGAAATTGCCCTCGGCCAGCTGGTGCAGGAGCGCCTGCCTTTCATGGAAAGAATGCGGATGGTCAATTCGGGAACGGAAGCGACCATGAGCGCCATTCGGGTAGCGCGTGGAGTGACCAAGCGCTCTAAAATTGTCAAATTTATCGGCTGCTATCACGGCCACAGCGATTCCTTTTTGGTTCAGGCTGGTTCAGGCTTGGCCAGCTTTGGGATTGCTGATTCTGCCGGAGTCATTGCTCAGGTAGCTGGGGAAACTCTGGCTTTACCTTACAATGACACAGATGCTCTGAAGGCTTGCTTTGAAAAGCACGGAGACGACATTGCCTGTGTCATTTTAGAAGCCGTTGCTGGCAATATGGGCTTGATTCCTGCGGATGCGGACTTTATCAGTACTATTCGCTCCCTCACTCAGGAATACGGCTCTCTCTTCATCGTGGACGAGGTCATGAGTGGTTTCCGAGCTCATTATCAGGGGGCAGTCGGCCTCTATCAGACAGAGCCAGACCTTGTCTGCTTAGGCAAGGTTATCGGTGGCGGCTTCCCAGTTGCAGCCTTTGGCGGTAAGGCTGTCTATATGGATCAGGTAGCGCCTCTAGGCAGCATCTATCAAGCTGGTACCTTGTCGGGCAATCCAGTCGCCATGACGGCCGGTTACGAAACGCTGAAACAGCTGACACCGGAGCTCTTTGCTGAGATCGAAGAGAAAACAAGCTACCTCTGTGATGGCTTGCGAAATCTAGCAGACAAGTACAGTATTGATTTGCAAGTCGTATCAAAAGGTACCATGTTTGGCTTCTTCTTCAGTCAGAAGCCAGTTCGCAATTTTGAGGATTCTAAGGCGGCTGACCATGCTCAGTTTGCAAGACTGCACGGTCTCTTGCTGGAAGAGGGCATTTATCTGGCGCCATCTCAGTATGAAACCAACTTTATGTCCAGTGCCCATACTAGAGCGGATTTAGACCAGACCTTGGCAGCCTTTGAGCAGGCATTTCAAGTAATGAAAGAAGAAGCAAATGGCTAAGATTGTGTTAGTGACAGGCGGTGCCAGAAGCGGTAAGTCGGCATTTGCGGAGGAGCAGTTGGCGGACCGAGAGAGAGTTTGCTACATTGCGACCGGCCTGCCCCGAGGGGAAGATCCAGAATGGCAGGAGCGGATTCGGCTGCACCAAGAACGGCGGCCGGCTTCCTGGACGACTCAGGAGCAGTATGCAGGGCTGGCCGACTGGTTACGAGAACAGTCGCATCCAGTTTATCTGCTGGATTGTGCCACTCTTCTGACCAGCAATCGCCTCTTTGATTTGATTGCTCAGCATTTTCCAGACAAGCTGGAGCTGACGGAGGAGCATTTTCTCAGTCGGCAGGAGCAGTCTTTCCTGCTGCAGCTCTTGGAAGAAGAATGGCAAGAGCTCTTGTCTACAATCCATCAGACTGATGCTGAGTGCTGGATTGTAACGGACGAGGTTGGACTGGGCATTGTCCCAGAGACCAGACTAGGACGCTTCTTTCGTGATGTGCAGGGCAAGATTAACCAATTGATTGCAAAGGAGGCGAGCGAGGCTTATCTAGTCATCTGCGGCCTTGCTCAGCAGTTGAAATGATAAAGGCATTGATTATCTATACCCAATTTTTTAGCCGGATTGTGATTCCAAAGGCAGTGGATATCTCCTACTTGCGACGGGGACTTCCTTTTCTGACCCTCTTTGGCCTCTTGCTGGGCTTGATTTCAGGTGGATTTTATTTCCTGACGAGCCTAGTCCTGCCAGGGATGGTCGCTTGGGTTCTGACCCTTGCTTTTGATGTTCTGCTGACAGGTGGTTTTCATTTAGACGCCCTGGCGGATACGGCAGACGGTCTCTTCTCCTCCCGTAAGAAGGAGCGGATGCTAGAGATTATGAAGGACAGTCGGATTGGCAGCAATGGCGTTCTGGCGCTCATTCTCTACTATGCTCTGATGCTGGTTCTCTACCCTTATCTGCCAGAGCCTCGCTGGTTTATCGTGGCTAGTCTGACCATGATTGGCAAGGCTGGTCTGAGCCTACAGCTTTACCGGATGACCTATGCTAGAGAAGGCGGTGGCTCGGGAAATTTCTTCAGTGGCAGCAAGACTAGTCATATCCTGCTTGCCCAGCTTTTGCCTTTGCTCCTGTCTCTGCTGGTTTTCAGTTGGAGAGGCCTTCTGGCTTACGGCTTAGTATTTTTGGGAGCAATTGGCTATCGTCGTTTCGTTTATAATAAAATTGACGGCCACACAGGCGATACGCTAGGGGCCTATGTCGAAATTGCCCAGCTCCTCTATCTTTTAGGATTGGTGGTGCTGGGATGAAAAGATGGTATTTGATGCGGCATGGTCAGACAGACTACAACCGCAGGCGCTGTTTCTACGGCAGCCATGATGTCTCTATCAACGAGCAAGGCCAAGCGGACTCCAAGCAGCTGGCGCTACTGATGCAGGAGCACACGGTCGATGCAATCTACACTAGTAGTCTCAAGCGGACGCAGGAAACAGCCCAGCTGGCTTTTCCAGACAGGCAAGTCAAGGCCTTAGCTGATTTTGACGAGCGAGGTTTCGGACAATGGGAAGGTTTGACAGCTGATGAGATTCAGGCAGCCTTTCCAGAAATCTGGCAGGCTTGGCTGGAGGCTCCCTTTGAGATTACGCCTCCTGAGGCAGAAGTGTTCGCTGACTTTCAGACCAGAGTCTGGGCAGCAACAGACCGCCTGCTAGATAGTGCTGATGAGTCAATCGCTCTAGTAGCTCATTTGGGAGTCCTTCGCTTGATTTACCAGCATTTGGTTGATGGAGAGGCTGTTTTTTGGAACATTGATGTCCCCCAAGGACGAGTGCTGCTCTTGGAAGAGCGTGACCAGACTTGGCAGGCGACCTTACTCTAAGGATTTATTATAAAAAAACAAACAATATGATTTATCTTGGGAAAGAGGTGACCAGATGAATACACAGATTCAGGATAAATTTACTTTTAAAAATGGTCAGACTGTGCGCAATCGCGTTGTCTTGGCTCCCATGACCATCTGCGCTAGTGATCCGGGCGGCTATGTTTCTCAGGCAGATATTGACTTTTTTGCCCGTCGGTCGAGGTCGGTTGGTATGGTCATTACTGGCAGTACCTATGTCCATCCTCTGGGCAAGTCCTTTGCGGAGAGCTTCAGTGGCGCCGAGGACGATAAGATTAAGGGGCTTAGCCGTCTGGCCAAGGCTATCAAGGACCAAGGGGCTCTGGCTATTGTACAGCTTTATCATGGTGGTCGCATGGTTCTGCCTGATTTGATTGACGGTCAGCCAGTAGCACCCAGTGCTGTTAAGGCTCCACGCGATTATCTGGCGGAGCCGAGGGCGCTCAAGAACGCTGAAGTGGAGCAGGTGATAGAGGACTTTCTGTCAGCTATCAGACGGGCGATTCAGGCTGGCTTTGATGGCGTCGAGCTTCATGGCGCCAATACCTACCTGATCCAGCAGTTTGTCTCTCCTCATTCAAATGTCCGTCAGGACAAGTGGGGCGGCAGTCTTAACAACCGCCTGCGCTTTCCAAAGACCTTGCTGAAAAGAGCCAAGCAACTAGTCAAAGAAGAGGCCGACCGCCCCTTCCTGATTGGCTACCGCTTTTCTCCGGAAGAGATTGAGGAGCCAGGAATCCAGCTTTATGATACCCTGCAGTTGCTGGAGCAGCTCATCTATCATCAGGTGGACTATCTGCATATTTCGACCTCTGGTGTCTGGCGCTCGTCTATCAGAGATTCTCAGGACTCGGAGCCAGTAATTCAGAAAATTATCAGAAAAATTAATGATAGAGTGCCCCTGATTGGTGTCGGTCAGATTGATACCAAGCAGGATGCCCAGCGTGTATTGGATGCGGGGATTCCGCTCTTTGCCCTCGGCAAGGCCCTGCTCCTAGACCCAGACTGGGCTGAAAAAGTTGTCTCCGGCCGAGAGGCAGAAGTTATCCGAGCTTATCGCGATGAGTTGCAAGCTGATTTGGCTCTGCCAACTGCCTTTGTCGAAGATACTAGAAGCTATCTGGAAGGAAAAGATTAAGACAAGCACATCCCCAAGGAGGAAAGAGAATGAGCAATCACTTGTTTTTCACTCGTTTGCTCTCTCATCTTCAGGACATAGAACCACCTTAGACAGAGAGCGAAGCGTATTTAGATTTGACTAGGACAGACCGTCTTAAAGTAGTTTACAAAATAGAAAAGGAAGTTGAATATTTTATGAAACATTTTAAAAAAATTATGGCTCTAGCCTTGGCAGGCCTAGCCCTAGCCTCCTGTGTAAACCCTAGCAAAACCAGTGAGCCTTCTGGCGATAGTGGCAGTAAGACTGTAACCATTGGTTATACGCAATTTCCAGCAAATGTAGATCCAGCAGCGGAATACAATGGCTGGTTCACGGTCCGTTACGGAGTGGGAGAAACCCTCTTTAAGATGGACGACAAACTTGAAGTAAAACCTTGGCTGGCTGAGAAAATCGAAGCAGTCTCAGACCTAGAGTGGAAAATTACCCTCAAGGATAAGGTGACTTTCCAAAATGGTGAAAAAATGACCGGTGAAAAGGTCAAAGCTTCTCTGGAACGCTTGATTAAGACCAGCGAACGGGCAGCATCAGATATGGGCATTGACAGTATCTCTGCGGAGGGTCAAACCGTGACCATCAAGACAAAGGCTGTGCAACCTATCATGGCGAATCTCTTGGCAGAGCCATACTCCGCCATTGTCGATACGACTGGCAAGAGTGCATCTGACAAGGCTCCTGTCGGAACTGGCCCTTACATGGTGACCAAGTACACTCCTGAGAGCGGAGCAGAGCTCAAGGCTTATGATGACTACTGGGATGGCAAGCCAAAAGTTGCTAATCTGAAGATTAAATACTTCTCTGATCCGACAGCTATTTCTGCAGCCCTCAAGTCTAAGGAAGTTGATGCCGTCTATGGTCTGCCTTATGCAAATCTAAGTACTTATGCTTCCGATAAGAACTACAAAATTTCTGAAGTAGAAGGTTCCCGCTACCTAGCTTACTACTATAACTTTGAAAATCCTTACGTAGCAGATGACAAGTTCCGTCAGGCTTTAGATACCTTGGTAGATAAGAAGACCTACTCTGAATCCCTCTTTAAAGGCTCAGCTGTGCCAGCTGTTGGCCCTTTCCCTAAAGGATTTGCCTTTGCCCTGCAAAAGAGCGTCCATGAATTTAACGTAGAAAAAGCTAAAAAACTCTTGGATGAAGCTGGCTACAAGGATACTGACGGCGATGGCTACCGTGAAAAAGACGGTCAAAAAGTCAGCATTGAGCTGCTGTCCTTTACTCGTCTGCCTGAAATGCCGCTGGCTGTAGAAGCAAGCCAACAACAACTCAAGGAAGTCGGAATCGAAGCGACTATTAAGAAAGTTGAAGTCAGTGCCGTTGCCAGTGAAAAGGACTATGCCTTCACACCTTACGCGGTGGTAGCAGCTCCTATCGGTGATCCGTATGCCTTCTTCAACAGTGCCGTTAAGACCAATGGTACAGCCAATATCGGTCACTACAGCAACCCAGAAGCAGACAAGAAAATCGAAGAGTTAGCGACTGAAACTGATCCAGCTAAGCGCAATCAGCTCAGCAAGGAAATCCAAGAAATCATGGATAAGGACTACGGCTTTACCATCATCGGCTTCTTCAAGGTCGCTCTGGTAATGGACAAGTCCGTCTCTGGTTTGGAATCCCATCCAACAGACTACTATCACGTCAGCAACAAACTATCAAAGGAATAAAACATGCTGGAAATGAAAGATCTGCTGGTGCAGTCAGCAGATAAAGTCATTCTCGATCGGGTCTCCCTCTCTCTTGCTGAGGGGGAGTCCCTTTCGATTGTGGGCGAGAGTGGCAGTGGCAAGTCTACCCTGCTCAAGATGCTGCTAGGTCTCCCTCTTAGGGGGCTGACAGTAACAGAGGGCAGTATTACCTTTGAGGGGCAGGAAATTCAGCCCCAGGACCACCGCATTTATCTGCCTTTTGTTGGCCGAGAAGTGGCCTGGATTAGCCAGCATGCCAGTCTCAGCTTTAATAACCGCCGTAAGATCAAAAAGCATTATCAGGACTTGGTGAAGAATCAGGGCCAGCAAGCATCAAATCTCCGTCCCTTGGAGGAATGTCTAGAGATGGTGGGACTGCTGCCTGAAAAAGTCGTCAATAAGTATCCTTTCGAGCTCAGTGGCGGTATGATGCAGCTAGTCGGTGTGGCGCTAGCTCTAGCTAGCAGACCCAAACTATTGCTGGCTGATGAGCCGACCAGCGCTCTGGATGTCCTGTCGAAAATGAAGCTGCTTGATCTCTTGAGCCAGCTTCATCAAGAGGAAAACATGGCCATTCTCTTTGTCACACATGATATCAGCGTAGCTGAGCATCTAGCGCAAAAAGTAGTTGTCATGAAGGAAGGACAGATTGTCGAAAGCGGTCCAGCCCATCAAGTTCTCCGCCATCCTGAGCAGGCCTATACCCAGAAATTGCTGAAGGCTGTGCCTAAGCTGGCAGAGTTTAGAGAAGGGGAGCAGCTATGAATCAAGTATTAGTTGGTCAGCAGCTGACTTACGAGTATGATCAGATAGGCGAGCGGAGAATCGGTGTCTTTGATATTGATATTCGCTTGGGAAAGGGACAGGCTTTGGGTCTGGTCGGTGAATCAGGCTCTGGAAAAAGTACTATTGCCAAGCTCATCTGCCGCTTTTTAAAGCCGGACCAAGGGGAGCTGACTCTACTGGGCCAGCCAGTCTCTGCCTACAAGGATAGGGACTACTATGCTCGGGTCCAGTACATCGCCCAGCAGCCCCAGTCGACCTTTCATCCCAAGCGCAGCATTCAGCAGAGCCTAGAAGAGGTCTGTCGAAACTTCTCTCTCTATCAGCAGCAGTCAGATAGAAAGCAGGCCATCCATGACTTGCTGAGATCGGTCGGTCTGACATCTGAGCTTGCCCAGCGGCTTCCGCATCAGCTGAGCGGAGGAGAATGTCAGCGGGCAGCTATTGCCCGTGCCCTGCTGATTAATCCCGATGTACTTATCTGCGATGAAATCACCAGTGCTCTGGATGTGACCGTTCAGTATGAAGTCATGCAGCTGCTGGCAGATATCAAGGAGCGCTCGCAGACCTCCTTTCTCTTCATCTCTCATGACATCGCTCTGGTCAGCAATTTTGCGGAAGATTTGGTCGTCCTCAAGGACGGAATCGTGCAAGAAAAGGGCAGCATGCGAGAGGTCGTCTCTGCTCCTAAGAGTGACTATACCAAGCTCTTGCTCAGTCAGTACAGGGAGGATAAAGATGAGGATTAAGCAAGAACTAGACTCTATGGCTCCATGCAGCAGCTATCAAGGAAGTCTGCCTATCACGGATGAGCTGGCTATCCAGTACACTCTGCTTAAAGGACAGGCTACCCAGCCCTTGCTGACCATCAGTGCTGCAGTCCATGGCTGCGAGTATGTCGGAGTTAAGGCGCTGATGGATTTGGCGCATGAGTGGGACTTTAACTTTCAGGGCTCTGTCCTCCTCCTGCATGCAGTCAATGTCAGTGGCTTCTGGGCTCGGGAGACGACGCTTGTACCTGAGGACGGTCTCAATCTGAACAGGATCTTTCAGGACCAAGGGCCAGTTTCCAGCCTCAGCTATCAGATTCGGTCTGTGATTGAGAGCCAGGTCTTTAGTGTCAGTGATTTCCTGATTGACCTGCACAGTGGCAATCGGGAAGAACTGCTGACCCCTCATGGTTACTATTCCCTGCGGGCAAATCCAGAGGTAATGGAGAAGTCCTATCAGATGCTGCAGGCTTCTGGGACACCGATAATCTACCAATCTCAGGACCGTGGCAATCTTTATCACGCTGCCTCGGTGGACTATGGTTTGCCTAGCATCCTGCTGGAGCAGGGAGAAAACGGTACCTGTCTGCCAGAGGATGTGCTGGCCATGAAGGAGTCGGTCAAGCAAGTCGCCCGCTATCTTTTTGAAGGGACTATGCCCTATTATAAGCAGGCGCCACTGATCTTTGACGACAGTTACTATCTGACCTGTCAAAGGTCAGGCTGCTGGATGTGCTTTGTCCGGCCCAATCAAACAGTACAGGCTGGTCAGGTCATCGGCGAAATCTGTGATATTTATGGCAATATTTTAGAAAAGGTGACTGCCAAGGAAGACGGTCTGGTCCTCTACCAGAAAGCGACCTTGGTCGTCCACCAAGGCGAAGTGCTGTTGGCTGTAGCTAGCAAGAAGCCTGGAAGCTACCAGACATCTGAAAGGGAGGCGCATGATTAAATTTATTATCAAAACGATTCTGCAATTCGTCCTCATCCTGCTCTGCGTCAGCTTTATCTCCTTTTTGCTGGTTTATCTAGCACCGGGAGATCCGGCTGAGAGCATCCTCAACGCTCAGGGTATTCCTTATACCAAGGAACTGTTGGAAATCAAACGAGCAGAGATGGGCCTGAATGGCAGCTTTATGGAGCAATATCTGGCCTGGCTGGGCAGGATTGTCCATGGTGACTTTGGTGTGACCTATAATTCAGGAGCTTCGGTCTGGGAGCAGCTGGTTTTCTATTTTCCCAATACAGTCTACCTAGCTTTTTATACCCTGCTAGCAACTCTGGGAATTTCCTTGCCGACAGCTCTCTACACATCCTACCATGCTGGAAAGCCTATCGACCGCTTCCTGATGGCAGGTCTGGCCTTCCTGAATGCCATTCCTAGCTTTGTTATGGGAATTATCCTGATTCTGATTTTTTCCGTTCAGTTGCATTGGTTTCCCATTCAGGCAACGGCCAATGAGCTGGGCTTGGTCTTGCCAGTCATAACACTGGCCATGATCATGTCTACTCGCTACATCCCGCAGCTGCGGACCGCTTTGATAGAAGTCCTGTATTCGCCAGAAGTGGAAGGTGCACGGGGACGAGGAATTCGAGAGGGACAGATCCTGCTGCATGACGTGCTTTACAATGTTCTGCCCTTTCTTCTGACCTTGGTCAGCCTCTCGCTGGGCTCTCTCTTGGGCGGGGTGGCTATTATCGAGCACCTCTTTTCCTGGCCGGGCATCGGTAAGATGCTGATTGGAGTAGTTGCCAAGCGGGATTATCCCCTTGTTCAGGGGGCGGTCCTCTTTATCACAGCTGGGGTCTTGACTGTAAATCTAGTCTTTCAGCTGCTCATGGTTTGGCTCAATCCTCGCGTCCGACTGGCTCAGGAAAATCCCAAACTGCTGCCGCGCATGAAAAGACTAAAAACGAGCAAAGGGGGTTCGTATGGATAAGAAAATCAGTCGAAAACTCCTGGTCTTGGGCGGCCTTATCATCCTGGCCTTGGTCCTTTCCTCCTTGGCTCCTCGTCTCTTGGGTGACAGTTTGACTAAGGTTAATCTGGGTCAAGCCTTGCAAGGACCGAGCAGCAGTGAGTGGTTCGGAACAGACGCTCTAGGTCGGTCTGTCTTTGCGCGTGCCGTGAGCGGGGGTGCGGAAACAGTTCTGCCTGCCCTGATGATTCTGATACTGATTGCGGCGGTGGGCTCCTTTATCGGGGTGACCAGTGCTTTCATCGGCGGGAAATTCGACCAGTTCATCTTGCTGGTAATCACGGCCTTTCAGTCTTTTCCATCTATCATTTTGGTCATTGCCATCGTCAGTATCTTGGGCATCGGTCTCCAGCAGACCCTCATCGCTATCTGCCTGACGGCCTGGACCAAGTACGCCTACCTGATGCGCTCCATGACCTTGCAGCTGAAAAATGAACCTTATATCCAGTCCTCGAAAATGTATGGCAATAGTTTTTGGACTACCCTGAAAAACTATTATTTCCCTAGTCTGTTTCCGCAGATTCTGACGACCATGAGCTTTGACATCAGCACCATTATCATGGAAATCGCGGGTCTCAGCTTTGTCGGACTGGGCGCTCAGGCACCATCGCCAGAGTGGGGAGCCATGATTAATGACGGCCGGATTTACATTCAGGAAGCCCCTTGGATTGTGGTCTTTCCTTGTATATTGCTGATTCTGACCATTCTCCTCTTTACCAAGTTCGGAGACGCTCTGAACAGCAAGTACAATCGCATGAGTTGAACATCAAAAAATCAACAGCTAAAAAAACTGCAGCCTCTATCTCTTGGGACTGCAATCATAAAAAATATGAATACAAGAAAGTGATTCAATAAAAATGAGAAAAAAACTATTTTTATTAGTTGTCCTCTTGCTGCCTTTATTCTTGGTAGCCTGCCAGCAAAATTCAAACTCTTCCCAAAAGGTCGATGAGAAAGACAAACTCACCATGGTTTGGGGCGAAGACTTTGGGGATGTCAATCCTCACCGCTACAATCCAGACCAATTTGTCATTCAGGATATGGTCTATGAAGGCCTGGTCCGCTACGGTGACAATGGTAAAATCGAGCCAGCCTTGGCTGAAAGCTGGGATATCAGCGAAGATGGTAAAACCTATACCTTCAAGCTGAGAAAGGCAAAATTCTCAGACGACTCTGACTTTAATGCAGAGAATGTCAAACGCAATTTCGATACCGTCTTTTCAGAAGAAAATAAGAAAAACCACACTTGGTTTGACTTTACTAACCAATTGGAAAGCTACCGAGTTGTCGATGAGCATACCTTTGAGATTAAACTCAAACAAGCTTACAGTGCGACTCTCTATGATTTATCCATGATTCGTCCAATCCGCTTCGTAGCTGATGCTGCTTTCCCTGATGGAGACGACACAACTAAGGACAACCTCAAAAAGCCAATCGGAACAGGTCAATGGGTTGTCAAAGACAAGAAGGCAAATGAGTACATCACCTTTGCCCGTAATGAAAATTACTGGGGTGAAAAGCCTAAATTGAAAGAAGTAACGGTCAAGATTATTCCAGATCCACAAACCCGTGCTCTTGAGTTTGAGTCTGGCAATGTTGACTTGATCTATGGAAATGGCGTTATCGGTCTGGATAACTTTGCCAAGTATGCCAAGGATGACAAGTACACGACAGACGTATCTCAGCCAATGTCCAGCCGCCTCATGCTCTTGAATGCCAAGCAAGAAATCTTCAAAGACAAGTCTGTCCGTCAGGCTATGAACCATGCGGTTGATAAGAAGTCTATCGCGAAAGACATTTTCCGAGGAACAGAAACACCAGCTGATACTATCTTCTCTAAGTCTACCCCTCACTCTGACGCCAATCTGACTCCCTATGAATACGATATCGAGCTGGCTGAAAAGATGCTGGATCAAGCAGGCTGGAAGAAAGGCTCTGACGGTATCCGCGAAAAAGACGGCAAGAAATTGAGCCTAAATGTTCCTTATATCTCATCTAAGGCGACAGACAAGGACTTGGTTGAGTACTTCCAAGGCGAATGGAAGAAAATCGGAATTGATGTTCAGCTCAAAGCGATGGAAGAAGATGACTATTGGGAAAATATTAAGACTGGCGACTTTGATTTGATGCTGACCTTCTCTTGGGGAGCACCTTGGGATCCACATGCTTGGATGACTGCTCTAACTTCACCAGCAGACCATGGCCACCCAGAAAATGTTTCCCTAGAAGCTCTGCCATCTAAGTCAGAAATGGACAGCATTATCAAGGCGACTCTGGTTGAGCCAGACGAAGTAAAAGTTGATGAAGGCTATAAGAAAGTTCTCACTATGCTCCATGATGAAGCTATCTATATCCCAATCACTTACCAATCCGTTGTCTCTGTCTATCGCAAGGGAGAACTCGATGGCATGCGCTTTGCTCCAGAAGAAAATGCCTTCCCACTGCGCTACATTGAGAAAAAATAAAAGCTAACTTCATACATACAAATTTGCATATAAAGGGAGTGGTGCTGCTAAGTGAAAAGCTTAGCAGCCGCCCCTTTTCTTTTAAGGACTATGAAAAAAGATTTATTTAAAAAAATAGTTTCTTTCCTAGCTGCCCTATTGATGATATCAGTATTGACCTTTCTCTTGGCCAAGCTATCCTCAGCTGATCAAGCAGAAAATTATCTAAGGGTATCTAAGATTCAAGTGACTCCTCAATCCTTGGAAAAAGCCAGAGAATATCTGGGCCTCAATCAACCTTGGCCCCAGCAGTATCTAGGTTGGCTGACTAAGGCTCTTCAAGGAGATTTTGGAACGTCTTATCTATTAAAGGTTCCTGTCCTGCCCTTGGTGTTGGAACGTTTCCAGTCGACTCTTTCTCTGGGCTTGACATCCTTTGCGCTCATTTTGCTTACATCCATTCCTTTGGGAATTTTTAGTGCAGTCTACAAGGGTTCTCTCTTTGATAAGGTCACTCGCTTTCTATCCTTTTCCAGCGTTTCCATGCCCAGCTTTTGGTTAGGCTACATGCTGATTGTAGTTTTTGCTGTTCAGCTCAGATGGTTGCCAGTTTCGGGCAAGCAGGACCTTAGCAGCTTGATTCTTCCTAGTCTGACTCTTAGTATGTCATTGATTGGCCAATATACCGCTTTGATCCGCAAGGCTGTGCTGGAACAGATGAACAGTGTCCATGTTGAAAATGCTCTCCTGCGCGGAGTCAGCAAGTTCTTCCTGGTCAAGAACCATCTCTTGAGAAATTCCCTGCCAGCCATTGCGACAGGCCTGAGCCTGACCTTGGTCTATCTCCTGACAGGCTCCTTGATTGTCGAGGAAGTCTTCTCTTGGAACGGTGTCGGCTCTCTCTTTGTAGATGCGCTGCAGTCTGTGGACCTTCCCATCATCCAGTGCTGTATGCTTTTATTTGGCCTATTATTCTTGGGAAATAATATTCTAACCCAGCAGCTGCCGCTCTGGATAGACCCTAGAGTCAGAAAAAGGAGGAGCAATGTCTAAACGATTTATTTTTTCAAGTGTCATTTTGCTGGCCTTCTTCATCTGTGCTCTCTTTGCTCCCTATCTATCCTCTTTTGATCCCCAGCATGTAGAAATCTCAAACAAACTAATGGCTCCTGACGCTGTTCATCTATTGGGAACCGATCAGCTGGGCAGAGATGTCTTGTCTCGTCTGCTGCACGGGGCTCGTTATTCTCTCTTTTTATCCCTGACCATCAGTCTGCTGGAAGTGGTTATCGGTGTAACAGTTGGCTTGCTGATTGGATGGTATCAGGGAAAGGCTGAATCAACCTTCTTATGGTTTGCAAATGTTATTTCTGCCTTTCCTAGCTTTCTGCTATCGCTAGCTACAGTTGGGATATTAGGACAGGGAATGACCAATATGATTTTAGCCATTGTCATCATAGAGTGGGTTTACTATGCTCGGGTGACGGCCAATCTGGTCAAGAGTGCCAAAGAGGAAGCCTATGTCATTTCTGCTCAGACCATGGGACTCTCTCAGATTCATATTCTCAAAACTCATATCCTGCCCTTTATCTACAAGCCCATATTGATTATTGTGCTGATGAATATCGGGAATATCATTCTCATGATTTCTGGCTTTTCCTTTCTGGGAATCGGTGTCCAGCCCAACATTACCGAGTGGGGCATGATGCTGCATGATGCTAGAAGCCATTTTCAAACAGCAACTTGGATGATGCTGGCGCCCGGCCTGGCTATCTTTCTGACGGTGGTCGCCTTTAATCTTTTTGCCGAATGCTTTGAAGAGAAAGGCTGGAAACAGATATGGAAAAAATAGCAGTAAAGAAACTGACAGCCCAAATCGAGCAAAAGACCATTCTGCAGGACATCAGCTTTGAAGTGGAGGCAGGGCAGTCTCTGCTCATTATCGGGGAGAGTGGTTCTGGTAAAACCCTCTTAACCAAGATATTGATTGGGCAGCTACCTTCATCTTTAAGCCTGCAAGGAGAAGTTCACTACGGCACCATGACTTTGGAGCGAAATTCTCTCAAAGCTTGGCAGCAGCTGCGGGGGAGACGAGTGGCCTATATGTCTCAAAATCCGATGGCTATGTTCAATCCCTTTCAGACCATTCAAAGTCATTTTTGGGAAACCCTGCGCAGCCATAGCAAGATTTCAAAAAGCGCTTGTCTGACAAAGGCAGTAGCTTCTATGAAAGAGGTCAGACTGGGAGAGCCGGAAGAGCTTTTGAAGAAATATCCTTTTGAGCTCAGCGGCGGTATGCTGCAGCGGGTCATGCTGGCTATCTTGCTTTGCATGGAGCCAGAGACCATCATTTTGGACGAGCCTACTTCGGCGCTGGATATCCACAATCGCGAGCAGATTATTCTCATCTTAAAGGAGCAGTTGGCTAAAGGAAAGACCATTATCACAGTGACTCATGATTATCATTTGGCGCGGGAGCTGGGAGGCAAGATGCTTGTCATGTATCAAGGGGCTATCATGGAGGAAGGGCCGGTGGCCAAGCTCCTCGAAAGTCCTTCGCAGACTTATAGCCAAGACCTTATCTTAGGAAATCCATACGAACGGTTGGTGAGACAAGATGCTGGAATGTAGACATGTTTTTAAAAAATTCGATGGCAAAATGGTTGTCAAAGACTGTAACTTCTCCGTCCAGAAAGGTGAAATTATCGGTCTGATGGGCGAGAGCGGCAGTGGTAAGAGTACACTGGCGAAATTGCTGATTGGTCTGGAAAAGCCCAGTCAAGGTCAGGTCTTACTGGATGGCCAGCCCTATTCAGTCAAAAATTCTGGCGTGAGAATTCTGCTGGTCTTTCAAGACTCGCTCCATTCGGTCAATCCGCATTTTACAGTCGAGCAGGTCTTGACAGAGGCGCTGCCAAAAGATGTGGCTAGAGAAGAGATAGAAGCTATTCTAGAAGATGTCGGTCTAGACAAAAGCTATCTAAGTCAGCCGGCGCGCCAGCTCAGTGGTGGTCAGCTCCAGAGGATTTGTATCGCCCGCGGTCTGCTTTTAAAGCCAGATATTCTCATCTTTGATGAGGCTCTAAGTGGACTGGATCCCATTGTTCAAGGCAGGTTATTGCGCCTCCTGTATGATTTATGGGAGAAATACCAGCTGACCTATCTTTTCATTTCTCATGACTTTAAGCTGAGCTACGCTCTCTGCCATCGGATTTTGGTCATGGCAGACGGGGAAATCGTCGACGAGATAAAGGACTTTGAGCTTCCTATCCAGGCTCATCACCCTGTGACAAAAAAATTGATAGGCGACAAAGGACATTTCAGCTGACGAATATCTTAACTAGCTGATCTATTTTAAAATTAAAAATAAAGGAACATATATGAAACGTACTTTTGAAACGAGAAAACTTTACTTCGGCTTTCCAGTCTTCTTTTTAGGCTATAAGGATGATGTGCACGGCTATAATATTTCAACCTCAAGCTCGGTTTATTCCTTGGGCAGTATGATGGTTATTGCCATGCGTACCAAGGGGAATGCCATTACAGAGATTACCAAGCACCAGCAATTCACTGTCAATGTCCCTGAGAAGGATTTGACCAAAGAGTCTGAAATTGCTGGCTTCAACAGCCGCAAGGACAAGTTTGCCCTGACCGGTCTTAGCTACACAATCGGCGAGACCGTGGATGCTCCGCTGGTAGACCAATGCCCTGTATCCATTGAGTGTCAGGTGCTGGATATGGTCGAATGCGGTGCCTTGACCAATGTCATCGCCCGTGTCACTCGGCGCGTGGTAGATGAAGACTTGATTGATGAGCATGACGCTTTCCGCAGCGACCGTTTTTCTCCTATCAGCTACATGGGAGATGGAGATGGCCGGCTTTACCGCTATTTCAGCGACGAGTCAGTCAAGATGGGCTCTATCATCAAAGAAATCCGCAAACAAGAAGAAAAATAAAGAAACCGCTGAGATTCCTACTATCTCGGCGGTTTAGTTTTTTATCACAAGCTTTTCTTCTAGGCCAAATTTCTCTAGGAAACGGCCTTGCTCTTCTTGGATTTGCGGAGTTGGATTTTTGATGCCCATGACCAGTTCTATCATTTCTGGATGGACTTCACGCACCAGCTGACCCAGAGCCCAGATAGCCGTAGCGACATGAATCGGATTTTGCCCCTTGTCGATAATTTCCAGCATTTTGGGAATGGCAGAGCGATCATTGGCATTGGCCAGAGCGATGATGGCATTGCGCTGCAGGATGTTTTTTCCCCGCCAGCTGCCGGCCACATGACCGAATTTCTCCTTAAACTGACCGTTGGAAAGCTCCAAGAAAGGCAGGAGCTCCGGATGAGAAAGGTCGGGGTCAATTTCTGTTGCGAGCGGATTGTCCAAGCCTTTATTATAAGGACAGCAGATTTGGCAGATATCACAGCCATAGATGACCGTCTTAATCTTCTTGCGAAATTCCAGATCCATGACGCCCTTGTCCTGAGTCTGAAAGGACAGACAGCGCTTGGCATTCATGCTGCCATCGCCAATCAGGCAGGAAGTAGGGCAGGCTGTCACGCAGCGATTGCAGTCTCCGCAGCCGTAGTCGACAGGCTGATCAGGCTCGATGTCCAGATTGGTGATGAGCTCTCCCAAAAACATATAAGAACCAAATTCCTTGGAGATGACCAAGCCGTTCTTGCCGATAAAGCCGATTCCTGCTCTTTGGGCTACAGCAGTATCGACCAAGGCGCCCGTGTCCACCATGCCCTTGTACTCAAAGTCGGCAGTCAACTCCTCGATTCCTCGTGCCAGCCGGTCCAGCTTGTCCTGCAGGACATAGTGGTAGTCTAGTCCCCAGCTGTTAGGGGTGAATTTGCCCCGCTTGTAGGTTGTTTTCTGAGGCTGCTGCTTGAGCTTGTGGGGGTAAGCGACTGCGATAGAGATGATGGTCTTGGCTGAGGCTAGACTCAGCTTAGGCTTAATCCGCTCCTCAATGTTCTTATGTTCAAATCCTGAATTTCGCCCTTCGTCTACAGCCAAGCGCAGCGACTTCTCCAGATAGTCAAAATCATCCGCTGTCGTAAAGCCAATCTTAGAAATCCCGATTTCTTTTGCTAAGTTAATAATTTCTTCTTTGATGTTCATCCTTACTATTATAGCGGAAAAATGCCAACTTGGCGAATGATTGAGAAAGGGCTGCCTCCTATATAGATATACCAATATTTTATAAGACTTCCTAATCCTGTAGCCTATATGATATAATGAAATGTGGAAATTTTTTATAGAAAGTTCCGCAAAGTTTAGGGAATTTTTTTAATAAATGGGAGTTATAATATGAAAAAGAGATATTATGAATTTTTGAATGTTCTTGTTACGGATTGTAATCCAATCAGAAACTTAGATTTTTATAAGGCTGGTTTAATTGAGTTGTTTTTTATCTCACTGGTATCTATCGTTTCGATTTTCTTACGCGGTGAGATGCATGAGCGGAGCATGATGGTCATGCATTTTACTATCGTTCACGCGCTTATTTTGTTCCTGGCCTTTTTACTCTTCCAAAAGTTTTTTGATACCAAGGTGCTGCAGGTCGTTCCGACCAGCTCTTACCTATTTCTTCATTTTGAATTGCTTTTTTGGGGTTCCATCTTTTTTGGTGAGAACTACTTAGCATTTTTTATGATTTTTATCATACTCAGCTTGTCTTATCAGCTGATCAATTTGCTCTATCAGATGGTAATCGTTTCAAAATTGAGATATTTTGAACAGAAACAAAAGATCAATATTTTGCAGATTCATGCCATCGTCCTGTGCTGCCTGTCAGCAGCAGTAGCAGTCATCACTCGCTTGTTTATGCTGTCAGGAATCTATATGATTATTGCCTTAGTAGGCTTGAGCATCGCATTGACGCCCTTGTATCTATTGGGCTATGCACAAGTTTTCACAGGCTGGAGAAATCAAGTGCCTGAAAAATGGTAGAATTGAAGGGGATTATCTGTCTAGTCTTGAATACGTTTGGTTTCCTCCAATACGTTTGTTGAGAAGATTAGAGTATATGCATTTTAATCAGTAAGGTAGAGAAATAATTTCTCTGCCTTTATTTTTTTACAAATTTGAAAGCGCTTCATTGACAAAGTCTGCCAGATAGTTTATAATATAATAACAGTATAGAAAATGGCAAGGAAGCCTGATTTGATCGCAATGAAGCGAGTGTTTCAGAATCAAAGGGGTTTTCTATGCCATTTTTTTGCGCACTATTATTTTTTATGGAGGATTGTTTCTATGCGGACAAAAGGAATTGTGCTGCTTTGTAGTTTGGCTTTGCTTCTGGGAGCTTGTCAAGCGGGGAATAATAAGACGACGACTGAGTCATCCTCGGCTAAGACGGAGACAACAGATAAGGACAAGGCTAAGACTTTGGATAAGGGCGTCTGGGAAGACAAGCTTTATGCCCGTCTGACCAAGCTCATCAAGGAAAATGGGAACACCAGCTCTACCTATGATAAAAATAAAAAACCTTATGCCGTCTTTGACTGGGACAATACGACAGTCATTAACGATATTGGCGAAGCAACCTTTACCTATCAAATTGAAAATCTGGCCTTTAAGATGACGCCGGAAGAATTTGACCAAGCAGTGCGGACCAATATACCGAGCGACGATTTTGTTGAAGATTTCCATAATAAAGATGGTGAGCCAGTGAACATTGACAAGATTGCGGCCGACTTGCTTTCTGACTACACGGCTATTTATAATAGCTATAAGGGAATGCAAGGGGACAAGTCTCTGGAAGAAGTCAAAAAGACCGATGAATACCAAGACTTTGCTGCTAAACTCCGCTATCTTTACGAAGCGATTGGTGACACCTTCAGTTCGGATATTAGCTATCCATGGGTGACCTACCTCTATGCAGGTATGACTTCTGAAGAAGTTCAAGCCCTATCTGAAAAGTCTATTGACAAAGCTCTTGAGGACAAGCTGACTTCTGAAACTTGGGAAAGTCCTGAAGGCTTGAAAGGTGAGTCAGGCCAAGTCACTGTAACCTTTAAGCGCGGTGTTCGCTCAGTCAAGGAAATGCAAAATCTCTACAAGACTCTGATGGCCAACGGCATTGATGTCTATATCTGCTCAGCGTCTTATATCGATGTGATTATCCCTTATGCTAGCAATTCTAAGTATGGCTACAATATTCCTAAAGAAAATGTCACTGCTATGCGCCTGAAAAAGGATGATAAGGGTGTGATTCAGCCAGAATACGATACCAATTATGCTCAGACTCAAGGTGAGGGCAAGACAGAAACCATCAAGAAGTTGATTGCTGTCAATCATGACAATCAAGAACCAATCCTGATTGCTGGTGACAGTAATGGCGACTATGCTATGCTCAAGGACTTCCCTAAACTGCAAATGGGTATCATCTTCAATCTTCTGAGAGATCCTAGCAAGGGAATCGGTCTTTTGCAAACCAAGGCAATTGAAACTTACGGCCAAGAAGATGCCCTTTACTATCTGCAAGGCCGTGATGAAAATAAAGGTGTACTGCTCAATGGCAGGGAAACTATCAAACTAGATAGTAAGGAAGCCCAGCTCAGCAAATAGCGGGCAGTTCCCTGTCATAGAGAGGAATGGATGCAAAATATGAAAAAAATCATGTTTGTCGGTCCAGTCGGAGTGGGTAAGACTACTCTGACCCAGCGACTGAAAGGCTTGGAGCTAAGCTACTTTAAGACTCAGGCTATTGAGTTCTATGATGCCATCATTGACACGCCTGGAGAATTTCTCCAGCATCGTAAGTATTATAATGCTCTGAACGTGACAGCAACAGAAGCTGATGTGATTGGTCTATTGGTGGCGGCTTCCAATCAGATGCAGACCTTTCCTCAAGGCTTTTCTTCCCTCTTCAATAAAGAAGTGATTGGCATTGTCACCAAGATTGATATGGCTGAACAGCCGGAGCAAATCGAAAAAGCACGACGGCAGCTGAAAGCGGCTGGAGCCAAGGAAATTTTTGAAATATCAGCGACGGAAAATGAAGGAATTGACCGTCTCCAGGCTTATCTGGAGTCAGACTAGGGACGAAAAGCCGAATATGGTATACTAGATTCTAACAAGGAAACGAGGAAGGAATGTCTATTTATGAAAGTAGAGCACGGGGGAAATGCGGCAGCTTTGGCTGAGGAATTGGGTTTTTCTCTAGAAGACTGTCTGGATTTCAGTGCCAATATCAATCCTCTGGGGATTTCTCAAAAGCTGAGGGCTTGTCTGACCGAGTCCATTGATTGGCTGGTTCATTATCCAGACATCAGCTACAGCCACTCCAGAGAGCTTTTGGCACATCATCATGGACTAGAAAAGGACAATGTCCTGCTGGCAAATGGTGCGGTAGAAGTCTTTTATGAGCTGGCCCGCTTCCTGCGTCCAAAGACAGTCCTGACTCTGAGCCCTACTTTCATGGAATATGAGAAAGCTTTCTCGCAAGTGCAGGCCAAGGTGGAGCGCTTTAGCCTCCCTTCCCCATCCTATGAGTGGAATCTAGATGACATGTTGCCAGCCTTGGATTCACTAACTGCAGGAGACGCTGTACTCATCTGCAATCCCAATAATCCGACGGGTACCTTGATTCGGCGTACTGAGTTAGAAAAGCTGGCTGAGGACCTGCAGGAACGGCAAATCTTTTTGATACTAGATGAGGCTTTTATAGACTTTCTGAACGATGAGGAGGACTATAGCTTCGTCTCCTGTCTGGCCACCTATCCAAATACAGTAGTGGTGCGGTCTCTGACCAAGTTTTATGCTATTCCTGGTCTGAGATTGGGCTATGCTCTCAGCTGTCATCCAACTTGCTTTGATGAGATAGAGGGGAACCGCGCTCCTTGGTCGGTCAATGCTATGGCGGATCACGCCCTGCCTGTCCTTTTGGAGGATCAGGCCTATCAGGAAGCTACCAAGGAGTGGCTTCGAGTAGAAAGAGATTTCCTTTTTCAAGGAATGACTGCATTTTCACAGATTCGGCCGGTCAAGCCTAGTGTCAACTATATCTTCTTTGAATATTTAGGTCGGCAGGATCTGCGTCAGGAGCTTCGGCAGAGAAAGATTTTTATCCGTTCCTGTCAAAATTATCATGATCTGACAGACTGGCATTACCGCATAGCCATCCGCAACCATCAGGAAAATGAACAGCTTCTGGCTTGTCTGACAGAGGTCTTGGCGAAAGAGGCTCCTTATGACTAAGGGAATTGTTTCCTGTCCAGGTTCCTGCGGTGAATTATTTCAAGGTTTAGTAGGAGAGCAGGAGATCTTGCTCTCCTATGGGATTGAGAAGCGAAGTCGAGTGAGATTGGACGGAGCTTCGTCTCTCGCTGGGAGACCCCAAGGTGAAAAGGTAAGGCGAGCTTTGGAGCTCCTGCCTGTGGCCAATGCTTTCTCTTTTGTTCAGGAGTCAGACCTGCCTATCAGCAAGGGCTATTCTAGCAGCACTGCTGATATGATTAGCTGCCTGCAGGCAGCTGCTCTGGGACAAAAGCAGCTTCTAAAGGCATCAGATTTGACTCGTTTCTGTGCCAAGATTGAGCCTACTGACTCGGTGGCTTTTGCGGACTGGACGGTCATTAATCCCCTGACTGGTCAAGTGGTCTGGCAGACAGACTGGCGACCGGAGCTCTATGTTTATATCTTGGAGCCTGTGGAGATGGTGACAACTCTTGACTTGGTTCGGATGAAGGACAGTCCTAGCTATCCGGCTGAGGAGTCTAAGCGTTTGCTTCCTCTCTTTCAGGAGGCTTGTCAGGAGAAGAGTTTGGAAAAGATTGGCCATTTAGCGAGCTATAGTGCTTTGTTGAACAACCAACGGCTGCCCAAACCCTATCTGAAAGAATTACTGAATTTGGTAAAAGAACACCAGTGTTTAGGCCTCAATGTTGCCCATAGTGGTACATTGGTTGGTCTGTTGCTGAACAGGGAACAGCTAGAAATCTTGCCCAAGCTAGAGGCTGAACTAGCTCGCTCAGCCAGTGGCGCTTATTATCAGACTCGGACCTTGAGTAGGATTATTTTTGAAGGGGTGCAGCCGGTCAGGGAGGAGACAGACTAGTTTGAAAGACTTAGAAAAAATTATTGAGCAGATTCTTCCGATAGATAAAGACAAGCTTCAAGAAGGCCAGCGCTACTGTGATCAGCTAGGAAAGCCGCCGGGCTCCTTGGGAAAGCTTGAGACCATCTATGCTCGCTTGTATGCTATATTTTCTGGTCCCATTGATTTGGAGAAGAAGATTGTTCTCGTCTACGTGGCAGATAATGGCATTGTGGCTGAAGGCGTTTCTGCCAATCCTCAGGAAACGACCTATACTGTTGCTCGCAATATTCTAGCAGGGAAGTCAGGCTTGTGTGCTATTTCCAAACATGCAGGTTCTGACATCTGTCTGGTAGACATTGGCTGCAAGAAGGATATCTTTGAGGAGAATGAGGATAAGGTCTGTCATGGGACGCGTAATATGCTCGAGGAGCAGGCCATGACTCGCGAGCAGGCTATAGCGGCAATTCTAGTCGGCTACAAGAAGACAGTGGCCTTGATCAAAGACGGCTATCGTCTCTTTGGAACAGGAGAAATGGGGATTGGCAACACCACCACCTCAGCTGCTGTCATTGCAGCGGTTCTCGGCCTTAAAGCAGAAGACGTCACAGGCTATGGAGCTGGTCTGACTCAGGATATGAAGGCTCATAAAACAGCCATTATTCAGCAGTGTCTGGATCGTCACGCTCCTTATGGAGATATTCTGGATCTGACCGCTAAGCTTGGTGGGCTAGATATGCTGGCTATGGCAGGCACTCATCTTGCCTGTGCCCACTATCAGTTGCCTTGTGTAGTGGATGGTCTTATCTCTCTGACGGGGCTTTTGATTGCCCATCAGCTGACTCCTCATGTCTTGGACTATAGTTTTGCTTCTCATGCATCGACGGAGCCTGCTTACAGACTGGTCAGTGACTTTCTAGGACTGGAGCCCATGCTTTTGCTGGACATGCGACTGGGTGAAGGCTCGGGTTGTCCTTTGGCTTTCTTTCTGCTGGAAAATGCTGTTTATACCATGGAGCACATGCCAACGTTTGCAGAAGGCAGCTTGAAAGAAGAAGATTATGTTGATATTCGCAAAAATGTGACTTAAAGGAGGAAAAATATGCAACTCTATACAAAAACAGGTGATAAGGGCTTGACCAAGCTAGTTGGTGGCCAAAGTGTCGCCAAGGATGCGGAACGAGTTAATGCTTACGGAACCATTGATGAGCTGAACTCTTGGATTGGTTATACTATTACCAAGCTGGACAAGGATGATAAGCTGAGAGATGAGCTGCTCCAGCTGCAGCATTATCTCTTTGACTGTGGTTCAGACCTCTCTACTCCTCAAGGAGTTTACCCTTACAAAGTCGATCAGCAGCTGATTGACTGGATTGAGGAGAGGATTGATACCTACGCAGAAATTCCACCGGCTCTGGAAAGGTTTATCCTGCCAGGCGGTGACGAGATTGCTTCCATGATTCATGTGGCTCGGACCATTGCAAGACGGGCAGAGCGTCATATCGTAGGGGCTATGTGGACTACAGAAATTAACAATAATGTCCTGATTTTTGTCAACCGTCTATCAGATTACTTCTTTGCCTTGGCTCGAGTAATCAACTTTACTAAAAACCAGGAAGACATCGCCTATGAAAGAGGTGCCAAGGTCTTCCACAATATCACCAAGGCGGATGTTGAGCGTTGGGCAAGCAAGCGCCAGTGATAAAAAGAAACAGAAAAAGTTCTGTCTTTCCAAATTGACTCCTACTGAGTCTTGGAAGGACAGAACTTATTTTGATTTTCTAAAAAAAAGAAAGCTGCCTATACATCATTGTATCTTCATGCTAAGCTTCGTTGATTAGCACTAGCTTTCCAATTATTGACTCTGCTCCTTTGCAGAAAGACAAGTGAAACCTCATCTTTAGAAAATTAACGTACTTAAACGTAGAGTCAATAATGGAAACTAAGCTAAAATGTTTGTTCCAAACTGACATCACTACCTTACATCGAGGCATGAAATCTACTAAAATTTAAGAATAAAGACCTGACTTAAAGCTGAAAAGCTTATCACAGTGGCGGGACCGCGCTGGATTTGCACCAGACTTCCATATCCTTAAAAGTACTAAAATCAATTTCCTAGTAACTAAATTATAACACCTTTCACAGGGAATTACAAGGAAAATGAACTAAATTTTAATAAAAATTTAATTCTTCAAATAAGCTTGGCTTTGTAAGGAGATGCGGCACTAAAAACTTCTTATATTAATGACTTTTTCATTGCCTTGAAAGCGCTTTTGTGTTATAATTCAATATAGTACAAAGGGGTACTGAAGATAAATAAGCAATGAAGCTATATGAAAATGCTGTGACGTGTGTAGGGGAGCAGTCTTATTTTCATATAGTTTCTTTTTGTTTAAAAATAGATACAACAGAAAGGAGAAAAGATGTATAAGATTTCCTATAAGACTGAATTGCATGTGGGCAAGGGCGCTCTGCAGCAATTAAGTCATTATAAAAACGAGCATATTTTAGTCGTTGCCGATCCTTTTTTGAAGACATCTGGCACGCTGGATGCTATCTTAGCCAACTTTGATGACAGCAATGATATTGTTGTTTTCACAGATATTGTGCCTGATCCGCCAATCGAAACGGTTGTGGCTGGTATCAAGAGTGCAGGAGACAAGCCAATCAGCATTGTGCTTTCTATTGGCGGAGGCTCTGCCATTGATGCCTCCAAGGCTATGTATTATTTTGCCAAGAAGCAGGGTGCTTTCTCAGAGGCCATTCTCATCGCCATTCCGACGACAAGCGGAACTGGATCTGAAGTAACGTCCTTTTCTGTCATCACGGATGCAGAGAGAGGTACCAAATATCCTTTAGTGACCAAAGAAATCCTTCCGGATGTTGCGATCTTAGATGCGGATTTGGTTCTGTCACTTCCTGGTAACATCACGGCTGACACTGGAATGGATGTACTGACCCATGCCATTGAAGCTTATGTCTCGACCAAGGCTACGGACTTCTCTGATGCCTTGGCTGAAAAGGCAATCAAGCTGGTCTTTGAATACCTGCCTAAAGCCTACAAAAATGGTCAGGATGTAGAAGCGCGTGAAAAGATGCATGCAGCATCCACTCTGGCTGGTATGGCCTTTAACACAGCTTCCTTGGGTATCAATCACAGTCTGGCACATGCGGCAGGTGCTAAGTTCCATGTACCTCATGGTCGTTTAAACAGTATTTTAATGCCCCATGTCATTCAATATAATGCTGGTATCGAATTCAACAATCGGAACCGGCAGGCGACAGACAAGACTGTAGCAAGCCGCTATCAGGATATTGCCAAACTACTGGGATGCAGTGCTTCAAGCCCTGTGTCAGGAGTAAGACAGCTGGTTGAAGCCATCAAGAAACTGCAAAGAAAGCTGGAGATGCCAACTTCTCTCAGAGAATATGGTGTGAAAGCAGATGCTTTTGCTCAGTACAAGGTAGAAATTTCAGAAGCTGCTCTGCATGATGGCTGTACTCCGACTAACCCTCGTGTCCCTACGGCAGAAGAGCTGCTTAAAGTATTAGAGAAAGCGTTTTAATCCTCTGAATTGCTGTTATGCCAAAATTATTGTATAATGATTAAGAGCATGCAGTACACTTCTGAAGGTTTAAAATCATGAAGAAGGTTTACTAAATTGGAAGAAAAACAAAGAATGATACAGGAATACGTTCCTGGGAAACAAGTGACCTTGGCGCACCTTATCGCAAATCCTGATGAAGTCATTTTTGAAAAATTGGGATTGCAGGCAGAAATCAAGGATGCGATTGGAATCTTGACGATCACTCCGAGTGAAGCGGCTATCATTGCGGTTGATATTGCGACCAAGGCTGCGGATGTTCAAGTTGGTTTTGTGGATCGTTTCAGCGGCTCTGTCGTGATGACAGGTGACGTTTCTTCTGTTGAGGCAGCTCTCATTGCCGTTTTACAAGGTCTGGAAGAGATTTTGGGCTTCTCCAGCACTGTCGTAACGCGGACATAAAAAATCAAACTGTCGAGGGGAAGTATGAAAGGCAGAATACTAATTGTTGATGATGATCCAATTGTAAGATTAGATATCCGAAATATATTAGAGGCAGCTGATTATGAAGTGGTGGCTGAGGCATCCGATGGCTTTGAGGCTATTGATTTGTGTCAGAAATATCGTTGTGACTTGGTCATGATGGACATCAAGCTTCCGCTTCTGGATGGCCTGACAGCGGGTAAGAAAATACTCGAAGACGCTTTAGCCTACAGTGTGATTCTACTGTCAGCCTACAGCGATGAACACTATGTTCAAAAAGCTAAAACCAATGGGATTAGTGCTTACTTGGTTAAACCTTTGGATGCCAAGTCCTTGATTCCAATGGTAGGGGTCTGCATTGAGAAGGGGCGCCAGCTTCAGCAGATGTCCAATGAAATGGTCAAGCTGTCGAAAAAGATAGACGATCGGATTGTGATTGAAAAGGCCAAAGGCTTGCTAATGGCTCGTGATCATTTATCAGAGCCAGAAGCTTTCAAGCGCATTCGGACAATTAGTATGCAAAAGAGAGTGCCAATGATTGAGATTGCTAAATTGCTGGTGCTCCAAGATGATGTGTAATGATGTATAAAGATAAGATAAAGCAGCTTTGTCAGGAACAGACAAATTTGGATGAGGCTGATATCGAGCATCTTGTCCAAGAGGCTGACGAATTATTGAAAAACTCAGCTTATGCTAATGAAGATGTCTTCATTGACGTAAAGAATATCTTTTCGGAACATGCCATTGTCATCTTTCACAAAAAACCGGAAAGCAAGCTCAGCTTGTACGAAAACTCGGTCGTAGGTGCTATGGCCTATCTGGAAAATGAGCCAGGTGTTATCCGGACCTTGGAGACGGGCGCTCCTTCGATAGGGCTTTCGGCCAGATCGCAGGAGGGCTTAGCCATCCACCAGACGGTCTTTCCAATAGTGAGAGAAGAGCGCGTCATCGGAACGCTGATTATCGAAAGAAATGCTCCTCAGACTTTACCGGACCACTTTTCTTTAGATAAAGAGAACGACAGTTTTGAGTTACGGAGCACTCCTGAGATTTCAGCTCAAGAGCAGTTTGTTTTATTTGATCATATTGACGAAGCTTGTCTGGTCTTTGACCAGCAGGGTTATCTCAAGTATTTCAATCAAGCAGCTGCCGACTCTTATCGTCATAAGCTGGGCTATATGGACTCGATTGAGGGAATGCACTACAGCAATTTAGTCTTAGACAGTCTGACTTTTGAAGAAATCCAGCAACTGGGACCGCAAGCCCCTCAAGAAAAACCTCACCAAGTTGAGGTACATTATGGCACTTATTGCTTTTTGGTCAAGCGCTACCTGCTGGCTGAGAGTGAAAATGTGGTCATGATCTGTAAGGATATTACAGACATCAAGGAAAAGGAAGCGCAGCTCTTAACCCATACAACTACCATTCGTGAAATGAACCATCGGGTAAAGAATAACTTGCAAACCGTTGTTTCCTTGCTGCGACTGCAGGCTCAGCAAAGTCCAGGAACAGACACCAAAAAAGCTCTTAATGACAGTATGAATCGTGTGCTCTCCATAGCGGCGACTCACGAGCTCCTGTCTTCTCAGCAGGATGACAGCATTCAGATTGAGCATCTGCTGAAGAAAGTTATCGAAAATGTTCAGCGCTGTTTTTCTGGGCATAGGGAAATAACCCTGACCTACAGTCTGGAACCGGAACTCTGTCTCGACAGCAGCCGGGCCACTTCACTGGCGCTAATCGTCAATGAATTACTGCAGAACAGCTATGAACATGCTTTTAAGGACAAAAAAAATCCAGAAAAACCGCAAATCCGTTTGCAGGTTGGACTTAAAAATGATATAATAACTTTAAAAGTACTGGATAATGGTAGCGGTTACAATCAAGAGCATTCCTTTGAGAATCATCTGGGTCTACTCTTGGTGGAGCGCTTTGTCCAAGGAAAATTGTTTGGAACCTTGTCTATCCACTCAGACCATGAGGGGACGACAACGACCATTCGTTTTAAAAAATAAATACTACCAGACTAACAATGATGTCAGTCGAAAAAGCAATGACGCTTGAAGAATGTAAATGAACTCTGTTTGTTTGCATTGCTTTGAGCGTCTTTTTTTGGAGGTTTTTAGTATGTCAGATAAAATTTTGAGTGTGGGGCTCGATATCGGGACAGCCACTACACAGCTGATCTTATCAGAGCTTACCATCGAGAATATTGCTTCTGTGTTTACTATTCCTCGTGTCTATATTACAGATAAAAAAGTTCTTTATAAAAGTGAAATTATCTTCACGCCAATTTCGGATCAACTTTTGATCGAGGTGGATAAGATCAAAAACTTTGTCCTGAATGAGTATGCGAAGGCAGGCATTCAGAAAAAAGATATTCAGATGGGGGCAGTCATCATTACTGGTGAGACAGCTCGAAAGGAAAATGCCAGTCAGGTGCTGCAAGCCCTGAGTGGCTATGCTGGTGACTTTGTCGTTGCGACGGCCGGCCCAGACCTTGAGAGTATCATCGCTGGTAAAGGGGCCTGCAGTCATCAGTATTCCCAAGAGCATCATACATCAGTCGTCAATATTGATATTGGTGGGGGGACTTCCAATCTGGCAGTTTTCCGAGAAGGAGATGTGATTGATACAGGGTGTTTTGATATCGGAGGTCGGCTAATAAAGATGGATCCGCAGACCCAGCGGATTAGCTATATTGCTCCAAAACTGCAGACTATCATTGCAGAGCAGGGGCTTCAGCTGGCAGTTGGTGAAACAGTCCATCGGGCTGATTTGGATCGGCTGATTCAAGAAATGGTCTCCGTATTAGAACAGTCTGTAGGAATTGACAATCACAGTCCTTACTATGAGCTCCTACAGACCAACCACGGTCTCAAGTTGAACTATGATCTCCACTGCGTATCTTTCTCTGGTGGTGTAGCTGATGGAATATACTTGGAAACGACCTCGGCGGATGATTTCCGCTATGGGGATATCGGTATCCTGCTAGGCAGGGCACTGAGCAAATCCAAGATTTTTGATCAAAAGAAAGTCATCCAGTCAGCTGAGACCATCCGGGCAACCGTTGTTGGAGCGGGCAGCCATACGACCGATGTCAGCGGCAGTACCATTACCTACATCTCCGATATCCTTCCTATTAAGAACATTCCAGTTCTCAAACTGGCTGCTTCTGATGAGCATGAGGACAAGGAGGGACTGCAGCAGATTATCAGGGACAAGGTAGCCTGGTTCACACTGGAAAATGAAGTCCAGCAGGTGGCTTTGGCAATCAATGGAGAAAAAAGCCCAAGCTTCGCCCGAGTTTTGGAATACGCAGAGGCTATTGTCAGTGGAATGAGCGAAAGCATTGAAAAGAAAATTCCGTTGCTAGTGGTGGTCAGAGAAGATATGGCTAAGGTTTTAGGTCAATGTCTCTTTGCTCAGTTGCCTAAGGATTATCCATTTGTCTGCATTGACTCAGTGGATGTCCAGAATGGTGACTATATCGATATTGGTAATCCAGTCATTGAAGGCTCGGTCTTACCGATTGTCGTGAAAACATTGGTGTTTAATTAAACTTTTATTTACACAAAGGAGGAAGTAATCCATGATTTTGAAAACAAAATTGTTTGGTCGGCTTTACGAATTTAAATCCGTAAAAGAAGTGCTGGCCAAATCCAATGAGTACAAATCCGGGGATCAGCTAGCCGGAGTAGCAGCAGAATCTGCCGAAGAGCGTGTCGCTGCTAAGGTTGTACTAGCTCAGCTGAAACTGTCTGATTTGTTCAATAATCCAGTAGTGCCTTATGAAGAAGATGAAGTAACACGGATTATCATTGACGACGTCAATCTTCGTACTTACGAAAAGATTAAGAACTGGACAGTAGAAGAGCTGCGTGAATGGATCTTGGATAACAAGACTAAGAACGTGGACATTCAGTGGCTGTCTCGTGGGTTGACTTCTGAAATGGTAGCAGCGGTTGCTAAGTTGATGACCAACTTGGACTTGATTGTAGCTGCCAATAAGATTGTCATTACCAAACATGCCAATACAACGATTGGTATGCCGGGAACATTCTCTTCTCGTCTTCAACCAAACCATACCACAGACGATCCAGACGGGATTATGGCTTCTACTATGGAAGGTTTTGCCTATGGATGTGGGGATGCTCTCTTAGGATTGAACCCAGTAGACGACTCAGTAGAAAGCGTCAAGCGGGTCTTACATAAGTTTAACGACTTTATCGAAGAGTACAAGATTCCAACTCAGCACTGTGTGCTAGCTCACGTTACTACTCAGATTGAAGCCATGAATCAAGGTGCTCCGACAGGATTGGTCTTCCAGTCTATCGCTGGATCTGAAAAAGGAAATGAAGCTTTTGGTTTTGATGCTAAAATCATTCAAGAAGCTTGGGATACAGCTCTGAAAGTGGGAACAGCTGCTGGACCGAATGTCATGTACTTTGAAACAGGTCAAGGTTCTGAACTTTCATCTGACGCTCACCATGGAGCAGACCAAGTGACTATGGAAGCTCGTTGTTATGGTTTCGCTAAACGCTTCGATCCATTCTTGGTAAATACCGTTGTTGGATTTATCGGACCTGAATATCTCTATGATTCTAAGCAAGTTATCCGTGCTGGTTTGGAAGACCATTTCATGGGCAAACTGACTGGTATCTCAATGGGTTGTGATATCTGTTACACTAACCACATGAAGGCTGACCAAAACGACGCTGAAAATCTCTTGGTTCTTCTCGGAGCAGCTAATGTTAACTACATCATGGCGATTCCTCATGGTGACGATATCATGCTTAACTATCAAACAACTGGTTACCATGAAACAGCAACCATGCGTTCACTTCTCAATAAACGTCCAATCAAGGAATTTGAAGAGTGGATGGAAAAGATGGGCTTGATGGAAGATGGCCACCTGACAGAAATCGGCGGAGACGGCTCCATCTTTATGAGACAAAATTAGCAAGGAGGAAATCATTGTGGATGAATTGCAATTAAAAGAAATGATTCGCTCATTGTTAAATGAGATGGGCGGCGACTCAGCTGCTAAAGAAACAGCAGCGACTGACCAGAATAAAGTTGAAAAATCTGCAGTTTCTCTGCAGGAAGAAGTCAAACAAGACACTTCAGTGATAGAAGATGGCGTCATTCCAGATATAACAGAAGTAGATATCCAGGAACAGTTCTTGATTCCGAATGCCATCAATGAAGAAGCCTACCGGAAGATTAAGAAATTTACTCCGGCACGTCTGGGCTTATGGCGGGCAGGTGATCGCTACAAGACACAAAGTGTTTTGCGTTTCCGTGCAGACCATGCGGCAGCTCAGGATGCGGTCTTCTCCTATGTATCAGATGACTTTGTCAAGGAAATGGGCTTCATTCCTGTACAGACCAAGGCAGCAACTAAGGATGAGTACTTGACACGTCCAGATTTTGGCCGCATCTTCCCTGAAGATCAGCAGGCGATTATCAAGGAAAAATGCAAACCTAATGCCAAGGTTCAGATTATCGTTGGTGATGGTCTTAGCTCATCAGCTATCGAGGCTAATGTCAAAGACTTCCTGCCAGCTCTGAAGCAAGGTCTGAAAATGTTCGGACTGGACTTTGGTGAAGTGCTCTTTATCAAGCATGCTCGGGTTGCGGCTATGGACCAAATCGCAGAGCTGACTGGTGCAGAAGTTATCTGTATGCTGGTTGGTGAGCGTCCAGGTCTGGTAACAGCTGAGTCCATGAGTGCTTACTTGGCTTACAAGCCAACAGTTGGCATGCCGGAAGCGAAACGGACCGTTGTTTCCAATATTCATAAAGGCGGAACACCAGCCGTTGAAGCTGGAGCCTATGTAGCAGAAATCATTAAGAAGATTCTTGATAATAAGAAATCAGGAATTGATTTGAAATAATAGGAGGTAGTGGCTTTGAAAAATGATCGATTAGGTGCAAGTGTATTAAGTGCCCTTCTGATTTCGAACGTGGATGCAGGTTTGGCAGCTTCTTTGGAGCTTAAACCACATCACAGAAGCCTGGGAATTATCACTTCTGACTGTGATGATGTCACTTATGTAGCCTTGGATGAAGCAACCAAGGCAGCAGATGTCGAAGTAGTCTATGCTCGCAGTATGTACGCTGGTGCAGGCAACGCTTCAACTAAGCTGGCTGGTGAAGTCATCGGTATCTTGGCTGGTCCAAACCCAGAAGAAGTTCGCAGCGGTCTGGATGTAGCAGTCTATGAAATCGAAAATGGGGCTAGCTTCTACAGTGCCAATGATGATGACAGCATTCCTTATTTTGCTCATTGTATCTCTCGTGCGGGCTCTTACCTGTCAGAGGGAGCTAATGCAGAAGAAGGAACAGCAATTGCTTATTTGATTGCTCCACCGGGTGAAGCTATGGTGGCACTGGATGCAGCTTTGAAAGCGGCAGATGTGCAGGTTGGCGCCTTCTATGGACCACCGAGCGAAACCAACTTTGCCGGCGGCCTTCTGGTCGGATCACAGTCAGCATGCCGAGCTGCCTGCGACGCATTTGCGAATGCAGTTATCGCAGTAGCAAATGATCCTAAAAGTTATTGATTAGGGGTTGATTAAATGGCAGATAGAGCACTAGGTTTAATTGAAGTAAAAGGTTATCTAGGTGCTGTAGTTGCGGCAGATGCGGCTTTGAAGGCTGCCAATGTATCATTGCTTAATATTGAAACGGTCAAAGCTGGTTTGAATACAGTTCAATTAATAGGCGATGTTAGTGCAGTCCGCTCAGCGGTTGATGCGGCAGTTGAGTTGGTACAGGATAAACCTTACTATCTGGCCAGCCATGTAATTTCTAGGTTGGATAACCAGACAGACATTCTCTTTGCACCAAAGAGAAATAGTAAAACAGCTAAAAAAGAGATTGCTTCTACGGCGGAAACAATCCCTTCAGAAAAAATCGAAGAAAAGCCTCAGCCTGTAAAGGAAACTAAGGCTAAACCAGCAGAGAAGCTTGAAGGAGAGACAAGGACCTACACCAGAGAAAAACTGGAAAAACTAAAAGTCGTCGAACTACGCAGCCTTGCCTATCATCAAGAAGGTATCCGTCTCAGCAAGAAAGAAATAAAATTTGCCAACAAGAAACTTCTCGTTGAGACTTTGATGGAAACAATAGGAGAGGAGTAATTGCGGATGTTTTTAGAAGATAAAGATTTGGTATCGATTCAGGAAGTAAGGAATTTGATTCGGGATGCAAAGAAAGCCCAACAAGAACTTGCTAAAATGAGCCAAGAGCAAATTGATACCATTGTAAAAGTAGTAGCGAAAGCTTGTTATGATGAGCGTGAACGCCTAGCAAAAATGGCGGCTCAGGAAACTGGCTTTGGCCGCTGGGAAGACAAGGTATTGAAAAATGCTCTTGCTTCCAAAGGTATTCTTGAAGAAATCAAGGATATGAAAACGGTTGGGGTTCTCAGCGAAGACAAGGAAAAGAAAGTCTTGGAAGTTGGGGTTCCAGTCGGTGTCATTGCTGGCTTGATTCCATCAACCAACCCGACATCAACGGTTATGTATAAGGCTTTGATCGCCTTGAAGGCAGGAAACAGTATCGTCTTCTCTCCTCACCCAAATGCTCTTAAGTGTATTGAGGAAACAGTGGAAATCATCAAGAAAGCTGCTAAATCGGCTGGATGTCCGGATGGAGCTATCAGTGCGATTCATCGGGTATCCATCGCAGCTACAAATGAGTTGATGCGACACAAGGATACAAATCTGATTTTGGCGACTGGCGGAAATGCCATGGTCAAAGCAGCTTACTCATCTGGTACACCAGCAATCGGTGTAGGTCCTGGTAATGGTCCAGCCTTCATCGAAAGAACAGCAGATGTGCCAAAAGCTGTTCGTCAGATTTTGGATTCTAAAACCTTTGACAATGGTGTGATTTGTGCATCTGAGCAGTCCATCATCGTCGAAGAAGATATGAAAGAAAAGGTTGTAGCAGAATTCAAGAAACAAGGTGCTTACTTTGTTCCAGCTGAAGATGCTAAGAAACTAGGCTCCTTCATTATCCAGCCGAGTGGTGCGATGAATCCGAAGATGGTTGGTAAAACACCGCAAGTGATTGCTGAGTTAGCTGGTATTTCAGTTCCAGCAGATGCTCGGGTCTTGATTGCAGAAGAAACTGGCGTCGGTAAGCAGTATCCATATTCTATGGAAAAACTGGCCCCGGTCTTGGGCTTCTACACTGTCAAGGACTGGTTGGAAGCTTGTGAGCTGAGTATTAAGATCTTGCATCATGAAGGTGCAGGCCACACTCTTGCTATCCACAGTCAAAATGAAGAAATTATTCGTGAATTTGCACTGAAAAAACCAGTATCTCGTCTGCTGATTAATACGCCAGCAGCTCTAGGTGGTGTCGGTGCAACGACTGGTCTCTTCCCAGCCTTTACTTTGGGTTGTGGAGCTGTGGGTGGCAGCGCGACATCTGATAATGTCAGCCCGCTCAATCTCTTCAATATCCGTCGTGTAGCTTACGGAACAGCTGAACTGTCAGACCTGCGACAAGCAGAAAATATGGCAGTGGAAGAACCAAAAGCAGTAGCAGTTGACGGATCAAACGAAGAAGAACTGGTAACCTTGTTGGTTCAACGCGTATTGGAAAAACTAAAATAGTCAATATTAAACATTAAAATTGGAGGATACAATCATGGCAAACGCAAATGCATTAGGAATGGTAGAAACAAAAGGACTCGTCGGCGCAATCGAAGCAGCTGATGCAATGGTTAAAGCCGCTAACGTAACTTTGATTGGTAAAGAACAAGTCGGTGCTGGATTGGTAACTGTAATGGTTCGTGGTGATGTCGGCGCAGTCAAAGCAGCGACAGATGCTGGAGCAGCTGCAGCTGAAAACGTTGGTGAATTGATTTCAGTTCACGTAATTCCACGTCCACATGCTGAAGTGGAAGTTATTCTGCCCAAATAATCTGGGACAGATAAATATTTGCTGAAGGGGTCTGTATTATAGCGTTTAGGCCTGATACAGGCCCCTGAGGCAAATAGAATACTCAGTGAAAATGAAGCTTATGGGCGGTAGCTCTATACTTAAAAGGAAATGTTGATTTTCGGAGAGTATCAGATTGATTTTCACAGAGTATCAACGGAGTAGAAGGATGTGAATACATGTCAGTTTTTACAGAAGCTAAGATCAGAAAGCTTTATAGAGAATCCGTTCTCGCTGATAACGGTGTCTTTGAATTAAACAAAGATGAAAAACTGACGCCAGCAGCCAGAGGTTTTCTCAATGATCACCATATTCGAATTATCTGTTCAGGTCAGGCCAAAGGGAAAACAGCCTCAGCTGTTGATGCTATCAGGGTACCGATTACAAACCTTGAGGACTCTGCTGTGTATCCACGACTATTTAGACTGACTAAACTTTATACTTGCTTTTTGAAGAACCAGAGAGATTTGCATCAGGCTTTTCAGGATGAAAAGTGTGAGCAAGTTGGCCAACTATTGAACATAGTAGAACAAATCGTTGGTCAGCATATTCTGGATGATATTTCTGATTACCAGACAGACCTGCCTAGCAATGCAGAATTGCAGGCCGTTCGGGTCAGTCGACAGCTCGATCAAGAGACGGTTATGATGAGTTATCAGGAGCCGACTTGGCAGCTGAATTGCTATGAAACATATATCGAAACGACCCTCCTGCGCAAAGAATTGGAGCAGGCTGCTGATGGTGACAGAGATCAATTTGCTTGTAAGGTTTCTCAATTATTAAAATCAATTGAAGTCTTGCTCTGGTTGATAGCAAGCTAATAACAAGAGAAAGAAGAACAGCAATGACTTTAGAAAATTTGGTAAATAAAGTAATTGATAAAGTTCAGGAAGAATTGCAGGGGTCATTTGAGGTAGAAGCGAGCGGACGTCATGTCCATTTGAGTCAGGAAGATTTGGAAGCCTTGTTTGGTCCCAACTATCAATTAACAAAAGCAAAAGACCTATCACAGCCAGGCCAGTTCGCTAGTCAAGAAAGGCTGACGGTTGTCGGTCCAAAAGGCGCTTTTCACAATGTGGTTATTCTGGGACCTGTTCGCAAACATTCTCAGGTAGAAGTTTCCCTGACAGACTGTTTGCAGCTGGGTACCAAGGCACCCATTCGCGAAAGTGGCGATATTGAAGGAACACCGGGTGTTATCTTGGCTCATGGAGACAAGGCAGTTTGTCTGGATAAGGGTCTGATCGTAGCTAAGCGTCATGTTCATATGACACCGGAAGATGCCGAACGTCTGAATGTAAAAAATCACGAGATTGTACAAGTCAGAGTAGAAGGTGCTCGTCCGCTGATATTTGATGATGTGGTCATCCGTGTTAGTCCTAAATTTGCAACCTATATGCATATCGACTACGATGAAGCCAATGCTTGTGGTTTCAAAAAAGGAACACGCGGACGGATTATTAAAAAATAAGTCCTATGAGCAAATAAAAGGTAGGTAAAGAATGGAAAATCTAGATCATTTGGTAGATTTGATTACAGACCGCCTGATGGAAAAGTTGAAGAAAAAGCCTCAGAAACCCTCGGTATACGTCATTGGAGGCGATAAGATTCCTGACTTATTAGAAGGGGAAGGCTTTCAAGTCGTAAAAGATTCTTGCACAGCAGAGATTGTTGTTGTTGAGTCGCTTGGTTTTGATGCTTTTCTAAGACTCTCATCCCTTTGCCCTTTAGCGGTGGAGGAAGCAGTCATTTTAAAGAGTCTTTTGAAAGGCAAAAAAGTCCTCGTATCAGACAGCGCCTTTGCTATTCAGCAGTACAAGCAATCTTCTAAAGTGTACTTGTATCAGGAACTGCAGGGACAGCGAGAAAAGCTGATTCGCTACGGTCTGCAATTTTATAAAGAAGGCCAACTCTTAGCACTCCTAGAAAGCGATCAGGCTGAAGAGCCTCGCCCGGAAGTGAAACGGGCGGTGGCAGAAGAAGTCAGCCAGAAGACTAAGGCTCCGAGCAAGCCGGTTTTGCTTACAGAGAAGAGGCTGAGAGAAATGGGCTTACCTGAAAATGGAAACTTTAAAATAGAAAAAGGAATGATTGTGACAGCCTTGGCGAGAGATTATCTAAAACGTCAAAAAATAGAAATCATAGAATAAAGGAGTGGGTAGAGATGTTTGTTGGTAAAGTAAAAGGAAGCCTTTGGGCGACTAGAAAAGACGAAAATTTAAATGGTTTGAAATTTTTAGTGGTCGAACGGCAGCTAAATGAACATCAAAGTGACCCAGCTCTGCTTATTGTGGCCGACTGCATCGGTGCAGGCGAAGGAGACCAAGTAATGGTAACCACTGGCAGTTCTGCCCGGATGAGCCTAAATAAGACGAATATCCCTGTGGATATGGTCGTTGTGGCTATCATTGACAAGGTTGACTATCACAGTGATGAAGAATATTAGAAACTAAGGTAATGTTATGAGTATCAATGAAATTATCATTTATATCATGGTTCTATTCATGCTGATCGGTGCAGTGGATAAATGTATCGGTGGCAAACTAGGACTAAGTGAAAAATTTGAAGAAGGTATCATGGCTATGGGAGCTTTGGCTCTGTCTATGGCTGGGATTATGGTAATCGCTCCCCTCTTGGCGGATGTCTTGAAACCGATTGTCGTGCCTTTGTATGGCTTGGTAGGCGCTGACCCGTCTATCTTTGCGACAACCTTCATTGCCAATGATATGGGAGGAGCTCCTCTGGCTCTCAGTCTGGCTCAGGATCCGGCGGTAGGAAATTTTGCTGCCTTTGTACTGGGCTCTATGATGGGGCCAACCATCGTCTTTACGATTCCAGTTGCCTTGGGTATTATCGAAAAAGATGACCGTCCGCTTTTGGCTCGCGGAATCCTATACGGTTTGGTAACTGTTCCGATTGGCTGCCTCCTCGGAGGAATTTTCGTGCCAGGTCTGCCTTTTGGAACCTTGGTTGTCAATCTTATCCCGATTATCATTGTATCTGCTCTGATTTTCATAGGATTGCTTTTGGCACCTAATGCCATGATTAAAGGTTTTGAAGTGTTTGGTCAGATTATTGTTATCTTGGCAACGCTTGGTTTGGCTTTTGGTGCAGCGCAGCTTCTGACTGGAAATGAATGGCTCATCAGCATCTATCCAAAAGGTGCTGAGACACTGAAAGAAGCCTTTGAAGTTGTCGGAACGATTGCCGTAACCTTGGCTGGAGCCTTTGGTCTGGTAGCTGTCTTTACCAAGGTAGCCAACAAACCGCTTTCTGCTATCGGAAAATCCCTAGGAATGAACGAAGTTGGTGCAGCTGGTTTGGTAGCTTCTCTAGCTAATAACATTGCCATGTTCCAGATGATGAAGGATATGGACAAACGCGGTAAGATTATTAACGTAGCCTTTGCCGTATCTGCTTCCTTTGTTATCGGAGATCACCTAGGCTTCACAGCTGGTCAAAAACCGGAAATGATTGTGCCGATGATGATTGGTAAATTTGTCGGCGGTATCACAGCGGTATTACTGGCTTTCTTCTTAACGAAGAAGGAAGCTTAGACTTGGAGGTATGAAGTATGGCAGATATTAATCGTTCTGACCTAGAAACATTGGTTCGTAAGATTCTATTGGAAGAATTAGCCACTAAAGATGGTGGGAAAAAAGTCAGCAAGGCAGGCGTAGCTTCTATCGCTCTGCCTGGTCTTGATGTTCGTCCAGAAGATCGCTTGGATACAGGTGATTCAAGCCATCAAGTTTATACACGAGACTTGCTGACCTTAGACGAAAGCCCAAGATTGGGCTTGGGTCTGATGACTATGGAAAAGACAACTTTCCCTTGGCATCTGGACTATGATGAAGTGGACTATGTTATTGAAGGGCGTCTTGATATTATCGTTGGTGACGAAGTCATGACAGCTGGCCCTGGTGAAGTACTCTTCATCCCTAAAGGCAGTGACATTCAGTTCTCTGTCAGAGATAAGGCCCGCTTTATCTATGTGACCTATCCAGCTGACTGGCAAGGCTAGTTTGTCGGGGGGGCTTGAAGTATTAGGACCAATATTATAATTCCCCGCTAAGGGAAAGTGAAATACGGATGGTATCCCCATATAAAAAACCAGTGCCTTTGTGCTACGCTACAAAAGTTAGACATAAAAATCTAACTTTTTAGAGTCAGTACACTTTAGGTGCTGGTTTTCGTTTATATAACTGTCAGCCCGTCTAGTTCCGTAAGGTGCTAGCCAATAAATCATGCTATGCAGGTGCAAATTGAAGATTCCTCTAAAAAATCCAAATGCGATACAATTAAGATGTAAAAGCATACTCTAAACTGAGAGGAGAAAAATATAGATTAAAAAGCACGTAGTTAATCATGTATAAATCATCCTCGAATATCCTGACCTCTCCCAGTTCTGTAAGCACAGTCTAATGGAGCTTTTTTGCTTTTTTCATTCTTGAAAGATATAGGAAAACATGCTATAATGAAAAGAACATTCTAAAAATCAGAAAGATTATTATATAGTAAGGAAAAAAATGGCGAATATTTTAAAGACTATCATTGAAAATGATAAAGGTGAATTAAGAAAATTAGAAAAAATGGCTGACAAGGTCTTGGCTTATGAAGACGACATGGCAGCTTTGTCTGATGAAGAACTTCAGGCAAAAACAGAAGAATTCAAGAAGCGCTATGCTGATGGCGAAACTTTAGATCAGCTCTTATTTGAAGCTTTTGCGGTTGTCCGTGAAGGAGCTAAGCGAGTGTTGGGCCTTTTCCCTTATAAGGTTCAGGTTATGGGAGGAATCGTTCTCCATCATGGTGACGTTCCAGAGATGCGTACCGGTGAAGGAAAAACCTTGACTGCGACGATGCCAGTTTACTTAAATGCCCTTGCAGGCAAAGGAGTACACGTTGTCACAGTCAACGAATACCTGACTGAGCGTGACGCGACCGAAATGGGAGAACTCTACTCTTGGCTGGGCCTTTCTGTCGGTATCAATCTGGCTGCTAAGTCTCCATCTGAAAAGAAAGAAGCATATGCTTGCGACATTACCTATTCAACCAATGCTGAGATCGGCTTTGACTACCTGCGTGATAACATGGTAGTCCGCGCTGAAAACATGGTACAGCGCCCACTCAACTATGCCTTGGTCGATGAGGTGGACTCAATCCTGATTGACGAAGCTCGGACACCATTGATTGTATCCGGACCGGTTTCTTCAGATACCAACCAGCTTTATCATATGGCTGACCACTATGTCAAATCTCTGGATAAGGACGACTACATCATCGATGTTCAGTCTAAGACGATTGGTCTGTCTGACTCAGGGATTGATAAGGCAGAAAGCTACTTCAAGCTGGACAATCTCTACGATATTGAAAATGTTGCCCTGACTCATTTTATCGACAATGCTCTGCGAGCTAACTACATCATGCTCCTTGACATTGACTATGTGGTCAGTGAAGATCAGGAAATTCTGATTGTCGATCAGTTTACTGGTCGGACAATGGAAGGACGTCGTTACTCTGACGGTCTCCACCAAGCGATTGAAGCCAAAGAAGGTGTGCCGATTCAGGAAGAAACAAAGACTTCTGCTTCTATTACTTATCAGAACCTCTTCCGTATGTATAAGAAGCTGTCCGGCATGACAGGTACAGCTAAGACGGAGGAAGAAGAGTTCCGCGAAACATACAACATTCGTGTTATTCCGATTCCAACTAACCGTCCGGTAGCACGTATTGACCATTCTGACCTGCTCTACCCAAGTATTGATTCTAAGTTTAAGGCAGTTGTTCAGGATGTTAAAGAGCGTCATGAAAAAGGCCAGCCAGTTCTGGTCGGTACCGTTGCGGTTGAAACCAGTGATTATATTTCTAAGAAATTGGTGGAAGCTGGGGTTCCTCATGAAGTTCTTAATGCGAAAAACCACTATAAAGAAGCACAAATTATCATGAACGCCGGCCAACGTGGTGCGGTTACTATTGCGACCAATATGGCCGGACGGGGAACCGACATCAAGTTGGGTGAAGGTGTTCGCGAACTGGGCGGTCTCTGTGTTATTGGTACAGAGCGCCATGAAAGCCGCCGGATTGATAATCAGCTGCGCGGACGTTCAGGTCGTCAGGGTGACCCAGGTGAGTCACAGTTCTACCTGTCACTGGAAGATGAGCTTATGCGCCGCTTTGGATCAGAGCGCATTAAAGCCCTCTTGGATCGAATGAACCTTAGTGACGAAGATTCTGTTATCAAGTCTGGCATGCTGACCCGTCAGGTAGAGGCAGCTCAGAAGCGTGTCGAAGGAAATAACTACGATACGCGGAAACAAGTCTTGCAGTATGACGATGTGATGCGTGAGCAACGGGAAATTATCTATGCCGAGCGCCACGATGTCATTACTGCTGACCGTGACCTCAGTCCTGAAATCCAGGCTATGATTAAGCGGACTATCAACCGTATCGTTGATGGCAGCAGCCACTCTGATCAGGATGAAAAGATTGAAGCGATTTTAAATTTTGCTAAGTATAACTTGGTTTCAGAAGATTCTATTTCAGATAGCGATTTGGAAGGCAAATCTGACCAAGAAATCAAAGATTATCTGTTTGAACGTGCACTGGAAGTCTATGACAGTCAGATTGCTAAGCTGCGAGACGAAGAAGCAGTGCGTGAATTCCAGAAGGTCTTGATCCTGCGCGTAGTGGACAGCAAGTGGACTGACCATATCGACGCCCTTGACCAGCTGCGCAATGCTGTTGGACTGCGTGGTTATGCACAAAATAACCCAGTTGTCGAATACCAAGCAGAGAGTTTCCGTATGTTCAACGACATGATTGGCTCCATTGAATTTGATGTGACTCGTCTGATGATGAAAGCGCAGATTCATGAGCAAGAGCGTCCGCGGACAGAGCGTGCTATCAGTACGACTGCTACCCGCAATATCTCTGCTAAGGCGGCAAATATACCTGATAATATAGACCTGTCTAACGTAAAGAGAAACGACCCTTGTCCATGTGGCTCTGGCAAGAAGTTCAAGAACTGTCACGGCCGTAAAAAGTAAGCGTAAAAGAAGGAGAATAGATGACCTTTAAAGCAACCAGTCAACCCATTGATGTGGCAGAAGTTCGCCAACTTGCTAAGTTAGAAGGCGACATGCTCGCTCGCAAGGAAAAGCGTGACCGAGAGTTAGAAGCAATTCTGCGTGGTCAGGATGACCGCATTCTCTTGGTCATTGGTCCCTGCTCTTCAGATAATGAAGAAGCGGTGCTGGAGTATGCCAAGCGTCTATCTGCTCTCCAAGAAGAAGTAAAAGACCGTATTTTCATGGTCATGCGTGTTTATACTGCCAAGCCTCGGACGAATGGAGATGGCTACAAAGGGCTTATTCATCAGCCTAATGCGACGGCCGCTCCAAGTCTGATTAACGGCATCAAGGCAGTCCGCAATCTGCACTATCGGGTTATTTCTGAGACAGGTATGACCACGGCTGATGAGATGCTCTATCCAGAAAATCTGCCTCTGGTAGATGATTTGATTTCTTACATGGCTGTAGGAGCTCGCTCGGTCGAAGACCAGCAGCACCGCTTTGTAGCTAGTGGAGCGGATTTGCCGACTGGCTTGAAAAATCCGACGTCTGGCAATCTCAATGTCATGTTTAACGGCATCTATGCAGCTCAGAACAAGCAGAGTTTCCTCTTTTCAGGTAAGGAAGTCGAAACATCTGGAAATCCTTTGGCGCATGCTATCTTGCGTGGTGCCCTTAATGAATACGGCAAGAATATTCCTAACTATTATTATGATAATTTGCTGGATACCATTGCCCAGTATGAAAAAATGGGCTTAGAAAATCCCTTTATCATCATTGACACCAATCATGATAACTCTGGTAAGCAGTATCTGGAGCAGGTTCGTATCGTTCGCCAGACTCTGATTAACCGGGACTGGAATGAAAAGATTAAGGCTACAGTACGTGGCTTTATGATTGAGTCTTATCTGGAAGACGGTCGTCAGGACGAACCAGAAGTCTTTGGCAAGTCCATTACTGATCCTTGTCTGGGCTGGGCCAATACAGAACAGCTGGTTCGTGAAATTTATGATACATTAGGAAAATAGTATGGCATTTATAGAAAAAGGTCAGAAGATTGACATTGAGCAGATTAAGTCCAGAACCAGACTGACTGGTCAGGCCTTGGCTCATAAAAATAAGCGAGACCAAGAATTGGCTGAGATTCTCAGTGGTGAAGACGAGCGTATTCTCTTGGTGATTGGCCCTTGTTCATCGGACAATGAAGAGGCTGTGCTGGAGTATGCCCGCCGTTTGTCAGAGCTGCAGAAGAAGGTCGCGGATAAGATTTTTATCGTAATGCGCGTCTATACTGCTAAGCCGCGGACCAATGGGGATGGCTATAAGGGCTTAGTTCACCAGCCGGATACTTCTAAAGCACCTAGCCTTATCAATGGTTTGCAGGCAGTTCGTCAGCTGCACTACCGCGTCATTACAGAGACTGGTCTGACGACGGCTGATGAGATGCTCTATCCGTCCAATCTTGTGCTGGTAGATGACTTGGTTAGCTATCATGCTGTGGGTGCCCGCTCAGTTGAAGACCAGGAGCATCGTTTTGTGGCGTCAGGTATTGATGCTCCGGTCGGCATGAAAAATCCGACTTCTGGCAATCTGGGTGTTATGTTTAACGCTGTCTATGCGGCACAAAATAAGCAGACTTTCCTTTTTCATGGTCAGGAAGTAGAAACCTCTGGGAATCCTTTGGCTCACGTTATTCTGCGTGGGGCTACCAATGAATTTGGTAAGAACATTCCAAATTTCTACTATGAAAATATGCTGGATGCCATTTCCTACTATGAAAAGATGGGCTTGGAGAATCCTTTCATCGTCATTGATACCAATCACGATAACTCTGGCAAGCAATATCTGGAACAGATTAGGATTGTGCGTCAGACCTTACTTAATCGGGATTGGAACGAAAAGATTAAGAGAGCGGTTCGTGGTTTTATGATTGAGTCTTATCTGGAAGATGGCCGGCAAAATGAGCCGGAAGTCTTTGGTAAATCCATCACCGATCCTTGCCTGGGCTGGGACAATACTGTTCAGCTCATTGAAGAAATTTACAACACTTTAGATAAATAAGGAAAATTGAAAGGGACAGTCTTGACCTGTAAAGAGGACTAACTGTCGGGTGAAGACGAACTCAGCTGGCGGCCCAGCTGAGTTTTGTCGCCTTTCCAGAGAATGATATGATAAAAGGACACGGAATTGATATAGAAGAGTTGGCTGCCATTGAGCGAGCCTATCTGAAAAATGCCCGCTTTGCAAGGAAGGTGCTGACCGAGGCGGAGCTTTCTCGTTTTGAGGAGTTATCTGCCAAGCGGAAAATCGAATTTCTGGCTGGCCGGTGGGCTGCCAAGGAGGCTTTTTCTAAAGCTTGGGGAACCGGTATCGGTAAGCTTAGGTTTCAGGACTTGGAGATTTTAAATGACCGTCAGGGAGCGCCTTATTTCAGCCGGTCACCTTTTACTGGCAAGGTTTGGATCTCGCTCAGCCACGCTGCTGGCCTAGTTACAGCCAGCGTAATTTTGGAGGAAAATGATGAAAGCTAGTCTGCATAGACCCAGCAAGGCAGTGATTGATTTAGCTGCCATTGCTTTTAATATTAGACAACTGAGTGCCCATCTGCCTCAGACGACAGAAAAGTGGGCTGTCGTTAAAGCCAATGCTTATGGCCACGGAGCTATTGAGGTTTCTAAGCACATTGAGCCCCTCGTAGATGGATTTTGTGTGTCTAATATTGATGAAGCCTTGGAGCTGCGCTCAGCTGGCATTGGAAAAAAAATTCTGGTGCTAGGAGTGTCAGATTTGGCTGCGCTTCCGCTGGCTAGAAAGGGAAAGGTGTCTCTGACCGTAGCCAGTCTGGAGTGGTTGGATTTAGCTTTAGCTGCGGAAAAAGACTTAACAGGATTGAATTTTCATATCAAGATTGACTCTGGTATGGGGCGGATTGGTTTTCGTGATAGTCAGGAAGCTCAGGAGGCAATCCATCGCTTGCGGACTGCTGGGGCTGTCGCAGAGGGAATTTTTACCCACTTTGCAACGGCAGATGAAGCGGACCACCATAAGTTTGAAGCCCAGCTGGCTCGTTTTCATCAGATCTTATCTGAGCTAGACAGTGTGCCTCCTCTCGTTCACGCTAGTAATTCCGCCACCTCTCTCTGGCACAGCGAGACCGTTCTAAATGCAGTTCGGCTGGGGGATATCATCTATGGTCTCAACCCTAGCGGAAGAGTCTTGGAACTTCCTTATGAATTCAAGCCTGCCTTGACTCTGGTCTCAGAATTGGTGCATGTCAAGGAGGTTGAGGCTGGAGCAGATGTTGGCTATGGAGCCACCTACACCAGCAAGTCTCAAGAGTGGATTGGTACCATTCCTTTGGGTTATGCAGATGGCTGGACACGCGATATGCAAGGATTTGATATCTTGATTGATGGTCATCGCTGCCCTATTGTCGGCCGCGTTTCCATGGACCAGATTACAGTGCGCCTGCCTCAGGCTTATCCCCTTGGCACTCCGGTTGTGTTGATTGGAAATAGCGGAGCAGAGACCATTACAGCGACAGATGTGGCAGAAAAGCGTGGCACCATTAACTATGAGGTGGTTTGTTTGATTAGCGACCGTGTACCGAGGGTCTATAAAAACTAAGAGGATTAATGCAGGGAACAGCTTGGAGTATCTGATAATGTTCTAGCTTAGCCCCCCTGTCTGCGATATTAGCACCGCAGCAGTATCAGAACTGAAAGAGGAATTATGAATTTACACCAACCTTTGACGGTTCTGCCTGGTGTGGGACCGAAATCAGCAGAAAAATTTACCAAGCTGGGTCTAGAGACCTTGCAGGATTTGCTGCTTTATTTTCCTTTTCGTTATGAGGATTTTAAGAGTAAGAATGTCCTAGACTTGGAGGATGGAGAAAAGGCGGTTGTTTCTGGTCAGGTCGTGACTCCAGCTAATGTCCAGTATTATGGCTACAAACGCAACCGCCTGCGCTTTACCATCAAGCAGGGAGAAGTCGCTCTGGCAGTTAATTTCTTTAACCAGCCTTATCTGGCGGACAAGATTGAAGTGGGAGCTAATGTAGCCGTCTTTGGCAAGTGGGACAAAGCTAAGGCTAGTCTGACTGGCATGAAACTGCTGGCCCAGGTAGAGGACGACTTGCAGCCTGTCTATCGACTGGCTCAGGGAATTAGTCAGGTCAGTCTGGTCAAGCTGATTAAGACTGCCTTTGACCAGGGATTGGACTTGCTCTTAGAGGAAAATCTGCCCCAGTCCCTGCTGGAACGCTACCAGCTGGTGAGTAGAGTGGAGGCTGTACGGGCCATGCATTTTCCAAAGGACTTGACGGACTACAAGCAGGCTCTTCGGCGGGTTAAATTTGAAGAACTCTTTTATTTCCAGATGCAGCTGCAGGTCTTAAAGAGAGAAACCAAGGCTGTCAGCAATGGATTGAAGATTGATTGGCAGTCGGATGCTGTGGCCGAGAAAAAGCAGAGCTTGCCTTTTGAGCTGACTTCGGCTCAGGAGCGCAGTCTGACAGAGATTTTGCAGGATTTGCGGTCGCCTGGACACATGAATCGCCTGCTGCAGGGGGATGTGGGAAGTGGAAAGACTGTAGTCGCTGGTCTGGCTATGTATGCTGTTTACACAGCTGGCTTTCAGTCTGCTCTGATGGTTCCAACAGAAATTTTGGCTGAGCAGCATTTTGACAGCCTAGCTCAGCTATTTCCAGAATTGAAGCTTGCCCTGCTAACTGGAGGAATGAAAGCAGCTGAACGTCGGGAAACTTTGGCAGCGATTGAAAAGGGTCAGGTGGACATGATTGTCGGAACCCATGCCCTGATTCAGGAAGGAGTCCGTTACCATGCATTGGGCTTGGTCATTATTGACGAGCAGCATCGCTTTGGTGTGGAACAACGCCGGATTTTACGGGAAAAGGGAGACAATCCTGATGTCCTCATGATGACGGCGACACCTATTCCCAGAACCCTTGCTATTACAGCATTTGGTGATATGGATGTCTCTATCATTGACCAGATGCCGGCAGGACGCAAGCCTATCATCACCCGCTGGGTCAAGCATGAGCAGCTGGAAGTCGTCCTCGACTGGCTTAAAAAAGAGCTTCATAAGGGCGCTCAGGTCTACTTTATTTCTCCTTTGATTGAGGAGTCAGAAGCTTTGGATCTTAAGAATGCCATTGCCCTAGAAGAAGAATTGACAGCCTATTTTGGTCAGCAGGTACAAGTGGCCCTGCTTCATGGCAAGATGAAGAGCGAGGAAAAAGAGGCGATTATGCAGGACTTCAAGGAAGGACGGACTGATATTCTGGTCTCTACCACGGTCATTGAGGTCGGAGTCAACGTCCCCAATGCTACGGTGATGGTCATCATGGATGCGGACCGCTTTGGACTCAGCCAGCTTCATCAGCTAAGAGGCCGTGTCGGCCGAGGGAGCAAGCAGTCTTATGCCGTCCTTGTTGCCAATCCCAAGACGGAGTCGGGCAAGCGCCGCATGAAAATCATGACTGAGACGACCGATGGTTTCCTGCTGGCTGAAGAGGATCTGAAAATGCGAGGCTCTGGAGAAATCTTTGGTACTCGGCAGTCTGGTATACCAGAGTTTCAAGTGGCTGACATCGTGGAAGATTATCCGATTTTAGAAGAAGCCAGAAAGGTTGCCAGCCAGATTACAGCTGATCCGAACTGGCGGACAGATCCTAATTGGCACTTGATTGCTCTTCATTTGGACAAGCGAGATTACCTAGATTAAGAGTTCTTTGGATTAAGTTTCCTGCAAGTTATTTATAAGTAGGCTTTAAGTTTGAGGGATTATACTATTGTCAAATCAAAGAAAGAGGTAGGACCAATGACAATCTAAGCATCCCTTAAAATCCTGTAACCAAAGCTTGAAGACTAGAAGACTTGCGAGTTATGAGTTACTCAAAGAAATAGAATAATTTAGAATTTTTTCATCATCAATCTCCTAATAAATCACAAGCTTCACCCGATCGGTGAAGTTTTTTTGTATTTGATTGAAAAGACTTGTTCGTTTCAAATGGTAGATAAGGATTGCTGCTGGACTTCTTTGATTATAAGCTTTCCCTAAGAAATCTATAAGAGATTCTTAAGTTTAGGGCTGTATTCTTATATCCAAGTAAGAACAAAAAGATTAGGGACCAAACTTGAAGTCAAACGCTCCAAGAGTTTCGTTTTTGCTCTTAAAGGATTCATGATAAGCGAGGTAAAAGCTATGAAACTTACAATCAAAGTCCACTATCCGAAGACATTTAAGCAAGCTCAGAAAATGGAGGTGACCTATGGTAAGTGATTATATTTTTGAAATTCTAGAGTCTCTGTTTGAGGTTATCTTCTAAGCACAGCGATTCAATGAAGTTTTCCCAGTGTTAGAATATGAATGAGTCAAAAAAGTGCTAAGGTTACTTAGCACTTTTTGATTTAAAGAAAATAAATAGGGATTTTTTCAGCCTTTCATATAATCTCGGAGTTCTTGACCTTTGAGTCCAGCATTCAGGGCGATGAGCAGTTTGATTCTGGCTTTTTGGGCATTGAGCTCTTTGACGAAGAAGATACCAGCCTGGTGCAGCTGAACGCCGCCACCTTCATAAGCATAGACTGGCTCAGCAATTCCGTTAAAACAGCGAGAGACCAGAGCAACTGGCAGGCCGTCAGCTATCATATCAGCCAGTTTGTCAGCTACTTCCTTGGGGAGGTTGCCAGCACCGAATGCTTCTATGATGAGGCCGTCTATCTTGTCTAAATCCAGCATATCCAGCAACTCTGTCTTCATACCCGCATAAGCTGGAATGATGGGCACCAGGCCAGAGATGCTGTTCAAGTCAAAGCGGACTCGAGGCTCCGCTGCCTTAAAATAGAGAATCTCCTGCTTCATAATCAAGCCAAGCGGTCCGTGAGTCGGCGTTTGGAAGGTGCTGACATTGGTCGTATGGGTCTTAGTTACATACTTGGCAGCATGTGCCTCGTCATTCATAACGACAAGCACGCCTTTATCACTGGCTTTTTCATCACTAGCCACCCGCAGGGCTGTCAGGTAGTTATAGACTCCGTCGCTCCCCAGCTCATTGGAACTGCGCATAGCCCCGGTCAGAACGACCGGAATCTTCGGCAGCTGCATAGTATCCAGAAAGTAAGCCGTCTCTTCTAAAGTGTCCGTCCCATGAGTAATGACTACTCCGTCAAATTGGTCAGCACTGGCTTTGATTTTCTGGTAAAGTTTGAGCATGTGTTGGGGCGTGATATGAGGACTGGGAATATTAAAAAAGTCAATGACTTCCGTCTCAATCCCCTTTAGCGGGACTGTCACATGGTTCATAGGGTTATCAGCATTGGTGACGACAGCCCCAGAGCCGTTAGCCTGCATGGAAATGGTTCCTCCTGTGTGCAGGACCAAGATTTTCTTTGTCATAAATCCTTTTTCTCCTTATAGTTATGATGCAGACTCGAAAACTTACATTCTGTTTTCATGGAGTTTTCAATTCCGTTGCATAGATATTACTCCAGTTTTTCTTTTCTGCAATTCATGTGATTGTATGTCATTTTTGTGTTATAATTTATTGTATCATAAAAGGAAAGAATGAGAAAATCAATGGAAGTAAAGGCCGTCTTTTTTGATATTGATGGGACACTGGTCAATGACAGTCGAACGGTTTTGAAATCTACAGAAAAGGCTATTCAGAGTTTAAAGGAGCAAGGAATATTGGTCGGTTTGGCAACAGGCCGCGGTCCTTTCTTTGTCAAACCTTTTATGGAGCAATTGGACTTAGACTTTGCTGTGACCTATAATGGCCAGTATATTTTTTCAAGAGACAGAGTGATTTCTGCCACCCCCATTGACAAGCAGAGTTTGCGGGATTTAATCGCCTATGCTAAGAAGCATCGGAAAGAAATTTCCTTGGGAACGGCTGAGGCTATGCTGGGCTCCAAGATTATGTCCTTCGGCATGAGCCCGTTCTCTCAGTGGACTAGCCGCTTCATCCCTAAGAGAATGGCGCGAACAGTCAGTCATGGTTTTAATAAGGTCATCAGCAAGGCCTTGCCCCAGCATGAAAAGGATCTCCTGCAGCTGATTCAGGAGCCGATTTACCAAGCTTTGATTTTGGCCAGTCCAGAAGAAAGCCGCAAGATTGAAGCGGACTTTCCAGATTTGAAATTTACCCGCAGCAGCCCCTATGCGGTCGATATTATCAATAAAGACACGTCTAAGCTAGAGGGGATTCGCCGAGTCGGCAAGGAATACGGCTTTGACATTCATCAGGTCATGGCCTTCGGCGACTCTGACAATGACTTGGAAATGCTATCGGGAGTTGGCCTATCCATTGCTATGGGAAATGGAACCAGCTCGGTCAAGGAAGTGGCCAAGCACACAACTAGTAGCAATAGTCAGGATGGGATTCATAAGGCTCTGGAGCATTTTGGTATCCTAGCGAGGGAAAAGGTCTTTACCAGTAGCGACCATCACTTTAATAAGGTTAAAGAGTTCCATAGTGTCATGGATGAAAGCACTCAAGAAGAACCGATTGCCTGGACGCCTCAGGACGCTCGCTATCGGGCAGGCTTTAAGCTAGAAGAACTGGTCGAGTTTCTGCGAGCAGCTAGTAAGTCAGAGGAAGACTTTGACAGTTCTGTAGCCTACCTTCATCAGGCGCTTGACAAGGCTGCTGATAAAGTTCGCTCCAAGAGTCAGGCTGAGGTTTCTCTAGTCGGTCAGGTAGATGCCTTGATTGATACTCTATACTTCACTTATGGCAGCTTTGTCCTGATGGGAGTTGATCCAGAGCAACTGTTCGATATTGTCCATCGGGCCAATATGGGCAAAATTTTCCCAGACGGGAAGGCTCACTTTGACCCCGTCACCCATAAAATCCTCAAACCAGATGACTGGGAAGAAAAATATGCTCCTGAAGGAGCAATTAAAGAAGAACTGGAACGACAAATTCAGGCCTACCAGCGTAGCATAGAGCAGAAAGAAGAAAACTAGAGCAGTAACTGAACTGCTCTAGTTTTTATAAAGTCTTTTCTGAGTCTCTGACCACGAGCAAGTCAACCTTGGCGTGGCGCAAGATATATTCGGAGGAAGAGCCAACTAGCAGCCGTTCAAATGCATTGAGACCGGTAGCACCAACCATGATCAAATCTACCTTGTGCTCTTCTGGGATATCTGTAGCCAAGAGAGTCTTGGGATTGCCCATCTCAATGACAATGTCAACATACTTAATACCGGATTTTTGAGCCTTTTCTTTCAACTCAGCTGTCAGCTTTTTGGCATCTTCTTGTAAGTCCTCATAGACATCTGCATCAAAGGTTGAGACACTTTGCAAAGCCCGGGTGTCAATGACGTGGGCGATGGTGAGACGAGAGCCGTTTCGGAGAGCCACGTTAACGCCCTTTTCAAAGGCTAGTTCGGATTCGTGAGAACCATCTACAGCAACCATAATGTTTTCATATTTCTGAGTCATAGAGCTACCTCCTTTTAAAATGGTCGGCAAAGGACGTCGCATCATTCACAGAATGATTAGGCTGACCGAAAATCAATCAGTCCATAACGTCCGAGTGATTTGCAACTATTTTCTTGTTTCTATTGTAACCCTTTTCAGAAAAAAAGTAAAGATAAAATGGAAATGCTGTCAGAAAATTGCAAGCTGAGAAAGAGTCCGTTACTTTGAGGAATTAGAAGGAGAATAGCGCTTTGTATCCTAAAATTCTCTTTTTAATTATATGAAAAGTGAGTTTATTTTTTGTTGTCAATCGCTTTTTCTGGTGGTATAATGATAACATTCTGATGAATAGAGGAAAAATAAGAATGAAAGAATTTGACAAGTCCAGCAAGCTGGAACATGTTGCCTATGATATTCGCGGTCCAGTTTTGGATGAAGCTATGCGCATGCGGGCCAATGGTGAAAAGATTCTCCGCCTCAATACAGGGAATCCGGCTGAATTTGGTTTTACCGCTCCAGATGAGGTCATTCATGATTTGATTATGAATGCGCGTGACAGTGAGGGCTACTCTGACTCCAAGGGGATTTTTTCAGCCCGCAAGGCCATTATGCAGTACTGCCAGCTTAAGAATTTTCCTAATGTAGATATTGATGATATTTATCTGGGAAATGGCGTCAGCGAGCTGATTGTCATGTCCATGCAGGGATTGTTGGATGACGGGGACGAGGTGCTGGTGCCAATGCCAGACTACCCACTCTGGACGGCTGCAGTCAGTCTGGCTGGTGGGAATGCTGTTCACTATGTCTGTGATGAGCAGGCAGAATGGTATCCAGATATTGACGATATCAAGTCAAAAATCACATCTAATACCAAGGCTATCATTATCATCAACCCTAACAATCCAACGGGAGCACTTTATCCTAAGGAACTTCTGCTGGAAATTGTGGAAATTGCTCGCCAAAATAATCTCATTATCTTTGCGGATGAAATCTATGACCGCATGGTGATGGATGGCAATGTCCACACCCCTGTGGCTAGTCTAGCTCCGGATATCTTCTGTGTCAGCATGAATGGTCTTTCTAAGTCGCATCGCATTGCAGGCTTCCGGGTTGGCTGGATGGTGCTATCTGGGCCTAAGCATCATGTTAAGGGTTATATTGAAGGGTTAAACATGCTCTCCAACATGCGCCTGTGCTCCAATGTCTTGGCTCAACAGGTCGTCCAAACTTCACTTGGCGGTCACCAATCTGTGGATGAACTGCTCTTGCCAGGTGGCCGTATCTATGAGCAGCGTAATTTCATCTATCAGGCTATTCAGGATATCCCGGGGCTATCAGCTGTAAAACCTAAAGCCGGTCTCTATATTTTCCCGAAAATTGACCGGAACATGTATCGCATCGACGATGATGAGCAGTTTGTGCTCAATTTCCTCAAGCAGGAAAAAGTCCTTCTCGTCCATGGACGAGGCTTTAACTGGAAGGACCCAGATCATTTCCGAATCGTTTATCTGCCTAGAGTAGATGAGCTAGCTCAAATCCAAGAAAAAATGACGCGCTTCTTACAACAATACCGTCGTTAAAATTGAAAAAATGATAAGAAAATAAGGCTGGACAATGTTCCAGTCTTTTTCTTCTTTATTATACTTAATTTATTTTACCTTTATAGCTGAATTGGAATTGAAACAAAAAAATTTAGATGCTCTGGAAATTCAATTTGAGCCTGTTTGGTAAAAATTATAGGTGCTTTTACCGACATTTTTTAGGATTTTGTCCAACATTTTTTATATATCTGTCCAAAAATGCTTAAAAAAATGTGTTAGCGTCTTCCTTCCAGAAGACAAACATGGTAGAATGTGTTTGTCAATGTTTTTAACAATGATGAAAAAGTGGAGGAGATTATATTGACAATGAAAAAGACACTTAGTGCTTTTTCTGTCAGTGCAGCGGCATTGTCTTTGGTGCTCGCAGAAGGAGTTCAGGCTGATCAATTAGTTGATAATCAGTCTTATTCTGATGCGCCCGTTAGTCAAAGCCAACCACAGGCAGAAAACACACAGAAGGATGAATCTGTTTCGAAAGAACAGGTAGACGCTGCTCAGGCTCTTGTACAAGAAGCCGACAGCAATGTTGCACAAGGGAAAGCTGATTTGGCTCAGGCTCAGGCAAATACTGCTGCGGCTCAAAGTCAGGTCGAGCAAGCACAAGCTGAAGCTAACCGGGCACAGGAGGCAGCTGATAAAGCTGGTCCGGAAGCTATTGAAACAGCTAAGCAAGAAGAGAGCAATCAAAAAGCTCAAGTGGACAGCAACAAGTCAGAACTGGCTAAAGCTGACCAAGCAACCAAGACGGCTGAAGCTGAGCGCGATGCTCAGGCAGCCAAGACTAAAGAAGCTCAAGAGCAAGCGAAAACTCAAGAAGGACGACTTGCTAAAGCGCAAAATGACGTGAAGGAAGCTCAGGCCAACCTAAGCGGTGAAGCTACAGCTAAGGCAGAAAAGAATGTGAAAGCAGCCCAAGATAAGGTGGCAGCTGACCAGTCTGCTGTTGAAACAGCTCAAGCAAAAGTAGCTACAGCTCGTCAGACTGACAGTCAGAAGCAGGCTGAGGTTGCAAAAGCTCAGACCAACCAGACTCAGGCTAAGACGGCTCGTGATGCTTCTCAGAAGAACTTGCAGGAAAAAACTGCTGCAGCTGAGAAGACTCAGTCAGACTTGAACCAAGCTCAACAGGCTTTGAAAAAGGCTCAAGCTGGAACGATTACTACTGAAGCTTCTAGCAATAAAAACCGTGTGTCTATGACTCCGGAATACATTGCAGCCTTGAGAGAGCTAATTGCACCGAATTTATCAGAGCAAAAAACTAATGAGATTCAAAATAGACTGGCTGCACTTAATGCCAGTGCTAAGGCTCTCAATCGTTATGTGGCTGAACCTACAGATAGCAAAGCTTTGATTGATACCAACAATATTCCACAGAATGTTCGTCAGGAACTTTCACAGTTTGCTTCAGAACTCATCAACCAGCTGCGTGCTCAGATGGGAACAGGTGAAGTAGTTGTGACACCATCTTCAATTGATTTCGCTGATAAAGTGGCAACAGAATACCGCAAAGACAACTGGAACTGGGATTTGATGGAAAAATACCATCACGACGCTCGAGGAATTAACCGCGTAGCGCGTGAATATGGTTTGATGACCACAAGTGCTGAGCAGGAGAGTAAAGGTCTCCAATATTATGAAAACGCCTATATCTGGAGAGAAAATGCTAGTCAAATGAGTGTGGCTGAAATGAAGAGACGGGTTTATGATTCCGTTGTTGAATTCATGTTTAATGGCTACGAATGGCTGCATGCTACATCAATCTCTGGTCTCAATACTGGTCGCCAGAAAAACTATCTGGGAGTTGATTTCTCAATGGAAGGCGACATCACTATGGCTCATTTCACCATGGTGTCAGAAGATCAAGTCAAATATGCTAGCAAAAAGAACTTCAATGCCAGCCCTATTACAGGAAAAGCTCCAACAGCAAAAGTAGATCCGCAAGAAGTAGCCAAGGCTCAAACAGCCTATGATGCTGCCTTCAAGGCCAATCAACTGGCTCTGGCATCTAAGGGAGTTGCCCAATCTACTTATAATCGGAGAGCTGCAGCTTTAGAGCAAGCCAACCAGCAACTTGCTCAGGCGCAAGCTCAAGCAGGTGAGTCAGCAACTGCTCAGGCTCAAGCAGCTCTTGCAGCAGTTCAAGAGAAGTTGGCAGCTGATCAAGCAGCTTTGGCAGCAGCACAAGCGGCTCTGCAAAACTCAAACTTGGATGACAAGACTAAAGCGGACAAATTAACTCAGGCTCAAGAAGCTCTGACTGCTGTTCAAGCAACAGTTGCCGCAGCTCAAGAAGCTCTAAAAACTGAATCAGATAAGTTGGCTCAGCTAGACGCAGCTTTGAATGCAGCAAAAGAAAGAAAGACTAACCTTGAAAATGCTCTTACAGCAGCTGAAGCAGCCTTGCAAACAGCTAAAGAGTCATTGTCAAATCTTGAAAATGCAGAAGAAAACTTGGAACAAGCTAAAAGCAAGTTAGCTGTAGCTCAGGCAGCTTACCAAGCGGCTCTTACAGCTCAAACAGATCAAGAAGCAAAAGTAGCAGTTTTAACTGCAGTTCAAGCACAAGCTAAGGCGACATACGACTTGCTAGCTCAAACTTATGCAGAACAAAATAAGGAAGAAGATATTCGCTATTACCAGTCTGTTTTGGCTCATACAGAGGAGCGCTTCGCTCGCTCTCTGCCAACTGGACAAGCAAGAGCTCCTCAACATACGACTGTTTCAACTACTGGAACTGGAATTATTGAAAGTGGAACTGTTGGAACTGGAACTGCTGAAAGTGCTAGCCCTGTAAACCATAAACAGGCAGTTGCTTCAGGTCATGTCTTGCCTAAGACAGGAGAAAACTCTTCTTGGCTTCTTCTAGCAGGCCAAATGCTTCTGCTCATGGCTATGAAATTGTTCTACAAGAAACGTTCTCTTGATTAGAAAGAACAAAATCAATCAAAAACAGTCAAATTCTTGACTGTTTTTTATTTAATATGGCTTGATATATCAAGTCATATACTTGAAAAATTCTTTATTTTATCGAATTGTATGTAATTGTTTTTCAATAAAAAATTTTCAGATAATTATTGAAATTTTACTGCTTTTATGTTACAATGAAGCTAATAAATATGAGGTAAAAACATGGCCAATTTACTAGAAAAAACACGAAAAATTACGTCTATTTTGAAGCGCTCGGAAGAGCAGATGCAGGAAGAACTACCTTACAATGCTATTACGCGTCAGTTGGCTGATATTATCCACTGCAATGCCTGCATTATCAACAGCAAGGGCCGTCTTTTAGGCTATTTCATGCGCTACAAGACCAATAATGACCGTGTGGAAGCTTTTTTCCAGGATAAGAATTTCCCAGAGGAATACGTTCACGAAGCCAATCTGGTCTATGAAACAGAGGCTAATCTGCCAGTTGCACATGATTTGACGATTTTCCCAGTGGAGACCAAGGATGAGTTTCCAGATGGGCTGACCACCATTGCTCCTATTCATGTGTCAGGGATTCGTCTGGGTTCATTGATTATCTGGCGCAATGACAAGGAATTTGCGGACGATGATCTGATTTTGATTGAGATTGCCAGCACAGTGGTTGGTATCCAGCTGCTTAACTTCCAGCGGGAAGAGGATGAGAAAAATATCCGCCGCCGGACAGCAGTGACCATGGCAGTCAATACCCTGTCTTACTCAGAACTGAGAGCTGTTTCAGCTATTCTGGGCGAGCTCAATGGCAATGAAGGCCAGCTGACAGCATCTGTCATTGCTGACCGTATTGGGATTACCCGCTCAGTTATTGTTAATGCCTTGCGCAAGCTGGAAAGTGCTGGGATTATTGAAAGCCGCTCACTGGGAATGAAGGGAACTTATCTGAAAGTCCTGATTCCGGATGTCTTTGATGAAATTAAAAAGAGGGACTACTAATGGCTAAAGCACTGATTTCTATTGATTATACAGTTGATTTTGTCGCAGATGAGGGCAAGTTGACAGCAGGAGCGCCAGCTCAGGCGATTTCTGAAGCCATTGCTCAAGTAACAAAGTCGGCTTTTGAGCGAGGAGATTATATCTTCTTTGCTATTGATGCCCATGATGAGAATGATGCCTTTCACCCTGAGAGCAAGCTGTTCCCGCCTCATAACATAAAAGGGACTAGCGGTCGCAATCTTTATGGTCCTTTGGCTGATTTTTATGACAAGCATCAAGCGGACTCTCGGGTCTTTTGGATGGATAAGCGCCATTATTCTGCCTTTTCCGGCACGGATTTAGATATTCGATTGCGAGAAAGAAAGGTAGATACGGTCATTTTGACAGGAGTCTTGACGGATATTTGCGTCTTGCATACAGCGATTGATGCCTATAATCTGGGTTATCAGATTCAGGTGGTAGAGTCGGCAGTGGCTTCTCTGTCAGAGGAAAATCACAAATTTGCCTTAAACCACTTGCAAAATGTCCTGGGTTCGACTATAATAGATACAATTTAAGAGTAAAAGAGAAGCAGAGTAGGCTTGCTGACTTGCACAGAGAGTGCTGATAGCTGAGAGCAGCACCAAGAAAGCAAAAATCGAAGAACATGTTTCGTAATCTTTTGTGTGATTAAGCACAAACGTCGCTCACGTTACGAGCTCAGAGGCTGCCTTTTAGGGCGGCGAATAACAGTGGTACCACGGCTTTCGTCTGTTTTAGAGACGGAAGCTTTTTATTTTGCAGTAGGTCAGGTGAAGACGATGGAAAACTGCGGCAAATATCCTGAACAACAGGGCGGAGCTACAAATTGATTTGAGAGGGAAAGAACATGAAAGAAATCTTTATCGGAAACTATGGTTTAGAGCAAGTCGGACAGACCATGACCGCGACTGGCTGGGTGGCCAATGTCCGCAATCACGGCAAGCTAGCCTTTATCGAGCTGCGAGATCGCGAAGGTTTGCTTCAGGTCTTTGTCGGCGGTGAGATTGAAGACTTTGCTAAGCTGGAAGTCATTGGCAAAGAGGATGTCATAGCAGTGACGGGGCAAGTGGTTCAGCGGGAAGAGCGTTTTGTCAATAAGTCCATCAAGTCTGGTCAGATTGAGCTGAGGGCAGAGAAGATTGAGGTTATTGCTAGCAGCAAGGCCCTGCCTTTTGAGCTGGACCAGCATGCCCATACAGGGGAAGACCTGCGTCAGAAATACCGCTACCTGGACTTGCGCCGTGAGAAGATGACACAGAACCTCAAACTTCGTCATCAGGTCACCTCCACCATTCGGGAATATTTGAATGGTTTGGACTTTTTGGAAGTGGAGACGCCATATCTGACCAAGTCAACACCTGAGGGGGCTAGGGATTTTTTAGTTCCTAGTCGGGTCTTTAAAAATCAATTCTATGCGCTGCCGCAGAGCCCGCAGATGCTCAAGCAGTTGCTGATGGGGGCTGGTCTCGAGCGCTATTATCAGATTGTCCGCTGCTTCCGTGATGAAGACTTGCGGGGCGACCGCCAGCCAGAGTTTACCCAGGTGGACTTAGAACTGAGTTTTGCCAGCGAGGAAGAAATCCGAGCTCTGGTTGAAGCTATGCTCAAGGCTGTTGTCAAGAAAACTCATGGTTTAGAGCTGATGGAAGCTTTTCCGACTATCAGCTATGAAGAGGCTATGAGCCGCTTCGGCTCTGATAAACCAGATACGCGCTTTGGTTTAGAGCTGAAGAGTTTGACGGATTTGTGTCAGTCCAATGATTCGCTTCTCATCAAGAAAGCCTTGGACAACCAAGAGGAAGTGATGGGAATCTGTGTGCCAGATGCAGCTAGTGCTTTTAGCAAGAAACAGCTGAGTCACTACTATCAGGAAATGAAGGAATTTGGCTGCAGTCGTTTTGCCAGTCTAAAGGTTGAAAATGGTCAGTTGGTTGGGGATTTGGCTAGCACCTTTGAGGCTGAGAGTCAGGAGTTACTGACACGTTTTGAGGCCAAGGATGGAGATTTGATTCTGCTAGTCATGGCTAAGAAGCGTCGGGCTCAGGAAGCTTTGGGACATTTGCGCATAGAAGTCGCAAAAGCTTTAGATTTGATTGATCCGAGTCTGCTTCATTTCCTCTGGGTTGTAGATTGGCCGCTGCTGGAGTGGAATGAAGACCAAAACCGCTATCAAGCCATGCACCATCCTTTCACACAGGGGATTTTTGAAGATGGACGGGAGCCAGACCAATTCCGCAGCCATGCCTATGACATCGTCTTGAATGGCTATGAGATTGGCGGAGGGAGTCTGCGGATTCATGATCGGAAGGCTCAGGAAGCGATGTTTGAGCTGTTGGGCATGAGTCGGGAAGACTACGAGCGGGACTTTGGTTTCTTCCTAGAAGCCTTAGAGTACGGCTTCCCACCACACGGGGGCTTGGCTCTGGGCTTGGATCGCTTGGTTATGATTTTGGCTGGGGAAGAAAATATCCGCCAAGTCATCGCTTTTCCAAAAAATGGTACTGGCTTTGATCCTATGCTGGAAAGTCCAAGTTTGGTGGATCAAAGACAGCTCAAAGAACTGCATTTGGAATTGAAGAATTAGCCTGAAATATGGTAAAATGAAATGATGCGAATTCCTGAAGAATAGCAGGAAGAAGCTGAAGAAAAGAGCTAGCGGATGTCAAATAAATCAGCGTCCCTGGCTTGTCAAAGTAAAGGTGAGCTGAAGCTTGGAAATAAAGATATCATCTAGAAATTGTTATTTTCAGTCGCTAAAGCTCACATATCTTATGAAAGGAATCAGAGATGAAGATTACTCAAGAAGAAGTAAGTCACGTTGCTAAGCTGTCAAAACTGGCTTTTTCACCAGAAGAAACTGCTGAGTTTGCGACGACCTTAACCAAGATTGTCGACATGGTCGAATTGCTCAATGAAGTGGACACGGAGGGTGTGCCTTTCACTTCTAATGTAGCTGCTAATATCAACTATATGCGAGAAGATGTGGCTCAGCCAGGCTGGAACCGGGAAGAGCTTTTCCAAAATGTACCTGAAAAAGAGCGGGGCTACATCAAAGTGCCTGCCATCCTAGATGACGGAGGAGATGCCTAATGACTTTTAATCACAAGACCATTGAAGAACTGCATGACTTGCTGGTCAAGAAAGAAATTTCTGCGGTAGAGTTAACTCAGGCAACTTTGGCAGACATCAAAGAACGTGAAGCGGCTGTGGACAGCTTCATTACTGTCAGCGAAGAGGAGGCTTTAGCTCAGGCTGCGGCTCTGGATGCTAAGGGCATTGATGCTGACAATCTTATGAGCGGAATTCCGCTGGCGGTTAAGGACAATATCTCAACCAAGGGAATCTTGACAACGGCTGCCTCTAAGATTCTCTACAATTACAAGCCGATTTTCGATGCAACTAGCGTGGAGAAGCTCTACGGTAAGGACATGATTATCGTCGGGAAGACCAACATGGACGAGTTTGCCATGGGTGGATCCAGCGAAAATTCTTACTTTAAGACGACTAAGAATGCTTGGGACAGCAGCAAGGTTCCTGGTGGCTCATCTGGTGGTTCAGCGACTGCGGTTGCTTCTGGTCAGGTCCGTCTGTCACTGGGTTCAGATACTGGTGGTTCCATTCGTCAGCCGGCTTCCTTTAACGGTGTAGTCGGCCTCAAGCCAACCTACGGACGGGTTTCTCGTTTTGGTCTCATTGCTTTTGGATCTTCTTTAGACCAGATAGGGCCTTTCTCTCAGACAGTTAAGGAAAATGCACAGCTCTTGAATGTTATTTCTGGTAATGATCCTAAGGACTCTACATCATCACAAGAAGCAGTACCAGACTTTACCAGCAAGATTGGCCAAGATATCAAGGGGATGAAGATTGCCCTGCCTAAGGAATACATGGGTGAGGGAATTGACAGCAAGGTCAAGGAAACGATTTTAGCAGCAGCACAGCACTTGGAAAGTCTAGGAGCTATCGTTGAAGAAGTCAGCCTGCCCCACAGCAAGTACGGCGTGGCTGTTTACTATATCATTGCTTCTTCTGAAGCCAGCTCTAACCTGCAGCGTTTTGACGGTATTCGCTATGGCTACCGCGCAGAAGGCATTGAAAATCTAGAAGATGTCTATGTCAAATCCCGCAGCGAAGGCTTTGGTGAAGAGGTGAAACGCCGCATCATGCTGGGAACTTTCAGCTTGTCATCTGGTTACTATGATGCTTACTTCAAGAAAGCTGGTCAGGTTCGGACCTTGATTATGCAAGATTTTGCTAAGGTTTTTGAAAAATATGACTTAATCTTAGGCCCAACTGCACCGACTGTTGCTTATGACTTGGGCAGTCAAAACCAAAATCCTGTGGCCATGTATCTGGCTGACCTTTTGACCATTCCAGTCAATCTGGCTGGCCTGCCGGGCATTTCAATCCCAGCTGGCTTTGCAGATGGTCTTCCTGTCGGCTTGCAGCTGATTGGGAACCACTTTGATGAAGCGACCATCTATCAGGCAGCCGCAGCATTTGAAGCGACGACTGACTACCACAAACAGCAGCCAGTTATCTTTGGAGGTGAAAAATAATGAACTTTGAAACAGTTATCGGACTGGAAGTCCATGTTGAATTGAAGACCAATTCAAAAATTTTCTCACCGGCTCCAGCTCACTTCGGTGAAGATCCAAATGCCAACACCAATATCATTGACTGGTCCTTCCCAGGTGTCCTGCCTGTTATGAACAAGGGTGTCATTGACTATGGTATCAAGGCTGCTCTGGCTTTGAATATGGATATTCACCAGAAGATGCACTTTGACCGCAAGAATTACTTCTATCCGGACAATCCAAAAGCCTATCAAATTTCTCAGTTTGATGAGCCGATTGGTTACAATGGCTGGATTGAGATTGAGTTAGAAGATGGCACGACCAAGAAAATCCGTATCGAGCGGGCCCACTTGGAAGAAGATGCCGGAAAGAATACCCACGGCAGCGATGGCTACTCTTATGTGGACCTCAACCGTCAAGGTGTGCCGCTGATTGAGATTGTATCGGAAGCAGATATGCGCAGTCCAGAAGAAGCTTATGCCTACCTGACTGCCCTCAAGGAAATCATTCAGTACACGGGCATTTCGGATGTCAAGATGGAAGAGGGCTCCATGCGGGTCGATGCCAATATTTCCATCCGTCCTTACGGTCAGGAAGAATTTGGTACCAAGACTGAGCTGAAAAACCTTAACTCCTTCAACTTTGTCCGCAAGGGTCTAGCATTTGAGGAAAAACGCCAAGCAGAAATCCTACGCAGCGGTGGTCAAATCCGTCAGGAAACCCGTCGTTATGACGAAGCGACTGGCGAAACCCTGCTCATGCGGGTGAAGGAAGGTTCAGCGGACTACCGTTACTTCCCAGAGCCTGATCTGCCAATCTTTGAGATTGAGGATGCTTGGATTGAGCAAGTGCGTAGCAGTCTGCCAGCCTTTCCAAAAGAACGACGTGCTAAGTATGTGGGCGATTACGGTCTGTCTGATTACGATGCCAAGCAGCTGACAGCGACGAAGGCTGTGTCAGACTTCTTTGAAGCAGCTCTTACCGCAGGAGGTGACGCTAAGGCTGTCTCTAATTGGCTCCAAGGAGATGTAGCCCAATATCTCAATGCCGAAGGCAAGACTATCTCTGAGATTGAGCTGACGCCCGAGAATCTGACTGAGATGATTGCTCTGATTGCAGACGGAACGATTTCTTCTAAGATTGCTAAGAAGGTCTTTGCCCATCTAGCTAAAAACGGAGGCTCTGCCAAGGAATATGTGCAAAAAGCAGGCCTGATTCAAATCTCAGACCCTGCCCAACTTCTGCCAATTATCCAAGAAGTATTTGCCAACAACGAAAAAGCCATCAATGACTATAAGGGCGGCAATAAGAATGCTGCCAAGTCTCTGATAGGTCAGCTGATGAAGGCTACCAAGGGTCAAGCCAACCCACAAGTAGCACAAAAACTGCTCAATGAAGAGTTGGAGAAATTGTAGAAATAAGTGGAAAACCAGTCAAGAGGCTGGTTTTTTTGTGGAGAAATCTAAAAAATTCAACTGTATAAAACGTTGACCAAGTGACAACTTTGGATTATAATTAAGGAGAAAACACAAATAAAATTGTCTTTTTAGAAAGGGAGATTATGGAAGGAAAAATTTTGTTGAAGGATATTTTTCAATTTGATGCCTTGTTGGCTAGGCCAGAGTTTAAAGGGCGTCGGATAAAGCTACGCTTTAATAAAAATTGGGGAGATTATAATTTTGTAGTAGATTATATTAATCAATCTGATGATTTTCTGCCTTGGATTTTGAGTGATGGTAGCGAGAAGAAAAGTAGAAATAGAAATGACGATATTCAATTTCAGTTTATTGAAGTAGAATATCATAAATGGCTTTTTGTTGGTGCTTATCTTATAAAGGAAAAAGATAGTCAAGTAAAGAAAGTGGCTTATGGCAACCGTGATGTGAAATATGCTCTAGCAGAAAGAATTGAAGATTACGATAAATATATAGAAAAATTAGTTGTAGACCATACAAATACAGGGCAATCTTGGTTTTATGTTGACCGTAGGCGGACTGATTTTGTTGAAGTTGCTGAGATAGCCAATCGTTCTTATTTTGAAAAAACAATAGATTTTCCCGGTTATGAAAATTTGTCTATGACTTACGAAAAGTTGAAGACACATTGGAATAATAGAACTTGGAGAGAACATCTTTCAACTGTTTATGGCGTTTATCTTATTACTGATACAAAAACAGGAAAACTTTATGTAGGCTCTGCTTATGGGGAAAATGGAGTTTATGGGCGTTGGTCAGCTTACTTGAACGATGGATATGATAAATTAGAGCTAGAAGATAATAAATATCCCAATAAGAGATTGAAAGAGATTGTGGATAAAAAAGGAATTGATTATATAAAAAAACATTTTCAGTATTCTATTTTAGAAATATTTTCTAAGAGTGAATTGGGAAAACAAAAAGCGCTTAATCGGGAAAAGTATTGGAAAAAGGTGCTACAGTCAAGAGAATTTGGCTATAATGCGAATTAGGATAAAAATAAAACGGGGGATAATATGGAAGATTGGGAAAAGAAAAGACTGATTGATGAATCAAATAGTAAAATTGATGAGCATAACCGCCTAATAGATGAAGGGAATAGAGCAAGAGAAGAACATTATCGTAAGATAGAGGCTCAAAGTGAGGAACTTTTACGTTTAGAGAAAAATAGAATAAGAGAAACAGCAGATAGAGAGCAAGAAAAAGAATACAAAGATAAAATTCTGGACTTAAAAAAGCGATGGGCTGAATCGAATGATACTAGTCAACAACAGCGGTATCAAATTTTAATTGCTGAAGCTGAGCAGGAATATAATGATTATTTAGTAGAGAAAGAAAGAATAAGACAAATTGAAGATGAGAAGAGACAGCAATCCTTAAAACAATATGAACAAACACTTCAGAAAATTAAAGAAGAAAAGCAGCAAACAGTTAAAATAGAACGCAGAAAAAGTTTCATTAAGCGAGTTATCATAGGAAGTGTTTTTCTTATATTTCTTGTAATAGCCTTAACTACTTGGAAGTCAAATAAATTAAGTAGTAAAAGTGTACGTGATCAAGCTTCATCTATGAGTTCTAATGCTAGTTCTTTATCAAAGAAGGATTCAAAAATAGACAAGACAAAAAATAATAGTGCTCCAAGTGTAACTAATCAAAAAACTTTTACTATGGAGAACTATGTCGGTCAAGCAAAATCTGCTGTAGTTGAAAATCTGAAAACAAACTATAATGTTTCTGAGAAATTGATTGAGATTGTTGAGGAGGAATCGGACGAGTACGAGCCAGGTCAGGTCATTCGCCAGTCACCAGCAGCAGGTTCGACCTATGATTTGTCTTCTAATCATAAAATCAAGCTGACCGTAGCGAAAGAAGTGCCTAGTGTGGCCATGCCTGACTTTGGCAGCATGCAGTACACCTATGCCAATTCTCGTACTTACTTAATTAAAATGGGAGTTTCTTCATCTCGGATTGAGCGGGTTGTTGACCGAAAGGTTACTTCGACACAGGCAGACTTGGTGACCTCTCAGTCGCCAACGGCTGGTAAGACAATTGACCTCAAGTCAAATGAAAAAATCACTCTTTACGTGACAGAAGCAACGACACCATCGTCAACAAGCTCGTCATCATATTCTAGCGGCTTTAAAAACAGTTCATCATCTGATGATGAAAACCATTCTAGTAGCTCTAGTTCTTCCGAGCATTGATTATAAATATCAGTTAACGAATGGAATTGTTAATTTGTAATATGTATGCTATTGATATTTTTGCTGTTTTATAATTCCCTTATTTGTAGTCTCAAGTTTTCTATGTTAAAATAATTAAAAAAACAAAGGGGTCTTTTATGTCAGAAATTAAAATCAAACGCGAGACAGGTTTTGTAGGGATTATTGGTAAGTTTCCAGTCTTTATCGATGGTCAGAAAGTTGGCGCAATCAAAAACGGAGAAGAGGTTGTTTTTCCAATTGCGGCTAATGAAGCAGAAGTCCGTGCGGGATCTGCTCCTATGAAAACCAAGCCAGTGACAGTTAAAGCAGGCCAAACCTTGCTGATTGAAACTAATTTTACTAATTTTTCCGTTTATTTGGGAATTTTAGTGGTTGCTTTTCTATTTGGCGGATTGATTCGTGCGATTCTCTTGATTCTTTGTATTAGCTTCCTGTTCCTTCTGCCTTTTTATACGGCTAGAATTGCAGAATAAACTTGATACCAGCAGATGCTGGTTTTTTGTATGTTATTTTTTGAAAATGTAGCTAATCTTTTGACAAGATTTCTGAAAGGGTTTACAATAAAACTAACAAATTATAAAGTGAGGTATGTTTATGGCAAAAATGAATGCTGCGCGTTGGTATGGCGCTAAAGATGTTCGTATTGAAGAAGTGGATGTACCGGAAGTCAAACCGCATCAGGTTAAAATTGCTGTCAAGTTCACAGGAATCTGTGGAACTGACTTGCATGAATACTTGGACGGACCGATTTTTATTCCGACAGAAACAGAGCATGTCTACTCTGGGCAGAAAGCGCCTGTGACATTGGGACATGAGTTTGCTGGAGAAATTGTTGAGGTCGGCAGTGCCGTGACACGGGTCAAAGTTGGCGATCGAGTGACAGTTGAGCCTATTTTGGCTAAACATAATCTTGTCGGTGATTACAATCTGGACCCTAATCTAAACTTTGTCGGTTTGGCGGCAGACGGTGGTTTTGCCAAATACTGTGTTTTGGACGGAGACATTGTTCACAAAGTTCCAGACAGCCTTAGTTATGAGCAGGCAGCTTTGACAGAACCTGCTGCTGTGGCTGTTTACGCAGTCCGTCAGTCAGCTCTTAAGACGGGCGATACAGCGGTTGTCTTCGGTTTGGGGCCAATCGGGCTCTTGATAGTTGAGGCTTTGCGAGCAGCCGGTGCCTCTAAGATTTATGGAGTTGAATTATCTCCAGAACGCCAAGCCAAGGCAGAGGAGCTTGGGGCTATCATTGTGCGACCAGAAGAAGGCGAAGACGTGGTAGCTGCTATTCATCGTTTAACTGGTGGCGGGGCAGATGTGTCTTATGAAGTAACTGGAGTGCCGGTTGTGCTGGGGCAGGCTTTGGCTGCTGTCCACAAGGCCGGAGAATGTATGGTGGTTTCTATCTGGGAGCGAGAAGCCAGCGTCAATCCTAATGAATTTGCCATTCAAGAAAAAACGCTCAAGGGTATTATTGCCTATCGGCATATTTTCCCTAAGGTGCTGGAACTGATGGAGCAGGGTTATTTCTCTGCTGACAAGCTTGTGACCAAGAAGATTAAGCTAGAGGATATTGTGCAAGAAGGCTTTATCGAGCTGACTCAGGACAAGGCGCAGATCAAGATTTTGGTATCGCCAGAGTAAAATCTTTGCTTAATCATGAGATGAAAATCAGTCAAAACTGGCTGATTTTTCTTTATGGTTTGTGTTGTAATAAGCAAAGATATATAAAGAGGTTTGGAATGTCAAAAGTTTTGAAAGGGACCATATTTTTGAACCGCACCCCAAAAGTTAGATTTTTTCTGTCTAACTTTTGGGGTGCGGTTCAATTCAACTTCTTTTTATTTGGAGACCATTTTCCAGAAAAAATCAATGATATAAGTTAGTCCGTAGGTATAGATGATGAGAGTGACGGGCTTGCAGAGAAGGATAATTAGCATGTACTTTTTGAAAGTCATCTTGGTCAGGGCCGCCAGCATGCAGAGAAAGTCGGCTGGACTGATGGGCCAAATCATCATGAAGATAAAGAAGCGCTCAAAGCGATTACCCTTATCCAGCCAGCCGATGTATTTATCATAGGTGCGCTTGCTGACGACAGACTGAACAAAGGCCGGACCGTAGGTGCGCGCCAGATAAAATATCAGGGCGCAGCCAATGACAATACCGATATAGTTATAAATGGTGCCGATGATATGGCCGTAGATGAAAACGCCAGCGACAGAGGTCAGGGCGCCAGGGATAATGGGTACGACCGTCTGTAGAATCTGCAGGAAGATAAAGAGAGGCGGTCCCCAGATGCCAGCCTGCTGGATAAAGGCTGAGAGAGTTTCCTTGGACTGGAGAATGCCTGCGAAATAGGCCCAAAGACAAAAGGCCACCGTTCCTAGAGCGCCAATGGCGGACGACCAGTTGATAATTTTTTGCAAAAGAGGGGAAACAGCCTGCATCTGTCTGTTTTTTTCTGCCATACAAACCTCCAGGACATTTATACTATCACCACTATAATATCATCTTTTGTCCTTTTTGTAACCTTTGAGGCTGAAGGTGTCAAAAAGCCCATTTTATGCTATAATAATGAGAATACGAATTTTTGGAGTGAGATGTGGCGATTGAAGATTATATGCCGGACTTTGCGGTCGAGGCAGTTTACGATTTGACAGTAGAGAGTTTGAAAAGACAGGGCATCAAAGCGGTTTTGGTGGATTTGGATAACACCTTGATTGCTTGGAATAATCCTGACGGAACCCCAGAGATGAAGAAGTGGCTCCATGATTTGCGGGACGCAGGCATTCGGATTATCGTAGTGTCCAATAATAACCAAAAACGGGTCAAGCGGGCTGTTGAAAAGTTTGATATTGACTATGTCTACTGGGCGATGAAACCCTTCACTTGGGGAATTGACCGGGCGCTCAAATTTTTTCATTTTGAAAAAAATGAAGTGGTCATGGTGGGCGATCAGCTCATGACGGATATTCGGGCAGCTCATCGGGCCGGGATTCGTTCGATTTTGGTTAAGCCACTGGTTGAGCACGACTCTATCAAGACCCAGATCAATCGGGCGCGTGAACGCCGTGTGCTTAAGAAAATTACTGAAAAATACGGCCCTATTCAATACAAAAAAGGAATTTAAGCATGGAAGAACTTCTCTGCATTGGCTGCGGAGCCACTATTCAGACAGAAGATAAGAGCAAGCTAGGCTACACGCCCCAGTCGGCTCTAGAAAAAGGCTTGGAGACAGGCGAACTCTATTGCCAGCGCTGTTTCCGCCTGCGCCATTATAATGAAATCAGCGACGTCCAGCTGACGGATGATGACTTTCTGCGGCTTCTCCATGAGGTTGGAGATAGCAACGCCTTGGTCGTCAATGTTGTCGATATTTTTGACTTTAATGGATCGGTTATTCCTGGCCTGCCTCGCTTTGTCGCAGGAAATGATGTTCTCTTAGTTGGGAATAAAAAGGACATTCTGCCTAAATCGGTCAAGGATAGCAAGGTGACCCAGTGGCTGACGGAGCGGGCTCACGAAGAAGGCCTGCGTCCAGTCGATGTGGTCTTGACCTCTGCTCAGAACAAGCAGGCAATCAAGGACTTGATTGACAAGATTGAGCATTGCCGCAAGGGACGTGACGTTTATGTGGTTGGCGTGACCAATGTGGGCAAGTCTACTTTGATTAACGCCATTATTCAGGAAATCACGGGTGATAAGGATATTATTACGACTTCGCGCTTCCCTGGAACAACTCTGGATAAAATCGAGATTCCTTTAGCGGACGGCAGTCATATCTATGATACACCGGGCATTATCCATCGTCACCAGATGGCTCATTATCTCTCTGCTAAGAATCTCAAATACATCAGTCCTAAAAAGGAAATCAAGCCCAAAACATACCAGCTCAATCCTGAGCAAACCCTCTTTTTGGGTGGTTTAGGCCGCTTTGATTTTGTGGCAGGTGACAAGCAGGGCTTCACAGCTTATTTTGACAATGAGCTTAAGCTCCACCGGACCAAGTTGGAAGGTGCTAGCGATTTTTATGACAAGCATGTCGGCGGTCTCTTAGTGCCGCCAGTTGGCAAGGAAAAGGAAGAATTTCCAACCTTGGTCAAGCATGAATTTACCATCAAGGACAAGACGGATATCGTCTTCTCTGGTCTGGGCTGGATTCGCGTCAGTGGACCTGCCCGAGTAGCTGGTTGGGCGCCAGAGGGTGTAGCGGTTGTCACTCGGAAAGCTATTATATAATACTCAAGAAACCAAGGGGAATAAATCCCCTTAAAATAAGGAAGGAAAAGGCCGTGAACAGTGATGAGACAAGCAAGTCCCAACTGACTCAGGCCTTATAGAAGAACATGACACTAACATCAAAACAACGCGCCTTTCTCAACAGTCAGGCACACAGTCTCAAACCCATCATTCAGATTGGGAAAAATGGACTCAACGACCAAATCAAAACCAGCGTCCGTCAGGCACTGGATGCGCGAGAGTTGATTAAGGTTACGCTCTTGCAAAACACGGATGAGAATATTCACGAGGTCGCGGAAATTCTGGAAGAGGAAATCGGAGTAGATACAGTGCAGAAGATTGGTCGAATCTTGATTCTCTACAAGCAGTCCAGCAAGAAGGAAAATCGCAAACTCTCTGTCAAAGTCAAGCAAATTTAAGGAAAAATTTCTGTGGAGATATCAGCCTATGGCTATTGAATTACTGACCCCCTTTACCAAGGTAGAATTAGAACCAGAAGTTAAAGATAAAAAACGCAAGCAGATTGGCATACTAGGTGGGAATTTCAACCCTGTCCACAATGCTCATTTGGTCGTGGCGGATCAGGTCCGCCAACAGTTAGGCTTGGATCAGGTCCTGCTCATGCCAGAGTACGAGCCGCCACATGTGGATAAGAAAGAGACCATTGATGAGCAGCATCGGCTGAAAATGCTGGAGCTGGCTATCGAGGGCATTGCAGGATTAGGGATTGAGCCCATTGAGCTGGAACGCAAGGGAATTTCTTACAGCTATGACACCATGAAGCTGCTGACAGAGCAGCATCCAGATACGGACTATTACTTTATCATCGGTGCGGATATGGTGGATTATCTGCCTAAGTGGTACCGGATTGATGAGCTGGTTGAGCTGGTTCAATTTGTCGGTGTTCAGCGGCCGCGCTACAAGGCGGGAACTTCTTACCCTGTCATCTGGGTGGATGTGCCCCTTATGGATATTTCCTCCAGTATGGTGCGGGATTTTCTAGCTCAGGGACGGACTCCTAATTTCCTGCTGCCTCAGCCAGTGTTAGACTATATCGAGAAAGAAGGGCTTTACCTATGACCTATGAAAGCTATATCCGCATGAGCCGAGAGGCCTTGCTGGCTAAGATGGAAACAGTCATGCCCGAGAAGCGCCTGCGGCATTGTCTGGGTGTGGAAAAGGCTGCCCGAGAATTAGCGGAGCGCTTCGGTCTTGACGTCGAAAAAGCGGGTCTGGCAGGACTCCTACACGACTATGCTAAAAAGGTCTCGGATGAGGATTTTCTGGCCTTGATTGACAAATACCAGCTGGATCCTGACCTGAAAAACTGGGGCAACAATGTCTGGCATGGCATGGTGGGCATTTACAAGATTCAGGAAGATTTAGGTGTGAAAGACGCTGATATTCTGCGAGCCATCGAGATTCATACAGTGGGCAGTGATACCATGTCTGAGCTGGACAAGGTGGTCTACGTAGCTGACTACATTGAGCACAATCGGGACTTTCCGGGAGTGGATAAGGCTAGAGAGCTGGCTCAACGGTCGCTCAATCAGGTTGTGGCCTACGAAACAGCAAGGACAGTAGAGCATTTGGCTCACAAAGGAATGCCCATCTATCCGCAGACCTTGGAGACTTACAATGCCTTTGTAGGATATTTGAAGGAAATAGAAGAAAATTAAAGAGGAACTATGAAAGAACAAGAATTATTAGAACTGGTCGTGAAGGCGGCCGATGAAAAGCGTGCAGAAGATATTGTGGCTTTGGACTTGCAAGGTCTGACAACCGTGACAGATTATTTTGTCATCGTTAGCTCTATGAACAGTCGTCAGCTGGATGCAGTCGCTGAAAATATCCGTGAGAAAGCTGCGGCGGCGGGTGTTTCTGCTGGTCATGTTGAGGGAGATGCAGCTGGCGGCTGGGTGCTCTTAGACTTGGGCGGCGTGGTTGTCCATGTCTTTTCAGAAGAAATGCGGGCGCATTACAATTTGGAAAAGTTGTGGCACGAAGCAACGGGTGTGGATGTTGCTACCTTATTGGAAGAAAAAAATAAGTGATTTTTTGCCCTTTGGCAAGAAAGCAGAATTCGGCTCAGTCAGCCTGCTGGCTGGGCTATTTTTGAAAGGAAAAATATGGCAACTTATGAAACCTTCGCGTCGGTTTACGATGCGATTATGGATGATTCTTTGTATGAGAAGTGGACGGATTTCAGCCTGCGCCATTTTCCCAAGGATAAGAAAAAGCTGCTGGAGCTGGCCTGTGGTACGGGCATTCAGTCTATTTATTTTAAGTGGGCAGGTTTCGAGGTGACGGGGCTGGATCTGAGTCAGGAAATGCTAGATTTGGCAGAGAAGCGTAGCAGAGAGGCTGGTTTGGACATTCCCTTTATACAAGGGAATATGCTGGATTTGAGTGGCGTCGGTCAGTTTGATTTGGTGACTTGTTATTCGGACTCGATTTGCTATATGGAGGACGAAGTCGATGTTGGTCAGGTCTTCACTCAAGTTTACCAGCATCTAAATGAGGGTGGCCGCTTTATCTTTGATGTGCACTCGATTTACCAGATTGACGAGGTTTTTCCAGGTTATTCCTATCATGAAAATGCTGAAACCTTTGCTATGGTATGGGATTCTTATGCGGACGAACCGCCTCATTCTATCGTGCATGAGCTGACCTTCTTTGTCCAAGAAGAGGATGGGCGCTTCACGCGCCATGATGAGGTGCATGAGGAGCGGACCTATGAGATTCTGACCTATGATATCTTGCTGGAGCAGGCTGGTTTTAAGAATGTCAAGGTTTACGCAGACTTTGAGGACAAGGAGCCAACTGACAAGAGCGCTCGCTGGTTCTTTGTGGCGGAGAAATGAGATGACAGTTACCGGTATTATCGCAGAGTTTAATCCTTTTCATAATGGGCACAAATATCTGCTGGAGCAGGCTTCTGGTCTGAAAATTATCGCTATGAGCGGCAATTTTGTTCAGCGAGGGGAGCCGGCTATCGTGGACAAGTGGACTCGGGTACAGATGGCTTTGGAAGCTGGAGCAGATTTGGTCCTTGAGCTGCCTTTCTTGGTCAGCGTTCAGGCGGCAGATTTTTTCGCTAAGGGAGCAGTAGACATCCTAGAGAGGCTAGGCATTGATCATCTGACTTTTGGGACCGAGGAAGTGCTGGATTATGAGAGTATTTCTAGGGTCTATGGTCAAAAGGCAGAGCAGATGGAGATTTATCTGGCTGGCTTGCCTGACTCCCTATCCTATCCCCAGAAGACTCAGGCCATGTGGCAGGAGTTTACAGGACTCAATTTCTCAGGCTCTACTCCCAATCATATTTTGGGCTTGGCCTATGCCAAGGCTGTGGCGAGAAAGGCTATAAAGTTGTGCCCGATTCAACGTCATGGAGCCGGCTATCATTCCTTATCGGCTGATCAGGAATTTGCTTCCGCAACTGCCCTTCGTCAGAATCTGGATCAGCCAGACTTTCTCAAAAAATTCACTCCGGCTTATGTCTTGCTTGAGACGGCAGCAAAGGTGACTTGGGCAGACCTCTTTCCTTATCTCCGTTACCAGATAATGACCTGTCCGGATTTAACAGACTTTTATCAGGTCAATCAGGAGTTGGCCGTTAGGATTAGAGAGGCTCTGAAAAACAGTGAGACTATAGAAGAGCTAGTCGAACAGGTGGCGACCAAACGCTATACCAAGGCTAGGGTCCGGCGTCTGCTGACCTATATCCTGGTCGGAGCTAGGCAAGAAGAGCTTCCGTCAGGTGTTCATATTTTAGGCTTTTCCGAACAGGGGCGCCAGCATTTGTCCCAGCTTAAAGGAAAAGTTGAATTGGTCAGCCGTATCGGCAAGGAGCCATGGGACAGTTTGACCCAGCAGGCTGATAAGGTCTATCAGCTAGGCAATACTGCACTTAAGGAACAGAACTTTGGACGAGTTCCGATTATGAAAGACAAGTAAGGCTGAATATTCAGCCTTTTTGCTTTGTTTGCGATGGTAAATAAAAAATGGTATAATAAACAAATAAACTTGTTTTTACTAAGGAGCATGATTTGCTTTTTAGAGGTTTGACTGTAGGTATGAAAGCTAACATTTGGTTAATAAAACTTTGCTGAGCTTGATTGAATGATTATCTTTTATATCCATGTCTCAAAGGAGGAAGACTCATGAAAATTCAAAAGATTACCTTTATGGCCCTTACAGCTTTACTGACGCTTAGTTTAGGGGCTTGTAGCTTGATTGGGCAGAAGCATTCTCAAAAGAATCCGGGTGGGACGGAGAATAGCTCCCGTGAGAGCCAAAAGAATACTTCTTCTGACGATATTGAAGAACTCTTGGAGAAAGCAGAAACTGCGAATGAAGATCTAACTTCAATGAAAATGAAGGTGAAATTATCTATCACTGTAGATGGTTCCAATAAAACTCAAACGATGAGCGGAGATCTTCTGTATGATAAAAGCACGGATGAGCTGGCCAAGGGGCATTTAGTTATAGATGGAAAAGAGAGTGGTCAGGAGAGTTATCAAGAAGCGATTATGCCAGGCGGAGAGAATAAACTTTTGTATACTCGTTCTTCTAAAAATGGAACATGGTCTAAGCAAGAAATGGGAAGTGGGGCAGATTATTATGTTCAGCCCGATTATTTCAAACTCATGGATGGCTTTTATCAAATGGCTGATGATGTCACTGTAAAAGAAAGCGGTGATGAATATGTTTTTAAATTAAGCAGTAAAAATGCTGATTTACTGGGGCTCTTTGGTGAAGAATTCAAACTAGAGCTAACAGGTGTTACTCAGGCTGATATGGATAAAACGTTAGAAGTACGCTTGGATAAAAAGACCTTATTCTTAAAAGAATTTAAGCTAGGTTTATCTTATAAAGGTGAAGAAGGCAGTTTGGATGTTCAAACAGATACTCAATATTCTGACTGGAATAATGTAGAGGAAGATGAGTTTAAGGCGCCTCAGTAAAGCATTGACAGAATAGCTTCTAAACTATTAGCTGAGAAAGAAAGGAAAAGTCATGCCTTTATTGTTTGCTTTTCGCTACCGTAGAGGACTCTATTTGACCATAGTCATCTTGGCATCTGTCTTTTTAGCCTCAGGCATCATTTTCGGCGCTTTAGCTTCCTTGCTCTTGTTTTCAATTGATAAAGCCATGCCTGGATCAGGAATTATTTCATTCGGTTTGCCTTCTTTCCTTACCTTTCTCTTAGCCAGTCTACTTGAAATTTTTATAATCATCCATGCGGGACGCAAGCTGAGTAAAAAGTGCTTTGTTCTTGCGGGAACAGAATGGGGCCTGACCGTGCGAGGAGCTTTTTTGAAAGAGCATAGTTTTGCTTGGAATCAGCTAGAAAGCATCTTTTACCGGCCGGCTTGGGGAAGAACTTCTGATGGGCAGGCTTCTTTTCGACTGGGAGTCAGGTACTATCGGAGAGACTACCTATATGTCAAGCCTTATCATGGCAAGTCCGTTCGAGTAGATGTCACATTTTTGGATGGTAGAATAGAGGGTGTTTTTGCTTGCTTAAGCAGGTGCAAACCGGATTTGCCTATTGTGAAAAATTATCAGTGATATTTTTGATGGATTTCGGTAAAGGTCAGTTATGATAGACCTGTCGGTTTCGGGAAATAGAATGTACCGTCTAGTTGCTCTTTTAGCGACTGGATTTTTTATGGAAGGAAAACAGAAATCAATTTTGTCTTGATTTCAGTCTAACAAGAGTTGAAGAATGCAACCAGAATCTTCTAGAAGCTATCATTTTTTCTTAGTGATTTTTCTGATTCCCTGTGTTATAATAAGAAAGATTAAAAATGTAATTTATCAAAAGGAGAATCTCCAATGGGACGTAAATGGGCCAATATTGTGGCAAAGAAAACGGCCAAAGACGGCGCGAACTCAAAAGTATATGCTAAGTTTGGTGTGGAAATCTATGTAGCAGCTAAAAAAGGTGATCCAGATCCAGAGTCTAACACAGCTTTGAAATTCGTTATTGACCGAGCTAAGCAGGCTCAGGTGCCAAAGCATGTCATTGACAAGGCCATCGATAAGGCAAAAGGAAACACGGACGAAACCTTTACTGAAGGCCGCTATGAAGGATTTGGGCCAAACGGTTCTATGCTGATTGTCGATACTCTGACTTCAAATGTCAATCGGACTGCAGCCAATGTCCGTGCTGCTTTTGGTAAAAATGGCGGCAATATGGGAGCTAGCGGCTCTGTAGCCTATTTATTTGATAATAAAGGCGTGATTGTCTTTGCGGGGGACGATGCTGACAGTGTCTTTGAACAGCTGCTGGAAGCGGATGTAGATGTTGATGATGTTGAAGCAGAAGAAGGAAGCATCACTGTCTATACAGCGCCAACCGACCTTCACAAGGCCATCGTGGCTCTGCGTGAATCTGGCATCCAGGAATTCCAAGTAACTGAGCTGGAAATGATTCCTCAGTCTGAAGTAGAGTTGACCGGTGAAGACCTCGAAACCTTTGAAAAGCTTTATAGCGTTTTAGAAGACGACGAAGATGTCCAAAAAATCTATACGAATGTAGATGGATTCTAAACATTCTTAACCTGTAGCTTGAGCTGCAGGTTTTTTATATGATAATAACTTTCAGACTGTATTTACCAGTCAAGATAAGTATGGTAGAATAGAAAGGTCATATTATTAAGTTATTAAGGAGACAATGATGAAAAAAGTATTTCAATACGCGACCTTGCTTCTAGCAGGAATGAGCTTAACAGCCTGTGCCTTGCTTCCGACTTCAAATCAGGATATTCCAAGTAAGCAAAGTCAGGAGAAGAAGGACAAGAAAGCAGCCAGCAATGGGCAAGTAGAGGTCAAGATTAAGGAAGGCCAGTTTATTTTGCCAAGCAATGGGGCCGCTGATTCAAAATACTTAGCTTTGTCATTGGAAATTAAGAATAAAACGGATGAAAAAATCATGATTTCCTCTTCAGACATTGGCTTTTATGATTCAGAAGGTGAGAAAATCCAGCCGGTCGGAGTTTATGATGATGCAGAAAACTTTAAAATACTAAAATATGAAGATTTAGCTAAGGGAAAGACTCTGTCTGGTTATCTTGTATTTAAGGTTGAAAAGGATAAAAAATATGAACTGCACTATGAGAAGAAAACTTATGATGCTGATGAGAAAAGCAAAGAAATCAAGCTAAATGTTGATCCTTCGAGTTATCCTGATCAAATCGAAGATTCAAAGAAATTAGCTTCTGATTATCTGAATGCCGTTTTCTTAGGTGGAGACGCTAAAAGCAAAGACAAGGCAAAGTCGTCCAAGAGCAAGGAAGATTTTGTCTTGGGCGGCGATTTGGAGCAAGATAAAAAGGACTTTAGAGCAGCTTTTGCTGAAGACTTCAAACGTAAATTGCATGACTATCCCTTTACTGATAAGGAAGTCAATGCCTTTATCGATGCCTATGTGGAAAATAATGCAAAGCGCTCCGAAATTTCTTATACAGTAGCCCAGTACATGCCGAATGAGATAGTGATTAAGATTAAACCGAGAACGGTCAGTCTAAGCAAAACCATCCTGAACTACAGTAAAGAGTTTTCTGACAAGCATCGTTCTGAGTATGCGAATCTTTCGGAATTCTATAAAGCACAAGATAAGAATTATGCTGATGACATGATGGCTGGATTGGACTCACGGCCGCTCCTCACTCCAGAACGAGATTATCAGTTAAAATTTGTCAAAACTGATGGCAAATGGGTCTTGGAGCGTGATTTTTCTTATGAATCCATTGTCATCTCCTTCGAAGGTGATATATCCTAATACAATAATTAGAGGGCTAATTATTGATTATTTGCTCTCTATTTTTGTGTCCGCGTCCAGCTTTGTGCTATACTGGATGGTAGCTAGGTGTATTCGAGTAAAGGAGTCTGCCATGAAAAAATTTTATGATAAACTGATGCAAACGCGGCATTATCTTCATCAGCATCCAGAGCTGTCTGGTCAGGAATTTGAGACGACGGCTTTCCTAAAAGGCTATTTGGAAGATTTGGAGATTAGGATTTTGGATTCCGGCCTGAAAACGGGCTTGGTTGCCGAGGTTGGCTCTGGCAAGCCGATTATTGCCCTGAGGGCTGATATCGATGCTCTGCCCATTTTGGAGCAGACTGGTCTGCCTTACGCCAGTCAGAATGCAGGCGTCATGCACGCTTGCGGACATGATTTTCACCAGACCAGCCTTTTGGGGGCAGCGGAGCTGCTCAAGGCTATGGAAGGAGATTTGAGAGGGACGATCCGTCTGATTTTCCAGCCAGCTGAGGAAACTTCTCAGGGAGCCAGTCAGGTTCTTGCGACAGGTCTGCTGGACGATGTGTCTGCTATTATCGGCTTTCACAATATGCCCCAGCTTAAGGCGGGACAGCTGGCACTTAAAGCTGGAGCCATGATGGCTGGAGTTGAGAAGTTCAAGGTGGAGGTAGAAGGCGTCAGCAGCCATGCGGCTAGGCCAGATCTGGGTGTTGATACAGTATTGACCTTGACTAGTATGATTCAAAATCTGCAGGCTCTAGTGGCTCGCACTATGTCTCCTTTTGAAGCGGCTGTCTTATCTGTGACTCATATCGAAGCAGGGGCGACTTGGAATGTACTGCCGCAGTCGGGCTTTTTTGAAGGGACTATCCGTAGCTTCAATCCGACCTTGCAGCAGCGTCTCAAGGAAGACTTTATCCGAATTGTAGAGAATACAGCGGAGAATTTTGGAGCTCAGGCCAGGATTTCTTGGGACCATACTCCGCCAGTGACCTATAATGACCCCGAATTAGCTGAGCTGCTCTATGAGCACTCACAGAATCTGGCTGAGGTCCTACCTGCCAGTCCTTCCTCTGCTGGAGAAGATTTTGCCTTTTATCAGGAGAAGCTTCCAGGCGTCTTTGCCTTTATCGGCTCAAATGGGGCAGAAAATGCTCCTGATCTCCATCACGACAGCATGGTCATTGACGACGAAGCCTTCAAAGTTTCCGTTCCTTACTATGTCGAAAGTGCTCTCTTTCTCCTGCAGCACTACAGGCAGAAAGTTTAGTGAATGGCTGCATCAAAGCTGATAAAGAAAAGCTATCACCTCCATAAAAAATATATAATGGTCAAGTTTCTCCTTATTTGATATGATAAAGAAAGACTTTTTAGGAGGAATTCGAAATATGAACCTGAAGAAAACCTTGAAATACTTCTCTCTGGCAGCCGTCAGTGTCTTGGCCATTGGTGCCTTGGTGGCCTGCTCATCATCAAGTGAGAAGAAAACAGAGAAAACAAAGGTAGAAGTCGGAACAGTGGGGACGACCAAACCATTTTCATACGAGGATAAAGACGGTAAACTGACTGGCTATGATATCGAAGTCCTTCGTGCTATCTTTAAGGGCTCAGACAAGTATGAGGTCAATTTCAATAAGACCAAGTGGGCTTCTATTTTCTCAGGTCTGGACAGCGACCGCTACCAGATCGGTGCTAATAATATCAGCTACTCTGAAGAACGGGCTAACAAATATCTCTATGCTAGTCCATATGCGAAAAATCCAACAGTTTTAGTTGTCCGTAAAGGTGAGGGAATTAAATCGCTGGATGACATTGGCGGCAAGTCTACTGAGGTTGTTCAGGGGACTTCAACAGCTCAGCAACTAGAGGACTACAACAAGGAACATAGTGATAATCCGACAAAAATCAATTATACGGACGGAACCATTCAGCAAATCTTGGCCAATCTGAATGACGGCCGTACGGACTATAAGATTTTTGAGCGCATAACTGTAGAGTCTATTATCAAGGACCAAGGCTTGAATAATCTGGAAGTGATTGAGCTTCCAAGCGACCAGCAGCCTTATGTCTATCCGATTATTGCAAGCGGTCAGGAAGACTTGCAAAAATTTGTCAACAAGCGAATCAAAGAACTCTATGAGGATGGTACGCTTGAAAAACTATCACAAGAATTCTTTGGCGGCTCTTACCTGCCAGATGCAAAAGACATCAAGTAAGAAATCCCATCAAGTCCAGTCTGCAATTTGGCTGACTAGACTTTGATACAAGAAATACGATAAGGGCGGGGAAGCTTATTTCCCCAGCCCTTTATCTGCTGTTAATAGGAGTAACGCATGCCTTTCTCAACTGAGACTGAACAAATCAAGAAATTTGAAAACGACGAGGTAGCCCAGCACTATTTTGAAGTGCTGCGGACCTTGATTTCTAAAAAATCAATCTTTGCCCAGCAGGTTGGCCTTCAGGAAGTAGCCAATTATTTAGGAGAGATTTTTACAGCTGCAGGTGCCAAGGTCATGATTGACGACAGCTATACTGCTCCATTTATTTTGGCGGAGTTTCTTTCTTCAAATCCTGCTGCTAAGACCATTATTTTCTACAACCACTACGATACAGTGCCGGCAGATGATGACCAGCCTTGGACCAATGATCCCTTTACACTGTCAGTTCATTACGGGGTCATGTATGGGCGAGGAGTGGATGATGACAAGGGGCACATTACCGCTCGTCTGACGGCTGTTCGCAAGTATATTCGAGAGCATGGTGATTTGCCAGTCAATATCATCTTTATGATGGAAGGGGCAGAAGAGTCTGCTTCGACAGACTTGGATAAATATTTGGCCAAGCATCGCAAACGCCTACGCGGAGCGGATTTGCTGGTCTGGGAGCAAGGCAGCCGCAACAATCTAGGTCAGCTGGAAATCTCAGGCGGTAACAAGGGAATTGTTACTTTTGACATGACGGTCAAAAGTGCAGATGTAGACATCCATTCCAGCTTTGGCGGGGTCATCAATTCTGCTTCCTGGTATTTGCTCAATGCTCTATCCAGCTTGCGCAGTCCAGACGGTCGAATCCTGGTTGAGGGCATTAATGAGCAGATTCAAGAGCCAAATGAACGGGAGCTGGCTCTGATTGAGGAATATGCCCTGCGGACTCCTGAAGAGTTGAGTCAAGTCTATGGCTTGAAATTACCGGTTTTGCTGGACGAGCGGAAGGAATTTCTCCGTCGCTTTTACTTTGAGCCTTCGTTGAATATTGAAGGATTCGGATCAGGCTATCAAGGCCAAGGGGTTAAAACCATTTTACCTTCAGATGCCCAGGCTAAGATGGAGGTTCGTCTGGTGCCAGGTCTGGAGCCAGAGGATGTGTTAGACAAGATTCGTCAGCAGCTGGACAAGAATGACTATCCAGCGGTTAAGCTGACCTATACCTTAGGAGAGATGAGCTATCGCAGCGACATGAGCGCGCCTTCCATTCTCAATCTTATCGAGCTGGCTAAAGATTATTACCAAGAGGGCATCTCTGTTCTGCCGACCTCAGCTGGAACTGGTCCGATGCACACGGTTTATGAAGCCTTGGAGGTTCCTATGGTGGCTTTCGGACTTGGAAATGCTAACAGCCGAGACCATGGCGGAGATGAGAATGTGAAAATTGCTGACTACTATACGCACATAGAGCTCATTCAAGACTTGATTGGCAGTTATCGTCGAGCTGACTAGCAGCGGGAAAGGAAGGCTTATGCTATACTCTATAAGAAAAGACAAACTGAAGCAGGCTGGCTTCTTTTACCTCTTTTATTTCCTAGCCATGATCTTAGGCGTCTTGATTGGACTTCTATTTGACCGCTCAGGCAATATGTTTTACGCTCCAGCTTTTACAGCTTTCTTTGGCGGAGTTCTGTTCATCTTCTATACAGAGAAAATAAAGACCTTCGGTCTGATCAGCGGCTTAGGCTGTCTGCTAGGTTTCTTCTTTCTGCTCAGTCGACATGGCTTTGGAGCCTTTCTACCAGGTTTGATTTGCGGTGTTTTAGCGGATCTTATAGCTCGGTCAGGCAGCTATCAAAGGACTGTTAGAAGCTTGCTGGCTTTTATGGTTTTCAGCTTTAGCACAGCGGGTCCTATTTTCCTAATGTGGCTGGCGCCCAAGCAGTATGAAGCTAGTCTTCTTGCCAGAGGAAAGACTCAGGCTTATATCGAGCAAGTCATGCTTAAGCCAGAACCCAGCTTAGTCCTCTGGTTTATAGCCAGCATTTTACTGGGCGCTTTACTTGGAGCCCTGTTAGGAAGGAAGATCCTCAAAGCAAGACTTTCCAAGTCAGCTTCGGCCTAAATACCATTGAAAATATAACTAAGGAGAAAACATGAACAATTTACTCGTACTCCAGTCGGACTTTGGTCTGGTAGATGGAGCCGTGTCAGCCATGATTGGAGTGGCGCTAGAAGAGTCGCCCACTCTGAAAATTCATCATCTGACTCACGATATCACCCCTTACAATATCTTTGAGGGAAGCTATCGTCTCTTTCAGACAGTTAATTACTGGCCAGCAGGAACGACCTTTGTGTCGGTAGTGGATCCGGGTGTCGGATCCAAGCGTAAGAGTGTGGTAGCCAAGACTAAAAAAGGTCAGTACATCGTGACGCCTGATAATGGCACCTTGTCTTTCATCAAGAAGCATGTTGGCATTGAGGCTATTCGGGAAATTTCTGAGGTGGAAAATCGCCGCAAGGATACGGAGCATTCTTATACTTTCCACGGCCGTGATGTCTATGCCTATACGGGTGCTAAGCTAGCCAGCGGCCATATCAGCTTTGAAGAGGTTGGACCAGAGCTCAAGGTCGAAGACATTGTCGAAATTCAGGTAGTCGAAACCACGCTTGCAGATAATTATGTCAGTGGAGCTATTGATATCCTGGATGTTCGTTTCGGCTCTCTCTGGACCTCTATCACTCGCGAGGAATTCTGCACCTTGAAACCGGAATTTGGTGACCGCTTCGAGGTTACCATCTACAACAATGACATGCTGGTTTATCAAAACCAAGTAACCTATGGCAAGTCCTTTGCGGATGTCCGCATCGGTCAGCCTATCCTCTATATCAACTCCCTCTATCGGGTTGGCTTAGCGATTAACCAAGGTTCCTTTGCTAAGGCCTACAATGTTGGTGTCGGTGCCCAGTGGCATATTGAAATCAAGAGAATTGAAAATTAAGGAAGAAGAAAATGAAAAATAATACAATCAGAAACGTAGTCGCAACAGGAATTGGAGCTGCCCTATTCGTGGTCATCGGAATGATCAATATCCCAACGCCTGTGCCCAATACCAGCATTCAGCTCCAATACCCTCTGCAAGCTCTTTTTAGCGTCATCTTTGGACCTATCGTTGGTTTCCTTATGGGCTTCATTGGCCATGCCATTAAAGACGCTATGAGCGGTGGCGGACTTTGGTGGTTCTGGATTGCCGGTAGCGGAGTCTTCGGTCTATTAGTTGGCGTCTTTAGAAAATTCTTCCAAGTGGAAGAAGGAAAATTTGAAGTCAAGGATATTATCCGCTTTAACTTGATTCAGTTTGGAGCCAATGCAATCGCTTGGCTAATCGGCCCGATTGGTGACGTGATTGTATCTGGTGAGCCGGTCAATAAGGTTATTGCTCAAAGTATTGTAGCAATTCTGGTGAATTCTGCGACAGTAGCTGTCATCGGAACTGTCTTGCTGACTGCTTACGCTCGCACCCGCACCCGCGCAGGAAGTCTCAAAAAAGATTAATCATAGTAGTTTCTATCAAAGAATAGCTGCCTATACGACTGGGCGGCTTTTTTGCTAGTGGTGAATTATACAGTTGTCCACTAGGAACTGGAAAATTTAAGCAATTCATGACTTCCCAAAAGTACTTACAATATAAGACGATATATTTAGATGAGCTAAAAGACAAGAGCAAATGTTAGAACAGCTCTTGCTGATCTGAATTTTGTAGATTTTTCTAGTCTTTTTTTGAAAACGCTTTAAATTTGTACTATAATAGAGAACAGGAGTCGGTAAGTTCGTTGCCAACGAATCAAGATTAACCAAAGATTTGAATAGTTTAAAGTCCTTGGTTTCTTATGTGACTCAGCTAGTTCCAACGTGTTATTGATGATTGTGCCTCCAGTGTTTTGGCAGCAGAATCAGCTGCCCTGACGGCTGGATGTCTGGACCTGTAAGATATAGATATGGTTTGGGTAGAAAAGGTTTCAGTTGAGTTGGTTGTGACTTGCAATTTTTGCACTTCTTGATTCGTAAAAGAGAGCCCTTTTAATCTTTAGGCTCAGGGATCATCGAATTCCAATGTGTATTTTAGGTAAAATTGGTCAGTTTGGCTGGATGGCCTTCATGATGACCATTGTTGTTTTTGTTCTACTTGTTGTAATGACAAGCGCTATTTGTAATAAAGGCTTAAATGAAGAAGCCTAGGAGGACATGTGGTATGAAATTTTTCTTAGATACAGCTGATGTGGCGGCTATCAAAGAGATTAATGAATTAGGTGTTGTGGATGGCGTAACAACTAACCCAACAATTATTTCCCGTGGAGGCCGCGATTTTAAAACGGTTATTCAAGAAATCTGTGAGATTGTAAGTGGTCCTGTTAGTGCAGAAGTTACTGGCTTGACAGCACCTGAAATGATTTCAGAAGCACGGGATATTGCTAAGTGGGCTGATAACGTTGTTGTCAAAATTCCAATGACAACGGAAGGCTTAAAAGCTGTCTCTGTCCTTTCAAAAGAGGGAATTAAAACAAATGTTACCTTGATTTTTACAGTTTCTCAAGGACTCATGGCTATGAAAGCTGGAGCTACCTTCATCAGTCCTTTTGTTGGACGTTTGGAAGATATCGGAACAGATGCCTATCAACTGATTGCAGATTTGCGCACGATTATTGATATTTATGATTTTGAAGCTGAAATCATCGCAGCTAGTATTCGTAATGCAGCGCATGTTGAAGCTGTTGCAAAACTTGGTGCTCACATTGCGACCATTCCGGATAATTTATTTGAAAAAATGACGCAGCATCCACTGACTACCAATGGAATAGCTCAATTTATGAAGGATTGGGAAGCATTTAAAAAATAAGTTTTGGGCCAGGTATGGGAAATAACGGTCTCTGCCTCTGACTATATTTTAAGCAGGCCATAGCGACTGAGAAGACTTTGGCTCTTTGTCAACGGAACTAGGTTTCTAATAAGCTAAGATTTGGAGAAGACCAGTTTGGTCTTCTCTTTTTGACGTTTAGAGCTGTGGAAATTGCTTCTGAAATTCTGTAAGATAATAGAAGAAAAAAAGCGCTTTGAGAAGTATTTGGATCAATTGGAAGAAGAGTGATAACTTGTCCTTCTCGCTTAAACTTTCCAGCTCTGCTATTTTTCAAACAAATATTTTGCCCAACTTTTCTTCTCGCGTTATAATAAATAGATGAATTAAAAAATTCAGAAAATTTTATAGAGAAAAGAGAGTTGAAATCTTATGGCAAAAGATATTCGCGTCCTACTTTACTACAAATATGTTCCGATTGAGAATGCTGAGAAATTTGCAGCTGATCATCTGGCCTTCTGTAAATCTATTGGTCTGAAAGGCCGTATCTTGGTAGCAGATGAGGGAATCAATGGAACGGTTTCTGGTGATTATGAAACCACTCAAAAATACATGGATTATGTACACAGCCTTCCGGGCATGGAAGACCTTTGGTTCAAGATTGACGAAGAAAATGAGCAAGCCTTCAAGAAAATGTTTGTTCGCTACAAGAAAGAAATTGTCCACTTGGGCTTGGAGGACAATGATTTTGATAATGACATCAACCCGCTGGAGACAACAGGAGCTTACCTATCACCTAAGGAATTTAAGGAAGCCCTCTTGGACGAAGATACTGTTGTCCTAGATACTCGTAACGACTATGAGTACGATCTGGGTCACTTCCGCGGAGCCATTCGTCCAGATATCCGCAACTTCCGTGAGTTGCCACAATGGGTCCGTGATAACAAAGAGAAGTTCATGGACAAGCGCGTGGTTGTTTACTGTACTGGTGGTGTTCGCTGTGAGAAATTCTCAGGCTGGATGGTGCGTGAAGGATACAAGGATGTTGGTCAGCTTCATGGCGGTATCGCGACTTACGGCAAGGATCCAGAAGTTCAAGGTGAGCTTTGGGATGGTAAGATGTATGTCTTTGATGAGCGTATCTCCGTTGATATCAACCATGTTGATCCAGTTGTGATTGGGAAAGACTGGTTTGACGGTACTCCTTGCGAGCGCTATGTCAACTGTGGCAATCCAGAGTGCAACCGTCGCATCCTGACTTCAGAAGAAAACGAAGATAAATACCTCCGTGGCTGTTCTCACGAATGCCGTGTTCATCCTCGCAATCGCTATGTGGCTGAAAACGGCCTGAGCCAAGCAGAAGTGGTGGAGCGTTTGGCTGCGATTGGAGAAAGCTTGGAGACACTGGTGGCTCAGTAATCGCATAGTAAAGATTAAAAACTTTAGACAAATTTACTGTCTAAAGTTTTTATTTTGTGATCATCCAGGGAATCCGCACCGGTTTAACATATGAAGTGATAAATCTTTATGCTATAATTATTATAATACTGAAAAATAATAAGGTGGTTTATTATGACAGAGAATAAGACGATTCAAAGTAACACCGAGCTCGTTTCTCAATATACCTCTTCTTTTAGCCAATCAGCTGGCAGTTTAACAAATGGAACGGTTCCTCAAAAAGATGGTATGAGTCATTTGGGAGGTAATACGAAGGCTCATGAAGTGATTGATTTAGCTCAGAAAAACGCTACTTCGCTTCAAGGAGTAATATCTGGGTTATCCGAAAATCTTTCTAGTATTGCTAAGGGAATTGAAGCTGTGGATCAAGGGATTTCTCAATCAATGGGTTCGAACTAAGGGGGATTTATGAATAATAAAGAATCGGATTCGCTGTTATCTAAGGAGCGAAGACTTTTGGAGAGGGAAGATGATTGTCGGCTACAGCTTTCCCGGTTAAAGAACACCGAAGAAGAGCTATTCTATCTCCAGCAAACTGAGGGGCGTCTCATAAGTGAATTAGTAGATACTTATAAGGAGCCCCGCTTCTTTTTTGAAAATCTGCAGAATGATGCTCATCAAGAACAAGAACAATTGAGAGATTTTCTGGATAAAGAAATCAAGAAACTTGAAAAAGAACGCAAAAATATCAGTCAAGAGATAGATAGTGTACATCAATTAAGAATGAGGGCAATGAAGGAGGAAGAATAATGGATTATGGTGGCACAAGTATGTTTTTGGATAATTCCATTTTACAAGGCGAGCAGACAGCAGCCATGATTAATCGGCAGATTGAGTCTCTAGAACAGTTGAAAATATCACTCACTGAATTTCTGGCTAGTAAGGATCAGCTCCAGGGCATGGCCTATGATTCAGCCAGAGATTTTATAGAAGAGGGAATCAATCCCTTGATAGAAGGAATTCAACTTTTAGCTGAAAAAATTGGTCAGAGCGTAGCAAAACTTCCTGCAGATTATACTGCACAAGTTGCAAATGAGAGCCTGCAGGAAGAGGTACTGAGAAATCAAATTAGACAATTGAGGCAGTTGGAAGAAGCACAAAATTTGTTACTGGCCAAATTGCCAGGAAAACCTCCTAGCCTGATGATTCATGGAGAAGCGAGAAGAGAGCTAGAAACCAAATTAGAAAAACTCCTAAATTTCAATTCTTCTTCTGTTTCAATTTTTGATGGGATTGATGCTGACTTAAAAACGGCAATTGAACAAGGATTTATAGAAGTTTCCTCTGCTTGGAATCCAGATACAGGACTCTATGTGCTTTCTCAAAGTCGTAATTGGGTAACAGTTATTAATAACAATATCAGTCGAAGTAATCAGGACTTTGAAAAGAAATACGGTGTGAAAAAGCCAGAAGGAATGAGTGACAAGGATTATCGGGTTTATCTAACAGTTTTACGTAGCCAGGTTGCTCGGTTAGAATCTGACGGTTGGAGTAAAGAGGCCATAAAGATTGGATATTTAGAAAATGTTAAAGTTTCCTATGATCCTAGATTAGAACAATCCATCCAGAAACAGTTGGGTGAGAGTTACAAGATTGCACGTACTTTTGGGAGTCCTGTTTTCCAAAAAATGTTTAGCATTGATAGTGAAAAAGCTGATACTCCTGAAAAGGCTAAGACAGTTTTACAGATTAGCATGCGTTATGCAGGCATACCAGCTGAACTGAGTGGAGACACTGAGGAAACCAAGAGATTAGTCGGAAATATCGATCCAAACTTGGCACCTCATGATGATTTTTGGGCAAGCTTCTCAGAAACTGTTCGTAAGGCTTATCCTGGTGATGAGTTTGCCAAAGCCAGTGATATGGGAGATTTGAAGCGCCAAACCCATCAGTTTCGCTATGTCATCTCAGCCCAGCAAGCTCAATGGGTACGGGAACATTATCGAAAGGATGGTATGACTGATGAAGATGCTTTGGTCGCCTATGCTAAAGATCATCCAGAGTTAGAATTTGAAGCTGGTCCTTCTGCTCGACTGCATAATAAGGGTTACTACAGTACACAAGATAGGAAAATGATTTATCCTAACGATACGAAGGATGAAAATCATGTACAGAAGGAACAGGCAAACTATAAGGTTTTGCTTGGTTTTCGAACCGAGTTTATTCTTTCTAAAGATGGTAAATTCCTTAATGAAATTGATCCAGAGGGTGCTACTGAGAATGGTATTGTGAATGGAGCAAGTTTTAACTATGGGGAAGATGGAGATAGTCATAAGAATTTAGATATGGATACCCCTAAGATTTGGGATCCAAAATTTAGACAAAAAGCTATTGATAATTTTTATGGTGATAACAAGCATAAATATGCTTCTCCAAATAAGATTATGAGCGAAAGTGAAGCTGATAAAGATAATCATTGGGAATACAGTTACTATAATAAAGAGGGTTATTTTGGTTTCGATGGTAAAAACAATAAAGAATTAGTTGATGAAGAGGCTGATCAATTCCGCAAGAAGATTAAAGGAGAATATAATGAAAAATAAATATATGTTATTTTTAATATTTATTTGTAATTTATTTTTTGTAACTGCTTGTCAGAACACTTTTCAACCTCAGAAAGTTGATCAACTTGAAATCGGGACAGTTTATCATGACGGTGGGGAATTTAAATTATTAGATGGGAATCATTTTGTTATGATTCAAAATCAAGCGCATTTTGATAGTGAAAAGAAGTTAGAACAGTATAAAATAGACAATGATGATTATGGCTTTTACCCAAATATTTATTTTGCAGAAGGGGCTTATGAGAAGTCGGGTGATGAGTATCGACTGAAAGTCCTTAGGAGTGTGGAAGTGGAATTTAAAAATGTCTCAAATATTGAGAAAAAAATTATATCTACCAAGCGAGTGGATAATATTCCTGCTAAAAACGGTTTTAGTTTAGTTAAAAAAGATAGCTATTATGCTGTTAATGGGAAAGTTCCGCTGAAAACCAGTGACCAAGAAATTCCTGACTCTATTGATGAATTTCTGGCTCAATATCAGTATGAGCCAGAGGAGTTGGAGTGAGATGCTCAGAGGTAATAGAACCGAATCAAAAATTTCAGAAGTTGAAAAAGTGTTTAAAAAAGCGAAGAGATTGTTATTGATATTTAGTTTTATTGCTATTTCCTTTAGTTTATTTTCTTGTTCAGGACACTCTTTTTCTAGAAAAGAAGTGACTGAAATTAAAATTGGTCAGACTTATGAAACTCCTGGGCCAATTAAAATATTGGATGAAAAGCATTTTGTAATGTTACATAACGATGCTGAGTTTGACACTCAAGAGGAACTTGATGAATACCAAACTGACAATGCCCCAATCAGTGTCTATCCGTACATCTATTTTGCAGAAGGCGTTTATGAAAAGGTAGGCGATGAGTATCGATTTTGGGTTCAAAGAGGAGTGAATGTGGAGTTTAAGAATGTTGCCAACATTAAAAAGAAGATTATTTCAACCCGTGACTTTGACAATGTTCCGACTGCCAAAGATAAGTATTTCAGTCTTGCTAAAAAAGATGGAGTATATAGAGTCAATGGCAATCAAGGAGTTTTTACGACCTATCAAGAAATCCCGGATTCTATTGATGAGTTTCTGGCACAGTATCAGTACGAGCCGGAGGAGTTGAAGCGATAAGCCGATAGGAGGTGTATTTTGATAAAACTTTTGCGATTGATAGTAGTGGTGCTATTCGCCTTCTTGCTCTTATCTGCTTGCCAAAATACTTCTCAACCTCAAAAAGTTGATCGTCTTGAAATCGGGACAGTTTATCAAAGTGATGGCGAGTTTAAATTGGTAGACGGTAAGCGTTTTGTTCGCATGATAAATGAGTCTAGTTTTGATAGTGAAGAAAAATTGAAAGAATTTCGCACCGATAATGAAGATTTTACTTTTTATCCAAATATTTATTTCGCAGAAGGAACTTATGAAAAGGTGGGGGATGACTATCAACTTAAGATTCTCAAGAGTGTAAAAGTTGAATTTAAAAATGTAGCTAATATCAAAAAGAAAATTATTTCAACTAGAATCATTAAAAGCAATCCCACTAAAAAATATATGAGCTTAAGCAAGGAAGAAGGTTATTATACATTTAATAAGAAAATTCCGTTAAAATCCAGTGACCAAAAAATCCCGGATTCCATTGATGAGTTTCTGGCTCAGTATCAGTACGAGCCAGATGAGTTAGACTGAGAAATAGCGATGATTTCTTTCAGGATTTTAAACATACAAAACTTTGGATGTTTCAAGCGTCTAAAGTTTTTTTCGTCATTTATCTACAGGTAAAAGTCTTGTTGGACAGAGATTTGGGAAAGCAGACTATTTCCTCATGTTCTTGGGACATCTCGCGGAGTAATACTTGCTTTCTGGTTTTCTTTCCGTGGTTTTGATTTTTTGTCCTTTCTTTTTGATGTGATATAATGAGCTTAAATAAATGGGAAAGGAGCAAGTCTATGTCTAAAGCTATCATGGAAGAAGTGGCGGCCTATCTACGTCAGCATACAGATCAAGAGCTGAGTCTGACCGATTTGGCTCAGCATTTCCATTATAGTCCTTCCCATCTATCCAGAACTTTCAAGAAAAAGATGGGCTT
>NZ_CAJPNR010000002.1 GCF_905372115.1 uncultured Streptococcus sp.
AGAAGAAACAAAAGCTCACTACGAAGAAACTCGTTTCCCAATGGACACTCGTCCAGCATCTATCGCTGATATTGACGCTGGTTACATTGACAAGGACAACGAACTGATTTACGGTATCCAAAACGACGAACTCTTCAAATTGAACTTCATGCCAAAAGGCGGTATCCGCATGGCTGAAACTACTTTGAAAGAAAATGGATACGAACCAGATCCTGCTGTTCATGAAATCTTTACTAAATATGTTACTACAGTAAATGACGGAATCTTCCGTGCTTACACTTCTAACATCCGCCGTGCTCGTCACGCCCACACTGTAACTGGTCTTCCAGATGCTTACTCACGTGGACGTATCATCGGGGTTTACGCACGTCTTGCTCTTTATGGAGCTGACTACCTCATGGCTGAAAAAGTTCGCGACTGGAATGGTTTGACTGATATTGACGAAGAAACAATCCGTCTGCGCGAAGAAATCAACCTGCAATACCAAGCACTTGGTGAAGTTGTAAAACTTGGTGACCTTTACGGAGTTGATGTTCGCCGTCCTGCTTTTGACGTTAAAGAAGCTATCCAATGGACTAACATCGCCTTCATGGCTGTCTGCCGTGTCATCAACGGTGCTGCTACTTCTCTTGGACGTGTGCCTATCGTTCTTGACATCTACGCAGAACGTGACTTGGCTCGCGGTACTTACACTGAATCAGAAATCCAAGAATTTGTTGATGATTTCGTTATGAAACTTCGTACAGTGAAGTTTGCTCGTACAAAAGCTTACGACCAACTTTACTCTGGTGACCCAACCTTCATCACTACTTCTATGGCAGGTATGGGGAACGACGGCCGTCACCGTGTTACAAAGATGGACTACCGTTTCCTTAACACACTTGATAACATTGGTAACTCTCCAGAACCAAACTTGACTGTTCTCTGGACTGATAAACTTCCATACTCATTCCGTCGCTACTGTATGCACATGAGCCACAAGCACTCTTCTATCCAATACGAAGGTGTAACAACAATGGCTCGAGATGGTTACGGTGAAATGAGCTGTATCTCTTGCTGTGTGTCTCCACTTGACCCTGAAAATGAAGAACAACGCCACAACATCCAATACTTCGGTGCTCGTGTAAACGTTCTGAAAGCCCTTCTGACAGGTCTCAATGGCGGTTACGACGATGTTCATAAAGACTACAAAGTATTTGACATCGAGCCTATCCGTGACGAAGTTCTTGAATTCGAATCAGTTAAAGCGAATTTTGAAAAATCTCTGGACTGGTTGACTGACACTTACGTAGATGCCTTGAACATCATCCACTACATGACTGACAAGTACAACTACGAAGCTGTTCAAATGGCCTTCTTGCCAACTTACCAACGCGCTAACATGGGATTCGGTATCTGTGGATTTGCCAACACTGTTGATACCTTGTCTGCTATCAAGTATGCAACCGTTAAGCCAATCCGCGACGAAAACGGCTATATCTACGACTATGAAACAATCGGAGAATACCCACGTTGGGGTGAAGATGATCCTCGTTCAAACGAACTGGCTGAATGGTTGGTAGAAGCTTACACAACTCGTCTGCGCAGCCACAAACTTTACAAGAACGCTGAAGCAACAGTATCACTCTTGACTATCACATCTAACGTTGCTTACTCTAAACAAACTGGTAACTCACCAGTCCATAAAGGAGTGTACCTCAACGAAGATGGCAGCGTAAACTTGTCTAAATTGGAATTCTTCTCACCAGGTGCTAACCCATCTAACAAAGCAAAAGGTGGCTGGTTGCAAAACCTGAACTCACTTGCTAGCTTGGACTTCAGTTACGCAGCTGACGGTATCTCATTGACAACTCAAGTATCACCTCGTGCGCTTGGTAAGACTCATGACGAACAAGTAGACAACTTGGTAACAATCCTTGATGGTTACTTTGAAAACGGTGGACAACACGTTAACTTGAACGTTATGGACTTGAAGGATGTTTACGAGAAGATTATGTCTGGCGAAGATGTTATCGTTCGTATCTCAGGTTACTGTGTAAATACTAAGTACTTGACTCCAGAGCAAAAGACTGAATTGACTCAACGTGTCTTCCACGAAGTGCTCTCTATGGACGATGCTTTGAGCTAATAAACGACTAAAGACTTACAAACCATTTGAAAGAAGATTGGAAATCCCCAATCTTCTTTTTTGTATTTCAGACTTCAAGTGACTACTAACTTGATGATATTTTTAAGAGGCTTTATGGTATAATGGTTCTATTGCTATACTAGGAAAAGGATTGGGGAAATGACAGAGAAAGGTATCAGGGAAGAAGCCAAAGATTTCAATCTGGCGGTAGATGTCATCATGCTGGCTGGGACACTGCTGCTACAGAGCGGATCCGAGACTTATCGGGTGGAAGACACCATGATTCGTATCGCTCATTCGCAAGGGATTATCGACTGCAATGCCTTAGCAATGCCAGTGGCTATTTTCTTTTCGATCGAAAATACAAATGTCTCACGGATGAAGCGCAATCTCAAGACCAACTACAATATCGAGAAGGTCTGCGACGTCAATCAGGTCTCCCGTCAGTTGGTTACAGGAGAAATCAGCCTTCAGGAGGCTTTTGATGAGCTAAATCGCCTCAAGGTGAAGGAGCTGCCCTATAACAACAAGCAGCTGATTGCTGCCGCAACGCTCAGTGCTCCCTTCTTTTCCATCATGTTTGGCGGAAACTTCTACGATGCTTTGGGGGCTGCCATTGCCACCTTCTTTGGCTTTGCCTTCTCTTTGTATGTTGACAAATATATCCGTATCCCTTTTGTGACAGCTTTTGCCGGAGCCTTCGTCTTTGGACTGCTGGCTCATATCTGGACACGCTATTCTGGTTTTAACTCCACAGATGATTTGATTATTGCAGGTTCTGTCATGCCTTTTGTGCCCGGCATTGCTCTGACCAACTCTGTGCGTGACATCATGACCAACCATATCAACTCTGGGATGAGCAAGCTCTTTGAATCGCTCCTCATCACTCTTGCTCTCGGTGCAGGTACCTCTGTCGCCCTCCTTATTATGAAATAAGCCTATGACAATCTTGACTTTCTTACTGCAAGCAGTTGCCAGCCTACTGGCTATCATTACTTTTTTAATCGTTCTAAATGTCCAGCGCAGTATGCTGATTCCCGGCGGAGTGCTGGGTATGGCTATTTGGCTACTCTACCTTCTGCTCAAAGGACCGACCAACGTCATCATAGCAACCTTTGTGGCTGCTATCCTTGGTTCCTGCATCAGCCAAATCCTCAGCATCATCTACAAAACGCCTGCTGTTGTTTTTATTTTGGCTATTCTAGCGCCTTTGGTCCCAGGCTACATTTCCTATCGGACGACTGCCTTCTTTGTCACTGGTGACTACAGCCAGGCTATGATTCACGCCACTCTGGTGGTCATTCTAGCCTTGGTCATCTCGATTGGCATGGCCAGTGGCACTGTCGTACTCAAGCTCTACCACTACTTGAAAAAGCGCCAAACCAAACTCACAGCAAATAAACAGTAGAGCCATCTGCTGTTTTTATTTTGGAAAATACATCTTAAGCCTGATTTAGCTGAGATTAGATGTTTTTTGTAAGAGTTTTATTCCTAAGTATGGTAAAATAGTTTTCGGAATATACTAGAATAAAAGGATTTAAAGAGGTCTTATAATGACAATCGGAATCGACAAAATCGGTTTTGCGACCAGTAATTATGTTTTAAAATTAAATGATTTAGCGGCAGCCCGTGGGACTGACCCAGAAAAGCTTAGCAAGGGACTCTTGCTCAAGGAACTAAGCATTGCTCCTCTGACTGAGGATATTGTTACCTTAGGAGCCGCGGCAGCAGATCCCATCCTGACAAAAGAGGACAAAGAAAAGATTGACATGGTCATCGTGGCTACTGAGTCAGGGATTGACCAGAGCAAGGCGGCAGCCGTTTTTGTCCACGGCCTTTTGGGTATCCAACCTTTTGCCCGCAGCTTTGAAATCAAGGAAGCCTGCTATGGAGCAACTGCTGCACTGGACTATGCCAAGCTCCATATCGAAAAACATCCAGACAGCAAAGTTTTGGTGTTAGCTAGCGACATTGCTAAGTATGGCATTAACACACCGGGCGAGCCAACTCAGGGAGCGGGAGCTATTTCTATGCTGATTAGCAGAAATCCTCGTATCCTCGCTTTCAATGATGATAATGTGGCCCAGACACGCGATGTCATGGATTTTTGGCGCCCAAATTACTCGACAACACCTTATGTCAACGGCCTCTATTCAACCCAGCAGTATTTGGATAGCTTAAAGACAACTTGGACGGAGTACCAAAAACGCCACAAGCTGGCTCTCAAAGATTTTGCGGCCTACTGCTTCCACCTGCCTTATCCAAAACTGGCCCTCAAAGGCCTCAATAAAATCATGGATAAAAGCCTGCCTCAAGAACAGCAAGACCAGCTCAGAGAGAACTTTGAAGCCTCCATTCTCTACAGCCAAAAAGTTGGAAATATCTATACAGGCTCCCTCTTCCTAGGCCTCCTGTCTCTTTTAGAAAACTCTGACAACCTCAAGTCTGGCGATCGGATTGCTCTCTTCGGCTATGGCAGCGGAGCTGTCTCTGAAATCTTTAGTGCCAATTTGGTAGAGGGCTATGAAAAGTATCTATCCGACACACGCCTAGAGGAATTAGACCAGCGTCAGGCTCTTTCCATCGTAGACTACGAGCGCATCTTTTTTGAAGAAGCTGAGCTGGATGCAGAGGGCAATGCTCGCTTCTCTGGCTATGAAAATCAAAGCTTTGCTCTGACAGAAATTGCAGAGCATCAGCGCAAGTACATCAAAGTTGAGAAATCATCATGAAAGTAAACTGGACTGGATTTTCCAAAAAAACTCCTACTGAACGGCTGCAGATGCTGAAAGAAAAGGGACTTTTACAAGATGAACATTGGCAGCTGCTAGACAGTCAGCAGACTTTGCCTCTGGAAACAGCCAATCAGATGAGCGAAAATGTACTGGCCACTCTGGCCCTACCCTACTCTCTGGTGCCAGACTTTTTGGTGGATGGTAAGACCTATCAAGTTCCATTTGTGACAGAAGAGCCATCTGTGGTAGCAGCAGCCAGCTTTGCCGCTAAGATTATCAAACGTTCAGGCGGATTTGAGACAGAGGTTCACAAACGCCAGATGATTGGGCAAATCGCCCTCTATCAGGTTGATAAGGCAGACCAAGTCATCAAAGATGTTCTCAGGAAAAAGAAAGAGTTACTGGAACAGGCCAACCAAGCCTATCCATCGATTGTTGCTCGTGGTGGAGGTGCTAGAGAACTTTGGTTGGAGCAAAAGGATGACTTCCTAATTTTTTATCTGTCTGTAGATACGCAGGAAGCCATGGGAGCTAATATGCTCAACACCATGCTGGAGGCCCTCACCCTTCCTCTGGAAGAGCTGACTGGCGGTAAGAGTCTGATGGCTATCCTGTCAAACTATGCAACAGATAGCCTCGTAACAGCCCGCTGTGTCATCGACTATCGCTTTCTCAGTCGGGATAAGGCTGAGGCGGAACTTCTTGCGGATAAAATGCAGCTGGCTAGCAAGCTAGCCCAGGTCGATCCTTACCGAGCAGCTACCCACAATAAAGGTATCTTTAATGGTATTGATGCTTTGGTGCTAGCTACTGGAAATGACTGGAGGGCTGTAGAAGCCGGTGCTCATGCCTATGCCAGCCGAGAAGGAAGCTACCGCGGCCTCTCTACTTGGACGGCAGACCCAGACACACGCCAGCTTCATGGTCAGATGACCCTGCCCATGCCCATTGCAACTAAGGGAGGATCCATTGGCCTCAATCCCGCAGTGACAGCCAGCTTTGACTTGCTAGGGCAGCCTCAGGCCAAGGACTTATCATCCCTCATCGTTTCAGCCGGATTGGCACAAAACTTCGCCGCCCTCAAAGCCCTGGTCAGCACTGGCATCCAAGCTGGTCACATGAAATTGCAAGCAAAATCCTTAGCATTGCAAGCTGGAGCCCAAGACGAAGAAATTGCTGCTGTAGCCAGTCGCTTAACAGCCAAGAAGATTTTCAATCTCGCTGCTGCTCAGGAAGTACTAGCAGACTTACGAAAACAGGACAAGTAAAAAGGCCTTGATGGCCTTTTTTGTATGTCTTTATGCTTTTTAGTCAATCTGTTCCTGAGCTTCTTTTAGCCGACCGTAGAGTAGATAGGGAACATTCTTTAATTCTTGCAAGTTTCGGCAGGATAGGGCGCACATGATGAGACGCAGATCTGATTTCCAGCCTTCTACAATATCAATAACTTCTTCCACCGAGTGATTTTCCACCAAGTCCAGCATGGTACGAGAGAGGCCGACCGCCTTGGCTCCTAAGACCAAGGCTTTGATCATATCCAAAGAATGGCGGACACCTCCACTAGCCAAGAGTTCGACCTCATCGCGCAATGGCTGAAGCGCCAACAGGCTCTGCAGAGTAGATTGTCCCCAATCATTGAGGTAGTCACGATTGCCACCCCGCTGATTTTCAATATAGGCAAAGCTAGTGCCACCCCGGCCGGAAATATCAAAAGTCTGAATCCCCAAGGAGCGCGCTTCTTCGATAGTAGAGCGATCCATGCCAAAGCCAACTTCTTTAAGAATTAGGGGAAGATCCAGCCGCTGACCATAATCAGTCAAGTGCTGGCACCAAGAGCGAAACTCCCGCTCGCCCTCTGGCATCAGCAATTCCTGCATGAGATTAACATGGACCTGCAAAAAGAGGGGCTGCAAATCAGCTACTGCTTGCTGGGCGGCTTGATAAGGCTTGTCCAAGCCGATATTGGTAGCCAGCAATAAATTAGGCCGACCAGCCGCCACCCGATAGGAAAGATCCGAAGGATTTTTCAAGGCAGCACTGTAAGATCCAGTCACAAAAAGAAGGCCGCAACTTTCAGCTACCTGAGCCAGCTTTTCATTGATTTGACCGCCTTTTTGGCTGCCGCCAGTCATGGCATTGATGTAAAAAGGAAACTCCCAATCACGACCAGCAAAGTGAGTAGATAGGTCAATCTCTGCCAAATCGTACTTGGGCAAAGAACGATGAATCAGTTCCATTTCATCAAAACTATTGTAACCTGGACGCTGCTCTAAAGCGTATTTGATATGGTCATCCTTACGATTCTGGCTCATCATGACCCATCCTTTCTCTGTATAATAGCTCAATGCCAGCTGCTTGCCAAGCTTGAATCAGTTGCTTGCTAGATGCGGCATCAAAGCTAAGAGCAATCCCGCAGTCGCCACCGCCGGCACCACTGCTCTTAGCCACGCAGTTCAGTCCCTCTGCCGCTTCCTTTAGAGCCTTCAGTCTGTCTATATAGATAGCTGGGCTGAGCATTTCTAAGAGCTGACTAGCCTTTTCCAGACTAGACTGAATAGCAAGTTTCTCTCCTGCTAATAAAGCCTTCTCCAAGGCATCGACCTGCGTCCTGCTGCCTGTCAAAAAGGACTCTGAAATAGCTGACTTGACCTGATTGACCAAGTCCTTAGAAATCGCCGGCTGCTTGGTCCAGCCAACTAGAAAATCCATGGCTAAGCAAGGCTTAATACTGCGAATTTCAAAACCCCAATCCTCTGCTAGTAATTGCTGTAAATCAACTTTGTCCATGCGCTTGCGGACCAGCTCTCTATCAAAAGATCGGTAGTAAATCAGGTCTTCATAAACAATGCAGGCTAGATCTCCCATGGAGCCATTGTCCCCTCGCTTGAGGAGAACGTAAGAAGCTATTTTAAAGAGTAGCTCCGACTCCAAGTCCAGCTCATAAAGTGCTGCCATGGCCTTGAGAATCAGAATAACCACACTACCGCTGGAGCCAATCCCGAACTTCTTGCCTTCTCTTTCCATCTTGCCGCAAATCTTTAGAGAAAAAGGCTGAAGCTGGTAGCCTAAGGCTAGCAAATAAGTGTTCATAACCCCTATCGCCTCCTGAATCAGGGCATAATCAGGGTCTGGCTCTAGGTTAGCGCTGTGTTCAAACATATCTGATGTCAAGTGATAGTCAAGCGCTATCTGGATTTCCCCCGTCATATAGATAGGAATGGCCTTGATAATGGCCGGCTGACCAGCCGTCAGCACTGCATATTCACCCGCCAGATAAAGCTTGCCACAGGTTTGAACTCTTGCACTAGTCTTCATCTGACAAGTCCTTTGTTTTGGAGACGATAAGCCGATAGTCCTTCTCAAAAATAGCCACCAGATGGTCTAGGTCTTCCTCCAAGCAGAGCACCTTGACATTTGGCCCTGCGTCCATGGTAAAGTAGCAACGCTCGCCCTGCTCCCGCAGCTTTCTGACAGCATCCATAGCTTGGTAAGACTCCTCTGTCAGATAAGAAAAGGGCGGATAAGCTTTCTCTGTCGTGGCATGCATCCGAAGAGCATTTTCTTCCGTCAGCTGGCCCACCTTGGCAAAATCATTGTCTCGTAAATAGCCTAGCATGGCCTCATAATCCAAAGCAGACTGGGCAATCCAATCTGGGAAAATCGTGGAAGTTTTAGCACAGAGCTCCATACCGTCGCGGCTGGAAATGGGCTTTTTCTCATCGTGCAGAACCAACATAATCATGGCTAGTTTCAAATCTGTCTTGACTGGATAAATGGCCCCACTGTCCTTATCCCAGGCCGCTAGCGGACCAAAGAAAGAGCGAGCTGACGACCCTGAAGCAAACTTGGCCAGCTGAGCCAGCTCTTGCGTCTGATAGCCCGTCTGAAAATAAGCATTGCAGGCCTTGACGAGGGCTGACAGACCACTGGAGCTGGAAGAAAGACCCGCAGCTGTTGGCATATTGTTGCTGGTATCAACGCGGACAAAACCATCTTCTAGAGAGCGGAAACGGTCAATTATCTTACTGATTTTGGCATGTTCTGCCGGGCTTTGCAGCTGACCGTCAATATAAAACTCATCTCCAGTCGCTGTATCCGGCAAAGGACTCAGTTGCGTCTCGGTATACATATTTTCCAGTGTCAGCGAGATACTGCTAGTAGACGGAATCATCTTTTCTGCATCTTTCTTCCCCCAATATTTGACAATTGCAATATTGGCATAGGATTTGACACTTACAGGCTTTCGATCCATGTGTTAATGGCCCCTTTCTCTCTCAATAAGGCGGCTAAGGCCTCCGCCTGACTTTTTTCTCCTACAAGAGCAATGACACAGCCGCCCAGACCGCCGCCGCTCATTTTAGCTCCCAAAGCTCCATTTTCAAGAGCTGCCGCTACCAGCTTATCTGCTTTCTGGCAAGAAACCCCTAGCTTAGCTAGCTTCTCGTGAGCCTTGGTCATAGCTTGACCCATTGTCATCAGGTCCTTGATAGAAATAGCCTTCTCAAGGATTTTCGTTAAATTCCCCAATTCCTGCAGCAAAGGCAGAGCCTTTTGACCCTGACTTTCTACAGCACGGATAGCTTCGCGGGTATGACCGTGAATGCCCGTATCTGCAATGACTAAAAAGGCATCCAAATCCAGCTCAATTTCACTGAAACCGAAATTGCGGATAAACTTAATAGCTACATCACTGAGGCAGGTCTTGGCATCAAGGCCGCTGGGATTCATATGGGCAATCATCTCAGCCCGATTGGCTAGAATCTCCAGTATCTGGTCATCCAGTTCTTCCTCAAAGTAGTCAAAGACAGCCCGAATAGCCGCAATACTAACTGCGGCTGAAGAACCCATTCCCCTCTTCTCAGGGACCATAGACTCCACCTGACAGCGAATCTTAGATCCCTGCCGACCGAGATGTTCCAGACAGGCAAAAACAGCCATAGACAGCGTGTCCTCGGCGTAGAGGGTCCAGGCCCGCTCAGACGGAAAGACCTGACAGGTCACTTCGATACGATTAAGAGGCAGGGAAATGGCCGGATAGCCATAGACAACCGAATGCTCTCCCATTAAAATAATTTTACTGTGTGCCTTGCCGACACCGATTTCTTTTGTCATAGTCTTCTCTTGTCTGTAGATTCTCTCTATCTTATTTTAATATACTTTGGCAAAAAAAGCGATTTTTATTAAGAGAAAATCACTGGGGCTAGAGACCGATATTTATATAGGCAGACATGATAAAACTCCGGGGCATGCAGCCGGAGTCTTTTAAAGTTCTTTTCTTATCAGATCCATCAGCTGGTTCCGATCCAAGATCCATTGAGCCCGCTCGTCTTTTTCATAGGTCCGGTTGGATAGGAAAATAGCCGCCTTTTGCCCCTTGCGATTATACATGATAAAGGTTCCCGTGTAGCCAGTGTGATCCAGCCAGCTGCCCTCTAGATTCCAGGCTAGACTTCGTCTTTTGCCTGGCTCCTTGGAAAAATTCTGGATCAGATGGTCCGCAAAATCATCCTGCAGATAATGTTCCAGAAATATTTCCAAATCCCTGAGAGTTGAAAATAAGCCAGCACTGCCAGCATGGACTCCCAACACACGCGCCTTGGGATCATGAACCTGACCATCCTGGACACCGCGAACGGTCGGCACAGCTCCTGGAACTGATCCAAAACCTGTCTCAGTCAAACCCCAAGGCTGGAAAATCTGACTTTGAAAAATCTGATCCAAAGACTGACCGTAGATTTCTTCAAACATAAAGCCCAAGAGCAGAAAATTCACATCCGTATAGCGGAAGGTCTTATCTTCAAGCACTGTCAAATGATTGAGCGCTTCTTTCAACTCGGGAGCTGTCAGCTGATCACGATTGGGAATAAAGGGATCCAGCCCAGATGTGTGGGTCAAGAGCTGACGCAAGGTCACATCTTCTCGATGGAAGGCCGGATAGTAATGCTGCAAGGGCAAATCCAGCTCCAGCTTGCCCTGCTCATACAAAAAGGCTGCCAGAGTGCCAACTCCGACCACCTTGCTGACACTAGCCAAGTCATAGACCAAACCCGCTTGAGTGGCCTTTTTTTCTTGCGGATCTGCTAGGCCAAAGTAGAATTCCTGCCACCGGCCAGCTTGATACAAGGCCAGACTAGCACCGGGATAGATACCGTCTTTCAGCTGTTCTTGGATTTTACTGATGATTTTTTCTAGAGTCATGCTTCAAACCACAATTCAATCTTGCTAGAATCCTGACTCAGCAGGAACTTATCCGACTTGGGTACAAAGACCCCCTGCCCTTCAAAGACAGGACGCAGAGAAGCTGTTTCTAAACGATTGACCTGAGCTTTGAGCATGGTCAAGTCCCAAGTTAGGGCATTGTCTGCCTGCAAGTCTTGTCCCTCTGCTTCTGTAAAGGTCAGAAAATCCAGCGCATGTTCAATCTTGCTGTAAAATTCTTGGGCTGCATTGGCATCAGGTACACGAATTTCTACCGTCTCTATCTCAAATTGGCTAAGACCGATGAAGTCCTCTTGCTTTTCAAATTCAGGCGCTGCCGTGACTTCTTGAAGATTTGCTCTATTCTCTTCTGCATGCAGGAGAACTAGGTCACCCTCTGGCGACAGGGCTTCAAAAGCATAGCCTTTCTCTCCTTGATACAGCTTTGTCCAAGCAGGCTTTTGAGCCAATAGCGACTCGATTTCTTTAGCATCTGCAACCTTGACAACGATTCTGGCTAATTTTTTAGGGCCTTTAACTCGCCGAGACCGCATACTGGGTGATTCTTCCAGCTGCAGTTTCTCTGTCTTAGTCTGATCTCCTAAAGACAGAAAAGCAGCTTCCTCTAAAAGGGGCTTCATACCCAGCTGATTTACAAAAAATTCTTGATTTAAATGACGATTATTGATTTTTAATACAGGGATAATTCTAATAATATGATTCGCGCTCATAATTCCTCCAAACCATTTTATTGTAATGGATTTTCATCTTTTTGACAAGAAATTATGCGCAAATAAACAATTTTTAAAACAAGAAGGCCTTGGATTTATTGGTAAACGGTCTGAGCAATGACCAAGCCTCTAGCGGACTCAAACTCGTACTGCAGATAGGACTGGTAGGTACCGGGCGCGATAATACCACGAATATCCAGAATATCTGTCCCTGCCTGCCCAATAATCGAATCTGCTAGTAGGCAACAGTTGGTCGATAGGACAAAATACGTCTTGAAACGACTGGTTTTAAACTTATATAGCTGCGCTCCTAGTTCATGCTTCAACTTGTAGGAGTATGTTGGCTGGCCATTTTTCAGTTCCGCTGGCGGCTCCCATTCTACCAACAGCTGATCAATTTCAGCCAGGCGCTTCTCAACCGCCTCCTTCTCCTTATCCGTCAAAGCCAAAGAATAACCAAAAAGTGTTTTCTTGCTTTCTTTTTTGCAAAGCTCAATATAGGCGTCTTTAGGAACCTTGAAGAGAACACCATCTCCAATCATGCCCTTGCATCGCTCAGAAAAAACATCATAGCTGCCATAAGAAATCACTTGTCCCTGATAGCAAATATCTACATGACCAATGCCCCCTAATAAACTTGTCTTTGAAGTATGGACCAAGACCTCTAAGTCCGCCTTTTTCTCTCTATTCTTAACAAGACTATAAACATTTTTACGATCAGAAGCTGCATCTCCCTGAATCAGTCGATTAAAGCGCTCTAGATTTTCTACTGGAATAAAGGCTGCAAAAATAATAGGTAGGTTAATACGAATTTGCCTACGCAGCCGATGTTTTTCACGGTCATTGTCGAAAAAGAGGCCATCCCGGATATTGGACATTCCCAGCATCATCAAATAGATTCCCAAAATCAAAAACTGTAAGTGTCCGTCGGTCGCAGGCGAAAGAATACTGGTCAGCCCAATCCCACCATAGAGAATGGTATCAAATAGATAGCGCAAACCTCCCTTGACATGATTTTGCCGATAAAGCAGATAGGTCATTCCGTAAATACCGGCAGTCAAGAGCTGGTAGCTACCCAAACTAATAATCACAATATTGACAGGCACATCACTGATTCGGTTGAGCCAGCTGATACCCATGGCGACTGCAATCTGAAGCAGACTATGCCAGACAGCCCCTTCTTTCTTGCGCGTAAAAACATGAAGAACAATATTTACCAAGCCAACAACTGTCAGATAAAGCGAAATAAAATCGAAGGCCAGCTTGGTAAATCTGAAGCCATTGACAATGATAATCAGGCCAAAAACAAGGGCTAAAAAACCAAAGAGTAAGGTTCTGCGGCCACTGACCTTATGAAATTTTGATACTTGCATCTCCATCTTTACCTCTTCTATCGTTCGAAAAAAGAGTTGGGGAAATCCCCCAACTCTGATCTTATGTGCTTATCCGTAGATTGTTTTAAACAAGAGGACTGCTGTGATACCTGCAAGAATCGGTGCCACAACTGGAACCCAAGAATACCACCATTTTGAATCGCCCTTGTGTTTGCCCAAAACAGATTCTGGCAGGATGAAGTGGAGGATACGAGGTCCAAGGTCACGAGCTGGGTTCAGTCCTGGTCCAGTAGGGCCTCCTAGAGAGGTTACCAAAGCCATTACCAAGAAACCAAGTGCCAAGTGAGCGACTGAAAGACCAGCTGCAGTATGCGGAGCCACTTGTGCTTTCACTGCTGCATCTGTCAACTGCTGACCAGATTGCTCAATAAATGGTTTCAAATATTGTAACGCTTCTGCCCCAAAGAAGTTCTTAGTTAAGCCTAGAGCAGCAAAGAAAAGAACAAAAGAACCAACAAATTCATTGATAAAACCATTGAACAAGGCTGCTTTACGTGATTCAGGTGTGCCATGGTCTAGGCTAGAGATAGTAGAGAAAGTACCTAAGATATTGTTAGGATTTTCTGTTTTCAGATAGTAAGGACGGTGGGTCGCAACGACCAAGGCCTGTCCGAAGATAGCTCCCAAAATCTGCGCTGCAATGTATGGCGCAACCTGTGCCCAAGGGAAATAACCGCTGACAGCAAGTCCCAAAGTAAAGGCAGGGTTGATATGGTTACCGGACACATTACCAAACATCAAAGCTGGAATCATAACCCCCATACCGTATCCGACAGCGATGACTAACCAACCGCTCTGGTGTCCCTTAGTTCCTTTTAATTCAACGTTGGCAACAGCTCCGTTCCCCAAGACAATGAGGATAGCTGTTCCTAAAAATTCTGTGGCGTATTTAACGACCCATTCGAAATCCATTTAGTGATACTCCTTAAATATTTTTTAGACAAACTCTATTTTATCAAGTATAATGGATAATGTAAAGGTCATTTTTTATAAAAATAAGAAAAAGAGGGAAGAATATGCGTTTTAATCAGTATAGTTATGTAAGAACGAAACGGGAAAATATGTTGATAGAATTAGCTGAATTAGGCTTTTTTTATGACAGCAATCGCTCTGATAAGGAAAATCTTGAAGATTTTCTCCGCACCAGCTTTTTCACTTATAAAAATACAGATTATCTCTTAAAATCCTGGGCTGCTGATAGCCAAACAGACCTGCTGAGCTTTTGCCAGTCTGACAGAGAACTGACAGCACCTGTCTTTTATACTGTGGCCTTTCAGCTGCTTGAGTTCTTACCCTTTATTGATTTTACAGATGTTGAGGCCTTTCGCAAAGAAACAGGCTTTCCCATTACATTTGGAGACTTGTTGGAAAATCTCTACCAACTGCTCAACACTCGGACAAAAAATGGTAATTTGCTGATTGATAAGCTAGTCAGCGAGGGTTTGATTCCTGAGGACAATACCCACCACTACTTCAACGGTAAGAGCTTGGCAACCTTTTCCAGCCATGATGCTATCCGAGAGGTGGTTTATGTGGAATCACGCGTGGATACTGATCGAGACGGTTGTCCGGACCTCATCAAGGTCAGCATTATCCGGCCCCGCTATCAAGGACAAATTCCTGCAGTTATGACCGCTTCTCCTTATCATCAAGGAACCAATGACCCCGCCAGTGACAAGGCTCTCCATGATATGAATGTGGACTTAGTAAAAAAAGAACCCCATCAAATCACAGTCCAAGATCCTGAGCTCAAATTGCTCCAACTGGATTCGCTGGCTCCTGCCCAAGAAGTCTCTGAAGCCGAGGAAAAACTGGGTCATATCAGCACCTACACGCTCAATGATTACTTGCTGCCCCGCGGCTTTGCCAATCTCTATGTGTCTGGCGTAGGAACCAAAGACTCTGAAGGTCTGATGACAAGCGGAGACTATCAGCAGATTGAGGCCTACAAGAATGTTATTGACTGGCTCAACGGCCGCTGCAGAGCCTTCACCGACCACACCCGCCAGCGGGAAATCAAGGCTACTTGGTCCAACGGAAAAGTGGCTACGACCGGTATCTCCTATCTAGGCACCATGTCCAACGGGCTGGCAACGACTGGCGTAGATGGGCTGGAAGTCATTATCGCCGAAGCTGGGATTTCTTCTTGGTACAACTACTACCGCGAAAACGGCCTTGTCACAAGTCCTGGCGGCTATCCAGGAGAGGATTTTGAATCCTTGACCGAACTGACCTACTCCCGCAATCTGAGAGCTGGTGACTACCTGCGCAACAACGACGCTTATCAGCGAAGCCTAGAGCAGCAGCGCAAAGACCTAGACCGGCAAACCGGAGATTACAATCAATTTTGGCATGACCGCAACTACCTGCTCTACGCAGATAAGGTCAAGGCCGAAGTCGTCTTCACCCATGGCTCTCAAGACTGGAATGTCAAGCCTCTCCATGTCTATAATATGTTTCGGGCCTTACCGCCCCACATCAAAAAGCATCTTTTCTTCCATAACGGTGCCCATGTTTACATGAACAACTGGCAGTCCATCGACTTCCGTGAGTCTATCAATGCTCTGCTGAGCAAGAAACTGCTGGGATGTGAATCAGACTTCGAACTGCCAGCAGTCATTTGGCAGGACAATAGCCAAGCTCAAAGTTGGCTGACCTTGGAAGACTTCGGTGGACAAGAGCAGAATCTTCATCTCCAACTAGGCCAAGACTGCCAATCTATCCAAAATCAATATCCAGAAGAAGACTATAATCGTTTTGCCAAAAACTACCAAAGCTTTAAGACTGAGCTCTTTGACGGTAAGGTCAACCAGATTACTCTGGACTGGACCTTGGAAAAGGACCTCTTTCTCAACGGAGCGAGCCAGCTCAATCTTCGCCTCAAATCCAGCACCAATAAGGGACTGATTTCTGCTCAATTGCTGGACTTCGGACCAGCTAAACGCCTCGCACCGATTCCTACGCCTATTGAGCCTAGAGTCATGGACAACGGCCGCTACTATATGCTAGACAATCTGGTTGAACTCCCCCATACTGAAACGCCTCATCGCGTCATCACCAAAGGCTTCATCAACCTGCAAAACCGGACCAACCTACTGACTGTCGAAGAAGTCACTCCTGACCAATGGCTGGAATTTTCCTTTGAACTGCAACCAACCATCTATAAAATAAAAAAAGGCGACCAACTGCGCCTCGTCCTCTACACTACAGACTTTGAGCATACCGTCCGTGATAAGACCGATTATCAGCTGACGGTAGATTTGGAGCAATCTAGTCTGGATTTGCCGACTATGACATTACTTTAATAAAACCTAAAAGACGCTGAAATTCAGCGCTTTTTCTTTTATCGTAGATTGAGATATTCCTCTGCATATTTTTTATAATCTGGCTTTTCCTTGCGGTTCATAGCAAAGAGCATACTGCCTGTGAGATAGTCATCGTCTGAATCAGGAATTAGCATAATAGCAATATTTTTATCTTTCTCAGGAAAGACGATAGAAAATGTTCCGCCATTATCTTTCCGAGTCAGGCCATAATAACTCACCCCATTCTTAAAACCAACTGCATTTTGAGTGTACTCATACTCTTCTTCGTTGACAATGATAGTCTTGTCTTTTATTTCAATGGTCTTTTGTTCACCGCTAGCATCCTGTACATTCCATTTTCCCTGAATTTTGGGGCTGCCGCTGCAGCCAATTAGGATGAAGAGGGATGAGAGCACTACCAACAGCAAACCTTTTATCTTCTTGTTTTTCAAGTTGTTTTCTCCTTGATATATAGATTCATGACCATTCTACTATAAATGCTAAATTTTTGTCAAACCTCTTAGAAATGTTCTTCTTGCCACTTTTCCAAAAAATGATATAATTTGAAGAGTGAAGATTACCGAGGGCTTAGCCCTTGCGAGAGAAAGGAAAGATAATCTTATGATGAACATGCAAAACTTGTTCCACGATTTTTTAAGTCTTGCAATCGTCAAAAATATTGATTTAAAGCCTTTCTTGATTCACTAAATTAAACTCAAATCACTTAAATTTATATCAATAAGACAAAAAATAGACAATGGTAGTATCTTCTTTGTATCGAAAAACTCTTCCTACAATTTAATGTAAGAAGAGTTTTCTTTTTGTCCTACTCTAGATAGTTATCAAATCCGTTTCGAGTTTGAACAGATTTAATATACTGCTCTAAATTATCCCAATCTTCCCATTCATCAGCAATCTTAAATAAATCCAATTCATCAACAATCTTAAATAAATCCAATCGTTCAGCTACTTGGCAAAACAATCTAAGATTATCTTCTGATTCAAAAATTTTTTCAACCAGTGGTAGATGTTCAAGAACATCCGTAAGTAATTTTTCATTTTGAAGAAGCAACGGAAGAGCAAAGTGACGACTATTTGATTTCTTCATTCGGTCTAACAATTTAGGAAATTCTTTATTCTCAATCCTATGTTCAATAATATCCGTAACCTTATCCATAATTACTTTATCATTGTTTTGAATGCCCTCGTAAATTTTTTCACCTAATTCATTAAATAATTCATTATCAAAAATCGCATTATATGTTCTATCAGTGATAATTGTTTTTTTCGTAGAAGGATGTCCTTGATAGACTTTTTCCAGAGTTTTGTCACTTACTTCATTATCAATCATATCAGCTACGTATTCTAGGATAGCTTTATAACCTTTTTCTTCAGCTGATAGTTCTCGGAATTCTTTGAATTCTTCTAAATCTTCAACAAAGTTCAATGTAACGCACGCTAACAATAATTTTTCTTGTTGGTCAATAATATTTATAGACATAATAGCACCTCACTTATTTTTTATTATCTTAGCATGACAAATGAATAAATTCAAGAGCTTTTTATTACGTTAGTGAAGGTAGAAAAAGCCAATTAAATCAGTGCTTGAACGTTAGTGTGTGACCGAATTATTTGTGTGCTATTCTGTTAGTGTGAGATAGCTATCACACAAAATTACATATCTTCAATAAATTTGAAAAGCCATAAATTTATTGATGTGTTTATAAAATGGTTAGAAAAGAGGTGGCTCATGGAAGCTACACAGATATCAATACAAGGTCGTTTAATCGGTGCCTCAGAGGTTAAAGACTTTTCGTCCGGTCTAAGCACAGGTCAAACACAATTATCTATCGGGGCACGAACTTTAGATGGTCGTTTCAGTCAAACTAATATCAAAGTTGATTTGGTAAATACTTCTGACTTCGCATCATTCTTCGACGAAAAAGTAGAAATCATTCTTGAAAATGTTTCTATCAATGCATATACCAGTGGAAATCGTGCTGCGCTTTCAATAAAAGCTAAGTCTGCTTTTATTGAATTGGTTTAATGGGTAATGGGGAGTATCTCCCCTTATCCTTAGAAAGGAATTATTATATGTCGTTTATATCTTGGTTGATTATCTTATTTGCTGGATTTCTTTATTTAGCTCTTAGGGTAAGTGAAATTAGAGAAAAGCAGAAACAGGCTCAGGCGCTTCAGTTAAACCTTCCAACAATCACAGCAGATATTGAACAGGTAATTGAAGAAAGCTCCACTGTTTCAGGTCAAAAACTTCTTATTGATAGTCGCTACATTCGATTCTTGAAAAGTAACGATGACAATAGCTCTCACCTTGTTAGTTTTCCAATTTTGTTATCAAAGGAACCTGATATCAATGAAGAAAGCTATGTTCAACAAGTCTTTCTAATACAGTTTAACAAATACCTAGCTGAATCTACAACCTATGAAAGCTGGTCAGACAAAGGGCAGTGGCTTTCTGTTACGCCTCAATTTGGAAAACGGTTACGGTATAACAATCAGTATTATCTAAATTTGGGAATTCAGTTTTCTTACACTTCTAAATAGGAGTATTAACAGATGAAATGCTTTCTTGATAAAAATCTATTTGAGTACAGAAATCATTTTTTCTGGGATATACCAGTTGAGCGTGTACCTCACGCTCTTTTGGTAGGCTCCTCAGGATCAGGTAAGACCTATGCAACAAAGGTCTTTTTAGCAAGGTTTGCTTGTACCTACCCAGAAGCAACGTTCCTTATTGGTGATTACAAAGCTGATACCGACTTTGCCTTTCTAAATGGCTGTAAAGGATTTAAGCGATTTGATGAGGTTTCAGAATTACTTACTCTAGGATTAAAAATCCTTGAAAATCGCCAAAAAGGAATCGATAGATCCAGAGAAATTGTAGTGGTTTGCTTCGATGAGTTCAATGCGTGGCAAAATAGCCTAGACAAAAAGGAGCGTGAACAAGCTATTAAAGACTATACTCGCCTTATTCAACTAGGACGGTCCTTTTCAATTTTTGTCATTATTTCCCAGCAAGATGCCCATAAAGCAAGCTTGGGGTTATCACGTGATTCTATAGGTACAGTAATTGCACTAGGCAAATTATCTAAAGAAACGGTCTCAATGCTCTTCTCTGATGAAAAAGATGACATTGTGCGAAACAATCCAAGAGGTGTCGGCTACATGAAGATAGATGGGCAAGATAGTCGTCATATACTTGTACCAAGTCACAATATACCTCCTTTAGAAAAACTGATTCGGGAGGCTGTTCAACGTTCAGACTGCTATTTTCTTGATGAAGAGGCTGTTGCCCCGTAGCTCAAAAGCGGAGGATCAGGCCTACAGCCTCGCCAGCTTTAGCTGGCTGTTATACGGGGGACATGTAATAACCCCCGTTCCATTGTCACCTAAATTCTTTGCTTTAGAAATCTCACTTTAGGTAAAGAACTTCTCTCTACTTTAAAAAGCTCTCAAATCAAGTCTTTTCATACTTGATAAAACTTAGGGTGCTTATTCCTTGAAATAGTGGAATAATTAAAATATAGGAATTTCGCTACTCAAGCAATAGTTAACAAAAACAATCCTTACCGCCATGTTAACTTTCACTCATTAGGCGGACTGAAAGAAGGAGACTATGTCTTATAAAAATGAAATTGAAGAGTATCTTCAAAAAAACAATAACCGCAAGCCAGTCATCATGACTAGCATCGATGAAGCTACATTTGTCATCAAACCGACAGAAGATACTGTGGGAGAATACCCAGATAATTGGCATCAAATTGCTTTATCGCTATCTGAAACAGTGGCAGAAAAGCTATCCCTCCCAGTTCTATTTGGAGATTATGTTCCACTGAAAACCTCACCAGCAGGCTATACTGACGGATTTGCCTTTCAGAATCTCCCCTATTACTTTGCGATTGCTTGGCATCAAACTAATTTCACTATGGGGATTATCCTGAAATTTTCTGCATCGGCTTTGTCTCACTATAAAGCCTCCTATCAAGACTATTATAGTGAAGCAATTGACGTTCACAATATAGCACAAATGCTGTACGCTGACTATTATGACTTGCGCCTCTCTCGTATTGACCTTGCTGTTGATTACTTTAATTATCCAATGTCTGTCAATGAACTTTACCAAAGTATGAAAGGTAAGCGATATATCATTACCAATCACAAGGGATGTAAAAATGTTTCTAACATTAGCGCTCAAGAAGTAAATGGTCAGGCGCAAACGATATATATTGGTAGCAAGAAAAAGAATGTAAATGCTCTGTTGCGTATCTATAACAAGTATCAGGAACAATTAGACAATCAAGGTCGCTATATGCACTTAACTAAGTATTGCAATTCTTGGGTCCGTATGGAAGCTTCTTACAAAGGAACTTATAGCAATCAAATACTAGCCTTACTTCTTGATATTGATAGCCCTCAAGATTTGAGCAAGCTCATTGTTAATAAAATGATTGACAAGTATTGTTTTCATGACACCAAGACTGGTCAGTCTTTACCATTCACTAGTGACTTGCTTAAAGGATTTGGTAACTTCCCAGAACTTGAATCTTTGATCTCCCGAAATAATGACCTTTTATCAACCATTTCTTATTTAATGAAGGGGAGTGGGTTCTTTCCTCTTCTGAAAAAAGTTGAAGAAATCTGGGGGACAAAAGCCCGTAATCACTTTATCATTAGGCTAATTCAAGAGTATGAGACCAACTACACTCCCAACCCAGATGTAGGGATATGGTTAAATAAATTTGGTGAGAAACTTGAGAAACTCAATTTTGAAGATTTTTTTGAAGATGCCTTACAAATCTTTTACCAAAAAAACAACATCACTCCTAAAGATTCCGCCAAGAAGCAAAAGAGTGATGTTGCAGATTAGAAGAGATAGGCAGTAGCTTACCCCTATTGCCATTATCTCATATTTCATGCAGTAAAGAAAGTGAGAACAATATGATTGTATTAGTGACGAAAGAAGACATTATGCGACTAACAGGATATTCTAAATCACAAGCTCAAAGTCTAATTCGTAAAGCCAAAGCTGACTTAGTCCAAAATGGCTTTTCTTGGTACGATAATAAACGTGTCGGACGGGTTCCCTTAAAATCGATTGAACATATTCTTGGTTTTGACTTAACACCTAAACATGATATAATAGACACTGTACTGGAAGGTACTACTATTGATGAAGGAGTTCAAAATGGTAGTAACTAGACAAAAAAATAAAAAATGGAGGGTTGATATAAGTGATGGCTATAATGCCGTAACTGGCAATCAAAAGCGTCACAGAAAAACAGATTTTAAATCTCGGAAAGAAGCTGAAAGGTATGAAGCTGACTATCGCATCAATAAACTTCATCAAATTAGCCACAAGGATAAAATCTCAATTTCCTATTTGTATACCTTGGTACAGGAAGAAGATGAACTGCGTGGCAATAAGAGAGGGACAATCGATAGCCAAGAGTCCTACTACCGTGTTTACATGTCAAGGTACTTTAAGAATGCTGATATGAGAGCTGTCTCTTTGACAGATATCAAAGAGTATCGCAACTGGCTCAAAAGTCAACCAAGTGTAAAAGGCGGAACATTGACCAACTCTCACGTTAACCAGCAAATGATTTTTGTCCATAAAATGTTTGATGTAGCAGTCGCTAATCATATTCGGCAAGATAATCCTTGTAATGGATTGAGACGATTAACACAGCAACATAAAGAAATGGCGTACTATACACCTGAACAGTTCAAACAATTTGATTCACTTTTTGAAGAGAATGAATATTCTTTCCAACTGTTGTATCGTGTTTTGATGTATACAGGAATGCGTATTGGGGAAGCTCTTGCCTTAACTTGGGAACAAGTCAATCTTGATGAAAATTATATTGATGTCAAATACTCTGCTTATTACCGAAATGGTCAAGTGCATATTGGAACAGTGAAAACAACACAATCTAATCGGCGAATTTATATCCATCGTGCCTTCGTGAAAGAATTAAAACAATGGAAAAATCAGCAATATGAATTGTTACAAGAGTTTACAAGCAATCCTAATAGTTTGCAGATTTATCAGACCACTCCTGAAGTGTTGACTGGACCAAATGTATCAAATTTCAAAGCAATTCTAAAGAAACGCCTACCTGATAATTTAAAGTTGATACGTAATCATGACTTCAGACATTCTCATGCTGCATTTCTAGTTTCTCAAGGCTTACGAAATGGAGAAGGTAAAGACTACATTTTCTTTACTTTGATGAAACGATTAGGACACAGTTCTATTAACACCACAATAAATGTTTACTCACATTTATTCCCAACTCAGCAAAAAGAAATAGCCTCTGCCTTTGAAAATTTTTAACAATAAGGCAAAATAAGGCAACAAAAATTTACAATCAAGGTCTAACCCCTTGATACGAAAGGAATCTTAAAACTATTATGATGAACATGCAAAGCATGATGAAGCAAGCACAAAAGCTTCAAAAACAAATGGAAAAAGGACAGGCAGAACTGGCTGCAACAGAATTTACCGGCAAATCAGCCCAAGATTTAGTCGTTGCTAAACTGACTGGCGATAAAAAGGTAGTCAGCATTGACTTCAATCCAGCTGTTGTGGATCCTGAAGATTTAGAAACTCTGTCAGAGATGACTGCGCAAGCCCTGAATCACGCGCTGGCTCAGATTGATGATGCTACTCAGAAGAAAATGGGCGCTTTCGCAGGCAAATTGCCATTTTAAGCAAGATAAATAACCTTCCAAACTTGACTAAACATAAGTCAAGCAATACTCGAACCAGCAAAAAAGACTGAAGAATCTCAGTCTTTTTTGATTTATAGTCGTTTTCTCACTAGTCCACTACACAAAATTAAGCAAATCCGCTGCCTTACTCATCAAAAGCAGGGCATAGTCGGGATTATTTTGCAGCTCCTTGATAGAGCTCTGCACCAGCTCCAAATCGTCGGTAATCATGCCATCAACGCCCAAGCGGAAGGATTTACCGATACTGTCTGCATCATTGATGGTCCAGTCATAAAGCTTCTTATCCGTCGTCCATAGCTTATCGACAAAGTTTTCATCGAGGGTCGAATACTCCATCGTATAGCCGGAAGCCTGTGTCCGTGGGAAAATAGTATTGTAGGGCAGGATAAAGAAGGTCGGTATGCTCTTATCATACTGGACTGTCTTGTCAATAACCTGATAGTCCAAAGACTGAATCTGGTGGCCATAAACCTTGATATTGGCTCCGTATTGGCTCAGGAAACGGTCCATCATATCAGCTGAGTCCAAGCTACTGGTCTTGATTTCTATCAAGAGTCGTTGCCCCATTTGATTAGCTCGTTTGAGATAAGCATCAAAGCTGGAAATTTTGGCAGTGTGTCCATTTTCTGAAATATCTAAAGCCATCAGCTCTTGCAGAGTCAGCTCTTGCGGTCTGGCATCGACACCGGCCAAGGCTTTTAGATTGGCATCGTGCATCATGACAAACTGGCCATCCTTGGTCTCCTGAACATCCATTTCGATATAATCTGGCTTGAGCAGGGCGGTTTTCTCTAGCGACTCAACTGTATTCTGGACACCATTTCCCTGCGAAACTCCACGGTGTGAGATAGTCAGAGGGACATTTTCCAAGGGAAGATTGAGATAGACAAATCCTTCAAGGGCAAAGACAGAGCTAGTGACCAAAAGGATAAACCAACGCATGAGAGGCAGGCCTTTTCTGTAGCGATATTCAGACAGCTTGCTGTCTGTCAGAAAAGCCACAAACTTAATCAAAAAGTAGGCTACCATGAAGTAATAAACCAGCTTGATGAGGCAGTAATTGACAACCGCTGCTATCAAGGCTATCTGATTGGACTGGCCATCCGCATACTGCTGCAACACTAAAATCGGAATACTGCTCAAAAGAAAGAAGAGAAAGCTCTTAGCCAGTATCCAAAAGAGCTGCCAAGTATAGCGAATCAAGTGCCCCTTGGTCTTCTCCAAACTATACCTAATCGCATCTCGGAGGCGGAAATGCTCAAAAAAGAGTTTGGGCAGGGCAAACATTAGGCGGACAGCTATCAAAAAAAGCAGAAAACCTAAAGCATAGATTGATAATTTCATCCATAAGGCCGTCTTGAGATAGGTCACGATAAATTCTGGAATCAGAATTTTATTTAAGTAGTAGATTTTGAGAATTTGCCGCAGAAAGGGAAAGATAAAGCCCATATACAGTGCAATAAAGAGGACCTTGCTGGGCCTAGCGTAGCAAATCAGCGAGCCGCTGTCTTTGAAACTTTTCTTAATAAACTGAAAGGCGCTTCGTTCTTCCTCGTCCAGAAGATTGCGGAGCCCCATAAATATCAGTCCAATCTGAAAATAAGCGACAAAGAGATTGGCTGCAAAAAGCGCTAGAAAGGCCAAGCCAACCCAGACATTTGAAGTCAAAACCTTCAGGGCATTCGTATAAGATAAGAAGAGGTAGCCTGTCTGCTTGAGCAGAGTCTCTGCCGCAAAGGAGTTGAAAGGCACCCAGGCCAGCTCCATGAGCATAAAGACTGTGAAAAAGAGCAACAGAATTTTATCAAGATTGCGATAGAGACGTAAAAGTCCCAGTCTTTGTGATTTCATTTTTCTCCTTTATTTGTGAACGATACAAAACTTGCTTAAAAGCGATTCTTATTTAAAACAAGGTTGAGACAGATGTCCCAACCTTGTTTTTATTTTCCAAATAAACGTGCCCAGAAGCCCTTGCTTTCCTGCTCCTGCACCTTTTCCTTGGCTTCATCCAACTCCAACAGTAAGGTTTCACGCTCATTCATAGCCTTGGCTGTCAGCTGCTGCTGCTGATCCAGCTGTTTGTCCTTTTCAGCAATCTGGACATCCTTGATGCGCAACTGCTCATCTTTCTTAGCTAACTGGCTGTCCTTGGCCTTAAGCTGCTCATAGAGACGCACAATCTCAGCATTTTTTTCGTCAACCAAGATTTCCATCAGCTCGCGTTGCTTCACATCTTCGCTAACAGGTTCATCTTCAAAAATAGTTTTCTTATAAATCTCTTCCAGCTTAATCAAGCCGCTGCGGGTCACCACCGTGACTCCTTTTTCATTCTTTTCCGTATCTTCTGGCGGCAGTGCCTTGACACGATTGTTAATCGCCTGGCGGCTAACTCCAAGAATCTCGGCTAACTCGCTGACTGTCTTTTCAATTGCCATAATTTCCTCAAAAACTTTTTCTAGTTTGTAGATACCTAAATCTTATCATATCAAGCCTTAACTGTCAAATTTCACAATATTTTTTGAGCCTGACTCCTATCTTTTTAGCCCTTTTTTATGATACAATGAGACAGATTAGTCTAGTAAAAGAAATGAAAAAATCAAATGAATTTAGAAGCCTAGAGATGTTCAGCTACAACCTTCCAAGAACGTCTACAAGATAGCAAATCCTGCTCACCAAGGAAGCACAAGATTTCTGACTAACTGATAGAAACCACTCTCCACGAAAGGAAAAGACCAATGAAGTATTTCGACACAATCATCATCGGAGGAGGACCGGCTGGCATGATGGCTGCCATTTCCAGTTCTTTCCACGGGCAGAAGACCCTGCTCCTCGAGAAAAATAAACGACTGGGCAAGAAACTAGCTGGTACAGGTGGCGGGCGCTGCAATGTGACCAACAACGGAAACCTAGATGACCTCATGGCCGGAATTCCCGGTAACGGGCGCTTTCTTTACAGCGTCTTTTCCCAGTTTGACAACCATGATATCATCAACTTCTTTACAGAAAACGGTGTCAAACTCAAGGTCGAAGACCACAGCCGTGTTTTCCCAGCGACAGACAAGTCCCGCACCATTATCGAATCTTTGGAAAAGAAAATTGCAGAGCTGGGCGGCACTGTCATCACCAATACTGAAATTGTCTCCGTCAAAAAAACTGATGAGCTTTTTACTGTCAGATCCAGCGACCAGACTTGGACCTGCCAGAAATTGATTGTGACGACTGGCGGCAAGTCCTACCCTTCAACTGGCTCGACAGGATTTGGCCACGATATTGCCCGACACTTCAAGCACACAGTGACTGACCTGGAAGCTGCTGAAAGTCCTCTTCTGACTGACTTTCCTCACAAAGCGCTTCAGGGGATTTCGCTAGACGATGTGACCCTGAGCTACGGAAAGCATGTCATTACCCACGACCTGCTCTTTACCCACTTTGGCCTATCAGGTCCGGCAGCCCTGCGCTTGTCTAGCTTTGTCAAAGGCGGCGAAACTATCTATCTGGATCTTCTGCCGCAGATGAGGAAGCAGGATTTGGCAGATTTTTTAGAAGAACATCGGGAAAAATCTCTGAAGAACTGTCTGAAAATCCTCCTACCCGAACGAATGGCAGACTTTTTTGCCCAGCCCTTTCCCGAGAAAGTCAAACAACTCCATATCAGTGAAAAAGAGGACCTCATCATGCAAGTCAAAGAACTGCCCATCCCTGTCACTGGCAAAATGTCCCTGGCCAAGTCCTTTGTCACCAAGGGCGGTGTCAGCCTCAAAGAAATCAATCCTAAAACTCTGGAAAGCAAGCTGGTTCCCGGCCTCCACTTCGCTGGAGAGGTCCTAGACATCAATGCCCACACGGGCGGCTTTAACATCACCTCCGCCCTCTGCACCGGCTGGGTGGCAGGAAGCTTGCATTATGAGTGATTGTTTAGATTCCACCATTCATCTCAAACAAAAGGAAGAAACAAATGAATCGACTGGAAAATGTAGAATTCGTCAATATGTGCATGATTTATGACGGAGAAAAAGTTCTCGTCCAAGAACGAGTGAAGTCTGACTGGCCCGGCATCACTTTTCCTGGCGGGCATGTAGAGCGTGGAGAATCTTTTACCGATGCAGTTATCAGAGAAGTCAAAGAAGAAACTGGATTAACCATATCCAAGCCTCAACTTTGCGGCATAAAGGATTGGTATGATGATAAAGATTTTCGTTATGTCGTCCTGCTCTATAAGACAAGGCACTATTCTGGTGTACTGCAATCCTCAGATGAAGGAAAGGTCTGGTGGGAAGATTTTAAAAATCTGTCCCATTTAAAGCTAGCAACAAGTGACATGTCTGATATGCTGCGTGTTTTTTTAGAAGACGATTTAAGTGAATTCTTTTACTATAAAGACGATGACGACTGGCTTTATGACTTGAAGTAGAAATTCTAGGCTAGGAAATTCCTAGCCTATTTATTTCGCATTTGTCCGAACGTAAACTGCAATCACATCTGCTGTGTACTGGGCAGAGCCCGGTCCAAATTGATCGATATTCTTCTTGAATTCTGGATTGTGGACATAGCCCTGACCGATGTGGGCAAAGACTTGCAGTGAGCAGTCAAAGCCATAAGTGCGAATGGCTTGCAAGAGACGCGCTGCCTGCTCTTGATTTTCTGCTGCTTCAACTGGCAAGCCTTGCTGCATATTCTCTGCCAGACTTTGAAAAACTTGATTGAAAGCTGCGGCAGATTCTTCTTCCCGTCCATTTTGACGAGCCAATGCTTCTGACATGACTTCTTGACCGTATTCTTCGACAGCATCTTGATGGTATTTGTGATTGTCTTCGTAGGTAAAACCTGCGAATTTTTCTTTCATTGTCATCTTTCTTTCTCCCTTTTCATCTTGGATGGTTTTTTGCAAGGTGGAAATCAAGGTATCCAAGCGGTCTCTTTCCTGCTGCAAATACTCTAACTGCCTAACCAGATGCGGCAATAAAGCCTGTTCATCCTGACTCAGCAGCTCTGCTATTTTCTCCAAAGAAAAACCAAGATACTTATAGTAAAGGATGACCTGCAGCCTCTCTAAATCAGCTTGGCTGTATGTCCGATAGCCATTTTCTGATTTGGCTGGGACTAACAGTCCGATTTTATCATAATGATGCAGGGTTTTTACAGAGACAGCTGACAGTTGTGCTGCTTCTTTGATCTGATACATGTAATTGCCTCCTTGCCTAACTAGTATATACCATGACCTAAGGGGAGGGTCAAGCTTTTTTAGAAAATTTTCTACAATGTTACTTTATTTTCAAACCTCGATAACGATTAAGCGTGGCATAAAATTCCTGTTTTCTTGGTAAAGCTAAGTTGCCGGGATGTCCAGTATAAGGTGAGACAGCATCTAATCCAAATTCTTCAATGTGTTGATAAAGTTGTTCAATCGCTTCTGATAAAGAAGAATGGTCATTTAAAAAACGATTTTTAAAATAGGCTAACATAACAGCAAGAGCATTAGTTTGACTGTCATCAACTAACTGCTCTAATCCAGATAAATCAATCGTTTCCCAACCATAAAGAAGATGCAGTCTTCCCTTAGCTCTTAGACGATCTTCCTTACCAGATAAAGGGAAACTAGAACTAAGAGGAACCCGCCTACTAAGGATTTCAAAGGGTTCCACAGAATCTTCCCGATTATAAGAATCAGTTGCTGCAATATTTTTTGCCTTAGCCGTGACATCTTTAGGTAGGTATTCATCCATCATAATAACTCTGTCAGCAATTTCAAAATAATCGCCTGAGCCGCCAATAATTAAAATAGTTGATACCCCTAAATCTTTATAGAGATATTGTACTCTATTAACAAAAGGTGTGATTGGTTCTTTTTCTTTGACAATCAGCTGCTGCATCCTTCTATCACGAATCATAAAATTCGTAGCCGATGTATCTTCATCAATGAGAAGCAAAGATGCCCTAGCTTCCAATGCTTCCACAACATTCGCAGCCTGCGAAGTACTGCCGCTGGCATTCATGGTTGAAAATTGTTTTGTAACTTTATTACCAGGCAAATGATTAATAAAGGGACTGATATCTACCTTTTGAATAGAGCGGCCATCTTCCGCACGAATTTTTACTGCATCAGAAACCGTTAGTACAAATTCACGACCATCATTAGGAATATGGTTATAAACACCACGTTCAAGTGCCTGCAAAACTGTCGACTTTCCGTGAAAACCGCCACCCACGAGCAAGGTAATTCCTTTTTTTATGCCCATGCCAGTCACAGTTTTTCCGCTTGGTAAATGAAATTCTATTTCCAGATTAGCCGGACTTTGAAAAGGTTTGGCTCCTATCAAAGGCTTATCTGAAATTCCGCTTTCTCTTGGTAAAATTGATCCATTTGCTATAAACGAGACTAAATTTTGTTTAGGTAATTCTTCTCTGAGATATTTTTGATCCAAAATAAGATCAATCTGAGTTCGTAAAGCTGTCTGATTTAGATGACGATAGAAAAGAGCTTGCTTAATGATTTCTGGAAGAATATCTTGAAAAATTCGATTTGCCGCTTTTCCTAAAATGCGTCTCCCAGCAGCTGGTAGACCAACTTCAAAACGAACTTCAATCTGATTATCTTTTATTAAAACAGCTGTTCGCTCCAACATTTCTTGGCCACAGCAGTCAATCATAATGAGACCGCTGGTACCTGTCCCTTTTACTGAATGATTAAATTTTTGGCTTTGTTTATAAAAGTTTCGTGTTAAAAAATCCGAAACAGCAATTCTCTTATTCTTTTGATTGATGTACTCTTTGGGAATGTCCACTGTTTCACGCTGTATAAGAATTCTCATCTTTGATGGTGGAGCGTAGGGATCTACCTGAACATGATCAATCGCTAAAATATAATCAGGAAACCGATAAAAACCTTTTATTCTTTTATAACCTGAGTAGCTTTGCCCATCTATAGACAGCAATAACTGCTGAAGTTTTTTATATTCTTTCAAAACGAAACCTCCTTTTTAATGATTTAATCGACTTGCAAAAACCAGCATATAAAGAACGATGGCACCTGCCAAAATAACATAAGCCCATTGCAGACCAAAGTTTTCAGATAAAAGACCACTCAATACAGGGCCCATCATCATGCCGACAGAATAAGCTGTATTATAAATCGCAAATGTGAAACCATAGCTAGCATTTTCTTTTTCCTGAGCTAAATCAGCCATACGAGGCAGACTAGGTGCAAGAATCATTCCCATACCGATGCCAATCAGACTCAAAGCTGCTATTTCTAAATAGATATTGCTAGGAAGAGTGACAAATGCCATAGCTAGCGCAGTGATAATGAAACCTAGAACGGTCATCCTTGCATGACCTAATTTTGTAGAGAGTCTCCCAATCAGAGGAGCAATGACTGCATAAGCAATCGTAGGCACAGCAAAAAGTAATCCTATAACAAGTGGTGTAGCATGAAATACTGCTTCAAATCTAGCGGGTAAAGTCGGCTGCAGGGCACTTGGAACCGCAGCACCAATCATGACAGCACCGACTATCAATAGAAACTGCTGATTTCTTAACAGTTCAAATGGCTGCTGTTCTGTTTGTTTCTCTCTATGCGGCTCTTCTTTCAATAAAAGAAGACGCAGCAAACCATCTAAAACAGCCACACCTGCTGCTACAAAAAATGGAAACATATAACCACCGATTTGATAGAGCCAGCCGCCCAGACTTGGGCCAACAAGAATCCCTATAGCTTGGCCTGATAAGGCAATTCCCATAGCTTGCCCTCTCTCTTCAGATGGATAAAAATCTGCCAAGAGAGCCAAACCAGCTGTCCATGTGATTGCAGCAGCACAACCTTGTAAAATACGAGCTAAAAGCAAAAACCAAAAAGTATTTGCAAAAGCAAAGAGTAGAGTTGCAGCTGCCAAACCAAGAATTCCCCAAAGCATCGGCCCTCTACGACCAAGCTTATCAGAAATCATTCCAAAAATAGGAGTTGTGATTAATAGGGCTAAAGCATAGCTTCCAAATAGAAAGCCCAAAGCTGTCTGGGAAATCCCTAAAGAACCTGCGTAAATTGGTAGGATTGGCACAATCATACCATGAATAAACATGTCTGTAAAAACGGCTAAAGTGACAACAAATAAAGCTTTTTTTCGATTGGTATTTAAATTTTCTTGTTTTTTCATAGTGATTCCTTTCAATATATAAATCTTTAGATTGCATTGTCAAACCACCATTGCCAGCTTCCTCCACCACCGATAACAATCATTTCAGTTAACTGTCTAAAACTCTGAAACAACAGTATCCTTTTTTGATAATCATTCATTTTTACTCCTCTTTGTATATTCTAAATTGAATATGAGAGTAGTTTTTAAGAGTTAGAATGTTTTCTAACCCTCTACTTCTCTTCAGTTTGCAAATAGTCTTGAGCCTGCTTGATAAAATCTCGTTGGGCACGAACCATCGCCAGCATATGATCAAAAATTAGTTGTACCATAGGCGATATTTGATTGTTCAAAGCTTCTCGTTTTTGTTCCCATCCCTGCAAAATAAGCATTTCTTCCCGATCTAACTTATTTTCCTGCTCCTGCAGGGCTAAGCTCACCTCATCATCTGATAATTGCTCATAAAAAGACAAACCGGCATATAAAGCCGAGGGATAAGTAAGGGCTGGGCTTTCCAAAGCTTCACGAACAAGTTCTTTTAAATAGACTCTTCCCTGATCAGTTATCTGATAAACCACTTTTTGGCGATGACCTGTCTGCTCAACACTAGAAATAGTAATATATCCTTTATGCTCTAATTTCTTTAGAGCATGATAGATAGAGCCTACTTGAACAGCTCCCCATCTTTGAGCATCTGTTGTCTGCATCATTTGCTGAATATCGTAACCCGACATTGCTTTCATATCCAAGATAGCTAATACTAATAATTTTGTCATCATCTCACACCTATAGTCAACATTGAATATTCTTAAAAAATTATAACAACTTTCATAAAAGATGTCAAGTACTCCAACAAACAAAAAAACAACCTCCTAGATCAAGTCCAGAAGGTTAATTCTCTATTTCCAGGAAACCATGGCAATAAAGCCCAGTTTTTCCTGATTTTTTTGGAACATCTTAAACATCTTCATAAACTGGCCGTAGTTCTCTTTTTTAAGGGCATTGAAGCAGATTTTCAGAGTGCCGCCCAGTCCTTCGTCATATATCATCCCTCGAAGGCTCATCAAGGTCATTTCACCGACAAAGGTGTCCACACGGTCAAAAGCATGAGAACGTGCTAGCTGAATCCAAGATCCCTCGGTTAGAGGCCCCACATTGACATTAATCGCACGAGATAGCTCTTCTCGGACATTCTCATCTTTTTGCTTGAGCATGACGTCGTGGGTGAGGAGCACTCCACCTGGCTTCAGCACCCGGTAGTACTCATCCATACATTTGGCCTTCCCCTTATCCGTCTGCATGGTCAGCATGGCTTCATTGATAACAATATCAAAAGAATTGTCATCATAAGGCAGCTTCATAGCATTAGCCTGCTCAAATGTGACGAGTTCACTCACACCAGCCTTGTCTCCATTAAGCTTAGCCTGAGCCAGCGCAGCCTTATCCAAATCAACTGCAGTAATTTGGCAGCCATATGTTTTAGCTAGCTCGATCGTTGTGGTCCCCATATTGCAGGCGACTTCTAGAACTTTCTTATCGCTGGAAAACTGCCCCTGCTCAATCAGCCAGTCTGTTGCCAGCTTGCCACCGGGACGAAGACGTTTCTTTCCTAATTTTGCTAAAAATTTATGACCTGCTTCTGCCATTTCCGAACCTCCATAATTTTGATTGGTTCCATTATAGCATAAAATATTATATTTTCAGACAATTCTTAGAATTTAGCAGAAAAACAGACCGAATCGAACGATTCAATCTGTCTTGTGTCTTCTTTACAAGCCAAGAAATCCAGCTAGATAGCGCAGCAAGGCCACCAAGACTACACCAAACACAACAGTTGTAATTAAGTTCTTATACTTAAAAGCCACATAGCTAGTCGGTAAAACGGCCATTAAATCCAGCCATTTAAAGCTCGGCAACTGACCTGTTTTAGCATTGGTGACACTGGATAAAATAAGGGCAAAGATAATGGAAACTGGCAGATATTTGAGAAAACGCTCTACCATGGGCGGAAGCCCCTTGTACTTGACTAGGATAAAGGGCAAAACCCGCGGAATCCAAGTGACCAGGGCTGACAAAAGAATAGCCTGCAAAATATATTTACTTATCATCCAAAAGCACCCCCACTGTACAGCCTAGCAAGGTTGCAAAAAGCACCGCCAGCGAATTTTGAAGCAGCATGGTCATGAGCAAGTAGGCAAGACCCACCACGCCCAAGACGAAAAAGAGCTTCTTTATCTTGACCCGGCGCAGCATGATTGTAAACTGAGAAGAGAAAATGCCAATAAACATGGCGACTAGGGCAAAGTCCAGGCCGAAGCTCTCAGGATTGGGCAGAAGGGCACCGAGGGCAGTTCCTAAAATAGTACCCAAAATCCAAGAAGCATAACTCATGAAATTGTTACCCATCATCCAGCTAGCAGCGATTTCCTCTGTATGTGCCCGCTCTCCCATCAAGACCCCATAAGATTCATCCGTCAAAAAAGAGCCAATGACAATATTCTGCATCAAGCTAGACTTCCGAAAAAAGGTTGACGCATGCAGACAAAGCAAAAGATGCCGAATATTGATGAGAAAAACAGTCAGTGCGATGGCCAAGACAGGCGCCTGCTGGGCAAATAAACCAATCATGGCAAACTGGGCACTGCCTGCATAAACCAGAATACTCATCAGTCCCATCTCCAAGGGATTCATATAGGGCGCCGCCATGATGCCGCAGGCTAGACCAATCCCAATATAGCCCAGAGCCGTTGGCACCGCCGCTTGTGCCCCTTGTTTAAATGTCTGTCCTCGCATTCTTCTCCTTTACTCCATCGTTTCAAAAGCCAGACTTGGCTTAGCATTGAGGTTCAAACTGGCAAAATTCTCCTTGTTCCATTCACTGACACTGGCATAAGCAATCATACCAGCATTGTCACCGCAAAGGCGCAGAGGCGGAATGATCACCCTAACATCCTGAATCTCAGCAGCCAAGCGTTCTCTCAAGCCTTGATTAGCCGCAACACCGCCCGCCACGACTAGAGTCTTGACTGGATATTTTTCCAGGGCTTTCTTAGTCTTGGCCATGAGAATATCCATAACCGCTGCCTGAAAGCTTGCTGACAGGTCTTGATTAGACAAGGCTTCTCCTTTTTGCTGGGCATTGTGATGCAGGTTGATAAAGGCCGACTTGAGACCGGAAAAAGAAAATTCCAGATTGTCTTCCTTGACCATGGCCCGCGGAAAATCATAAATATCCTGTCCCTCATGAGCTAACTGATCAATCTCCCGGCCTGCTGGATAGGTCAGCCCCATGACTCGACCGACCTTATCATAGGCTTCTCCGACCGCATCATCGCGGGTCTCACCCACAATCTTATAGTCACCAGCCTGACTGACATAGACCAGCTCAGTATGACCGCCGCTGACCAAGAGAGCCAGCAAGGGAAATTCCAAAGGTTCCACGCTCTGGGCTGCCATCAGGTGTCCAGCCATATGATTGACCGGAATCAAGGGAATATCATGAGCCCAGGCAAAGGACTTGGCCGCTGCCAAGCCGACCAGAAGCGCCCCAACCAGACCAGGACCGTAGGTAACGGCCACCGCTGTAACTTGCTCCTCGCTAATCCCTGCTTCTGCCAAGGCCTCCTCAATGCAAACCGTAATAACCTCCACATGGTGACGGCTGGCCACTTCCGGTACCACTCCGCCAAAACGCTTGTGACTCTCAATCTGGCTGGCAATGACATTGCTCAAAAGCTCCGTCTCATTCTTCAGAACCGCCACACTGGTCTCGTCGCAAGATGTCTCAAAAGCTAAAATATATCTATCTTTCATGGATCTCTCTTTTCATGACAATCGCATCTTCCACCGGTACATGGTAGTAGGCCTTCCGCCGCGCGATTTCTTCAAATTTTTCTTTTTTGTAAAATAGCAGAGCTGGCTTGTTTGACTCCCTCACTTCGAGGAAAATTTCTTTGTCTGCTGGCAAAAAGTCAAACAAGGCTGTCGCGATTTTCTGCCCCTGATAGTTAGGCAATACAGCAATCTGCAGAACTTCTGCTTCAAAGTCTGTATCCTGCCAGACTAAAAAGCCGACAAGCTGACTCCCATCTTCTGCTAGCGCACAGCTGTACACATCCGAGAGCAGGACCTCTTCCAATTGACCCACAGTCCAAGGGCTGACCGCATAGACTGCAAGTAAGAGCTGTTCCAGCTCTTCTGCTAGAACTGCCACGTCCACATCCGAGCTGTCGCTCCATTTTCTCAACTTAATCATAGGCGCTGAATGTAAGAATCGCTGGATTCCTTGTGATTCTTGAGCCAATTTTCCTCGGCTTCTACCCGCTTGAGATAGTTAGGAACAAAGTCATGAATGGACTGGGCTGGCAGGTCTAAACCGAGACGACCAACAGCCACCGCGTTTGGCAAGCTTGGCTGAATGGCAGCCTGAGGAAGAGCCGCTTCAATCTGCTCCGTAAAAGCTGCTGTCTCTCCGACAAAGGTGACTGACTGGTTAGCAGCGCCAGCTATTTCCAAAACCTCTGCCAAAGGCAGATGAGCTTCCGGCCGCACAGCCTGACCAGACTGGTAAAAGCCAGCATAGACATTATTTCGGCGGGCATCCATGATGGGAATGACCAAACCTTCCGCCTGCTCTGGGACTAAAGCCAGCAAACTAGACACACCAACCAGCTCAATCTTGAGGGTATGAGCCAGAGTCTTGGCTGTCGCCACCGCCATTCGCAGACCTGTGTAGCTGCCCGGACCCTGAGCAACTACGATACGATCCAAATCCGTCGGCTTCATGTCCAGACTATTCATCAGAAAATCAATAGCCGGCATCAGGGTAATGCTGTGGTTTTTCTTTATATTTAAAGTCATCTGCGCCAGCAAGGTCTCGTCCTCTAAAATCGCGAGCGTCAGCGCCTTACTTGACGTATCAAAAGCTGCAATCTTCATGCTTATCCTCTATTTTTCCTCTTGCCGCCAAAGTGAGCGGCGTTTTAATTTGTCTTCGTAGAAACTATCTACCAAAAATTCCTCTAAAATCTGGCTAAAAGCCTCCAAATTAGGCACTTGCTGCGCCAAGTGTTTTCCAAAAATCGCTTCTTGCTCAGCAATCTTGGGCAGCAAATCCGCTCCAGCAGCAGTCAAGCTCAAGCGAGAACTGCGCTTGTCCTTGCTAGAAATTTCCTTCTTGACCAAGCCTTTTTTAATCAAAGCCTGCACCAAGCGACTAGGGCTTTTTTCTTCACAAATCAGGGATTCCCCCAAGCCCTTGAGAGACAGCGGAGCATGTTCGCCCAAAACGAGCAAGACCTCGCTTTGATTGGGCGTAATTCCCAAAGGCTCTAGCAACTTCCCATATTCTCTCGTCGCTAAGCTCTCTGCACTTCTAAACAAATAGCCAAATCGAATTCCTTCTGCTACCACGCTGCTCTCCTTTCAAAAATCACTTCTATACTATTTTACACTAGATTAGGTAAATTGTTGACAATTTTAGTTAAAAAATATAAAATCTTAAATAGATGATATATCATCTATTTGCAAAAGGAGGAAAAACGGATGACCCCAAACCCTACAAATCAAAAACCAGCTAGAACAATGACCCACGCTTTTGTGACTGGTGCGACCGGTCTTTTAGGAAATAATCTCGTGCGTGCTCTGCTAAAAGAAAACATTCAAGTGACCGCTCTCGTTCGCTCCGAGGAAAAAGCGCGCAAACAATTTGCCGACCTGCCTATCCAGATTGTCAAGGGGGATATTTTAGAGCCCGAAAGCTATCGTGACTATCTAGCAGGCTGCGACAGCCTCTTTCATACCGCTGCTTTTTTCCGCGATAATTATAAAGGCGGCAAGCACTGGCAGGAGCTCTACGACACTAATATTATAGGCACAAATAACCTCCTAGAAGCTGCTTACGAGGCTGGTATCCGCCAATTTGTCCATACTTCCTCCTGTGTCGTACTGGAAGGTGAGGCCAATCAGCTAATCGATGAAAGCATGTCTCGCTCAAAAGATACTCCTTTTGATTACTATCGCAGCAAGATTTTGAGTGAAGAGGCCGTTCGTGATTTCTTGGACAAGCATTCAGATGTTTTCGGTTGCTTTATCTTGCCGAGTGTAATGTTGGGTCCTAGAGACCTTGGTCCGACCTCCAGTGGGCAGCTGATTATCAATTTTGTAGAGCAAAAACTTCCAGGTATCTTAAAGGCTAGCTATAATATGGTGGATGCTAGAGATGTAGCAGATATTCATCTCCGCGCCATGAAATACGGACGCTCAAAGGAGCGCTATCTGGCAGTTGGACGGCAAGTGACCATGACAGAATTGTACCAAATACTGAAAAAAATCACTGGCGTTCCCGCCCCCAAGCGCAAGATCTCCCCTCTTTTCGTCAAAATCTATGCCCAAGCAAGTGAGCTCTACCACCGGCTCACCAAAAAACCAATTTTGGTTACCAATGAGCTCGCTCATCTCATGGCCGAAGAATATCTCAAAAGTAATTTTAGCTTTGCCAAAACCGAGAGCGAGCTAGGCGGACAGCATCGCCCTCTCGAAGAAAGCTTAGCTGACGTGGTAGATTGGTACCGCAAGCACGGCTATTTCGCCAAATAAGCAGCCCTCAAAATCAAGTGACCAAATGTTCATCGCTTGATTTTTCTTTTTGTCAAGCCGCTTTGGCTGAAAAACCGTCTCTGAAATTCACCGTCCCGACTTGCTTCCTAAGCTCATTCTATGGTATAATTACAATAATAATTAAACATCAGGTCAATTTCATTACTCTTACTTTTCCATAAGATACAAGGCTAAAACAGCATTTTAGCCTCTTCATTTGAGTAAGCCCTATCAGAAGTCACAGCAATTGCTCACTTTCCATTTATCATTTTTAATTTATCATATGAAGAAATGCGCTAACGCCTGCCTTCTTTTATTTTTTAGACCTTATCACAGAAAGGAATCTTATGATTTACAAAGTTTTTTATCAGGAAACAAAAGAGCGCAGTCCGCGCCGTGAAAAGACACGTGCCCTTTATTTAGAGATTGAAGCAGCTAATGAATTGGAAGGACGCATTCAGGCTCGTAAGTTAGTCGAAGAAAATACCCCTTACAATATTGAATTTATCGAGCTCTTGTCTGACAAACACCTCGAATATGAAAAAGAGTCAGGCACTTTTGAATTGACGGAGTTCTAACCCATGGCATATACCTTAAAACCCAAAGAAGTTGGCGTTTTTGCGATTGGTGGGTTAGGCGAAATCGGTAAAAACACCTACGGGATTGAATACCAAAATGAAATCATCATCGTGGATGCCGGTATCAAGTTCCCAGAAGACGACCTACTAGGAATTGACTATGTCATTCCCGACTACTCTTATATCGTGGAAAATATTGACCGCGTAAAAGCTGTCCTCATCACCCACGGGCACGAGGACCACATTGGCGGTATTCCTTTCCTGCTCAAGCAGGCCAATGTTCCTATCTATGCGGGTCCTTTGGCCCTAGCCCTCATTCGGGGCAAGCTAGAAGAGCATGGACTTTTGCGCGATGCCAAACTCTATGAAATCAATCAAAACACAGAGTTGACCTTTAAAAATCTGAAGGCGACTTTCTTCCGGACAACCCACTCTATTCCAGAGCCCTTGGGGATTGTCATTCATACGCCGCAGGGTAAGATTGTCTGTACAGGTGACTTCAAGTTTGACTTTACACCAGTCGGTGAGCCAGCCGACTTGCACCGCATGGCCGCTCTGGGCGAGGAAGGCGTTCTCTGTCTCCTATCTGACTCGACCAATGCTGAAGTTCCAACCTTTACCAATTCCGAAAAAGTGGTCGGGCAATCTATCATGAAGATTATCGAAGGCATACATGGACGGATTATTTTCGCCTCTTTTGCTTCGAACATCTTCCGGCTCCAGCAGGCAGCAGATGCTGCTGTCAAGACCGGACGTAAGATTGCGGTCTTTGGCCGCTCCATGGAAAAGGCTATTGTCAACGGGATTGAGCTGGGCTATATCAAGGTTCCCAAAGATACCTTCATCGAGCCAAATGAACTCAAGGACTATCCAGCTGGCGAAGTGCTGATTATGTGTACCGGAAGTCAGGGTGAGCCGATGGCAGCACTATCTCGGATTGCCAATGGTACTCACCGTCAGGTTCAGCTGCAACCTGGTGATACAGTCATCTTCTCATCCAGTCCTATCCCTGGTAATACGACCAGCGTTAACAAGCTGATTAACATCATTTCCGAGGCTGGTGTAGAAGTGATTCACGGTAAGATTAACAACATCCACACCTCTGGACACGGTGGCCAGCAAGAGCAGAAACTCATGCTTCGCTTGATCAAGCCTAAATATTTCATGCCAGTCCATGGTGAATACCGTATGCAGAAAGTCCATGCAGGTCTAGCCGTTGATACTGGAGTGCCAAAAGACAATATCTTCATCATGAGCAATGGTGATGTGCTAGCTCTGACAGCTGACTCAGCCCGTATTGCCGGCAGCTTCAACGCTCAGGATATTTATGTTGATGGGAACCGCATTGGTGAAATCGGAGCTGCAGTCCTGCGCGACCGTAAAGACCTGTCAGAGGACGGTGTGGTTCTGGCTGTTGCGACGGTTGACTTTGAGTCCAAGATGATTTTAGCCGGTCCAGATATTCTCAGCCGCGGCTTTATCTACATGCGCGAATCAGGAGATCTCATTCGCCAAAGCCAGCGTATCCTCTTCAATGCCATTCGCATTGCACTCAAGAATAAAGACGCCAGCGTCCAATCTGTCAGCGGCGCTATCGTCAACGCCTTGCGTCCTTTCCTCTACGAAAGCACCGAGCGCGAACCCATTATTATTCCGATGGTGCTTACACCAGACGAAGACAACTAAAAATAAGCTTTGCTAGATTAGCAAAGCTTATTTTTTTGCTTTATTTTTTGTTCGAGAGGCATGCTTGATAATCCAAGCGCAACTCGGACTCAATTCTTCCTTTTGCCAAGATCCAATCACCCTCTCAAACTTTTCAGGATCTTCTTTATATAAATCATTCAGATTATTAGCGACACTTTTTTGGATTGATTTATCCGAATCATCCTTTAGATTCCTTAAAATAGCGCTAAATTCATCAAAATAATCTAAGACCACTGTCTGCTTCTTAGCCCAAGGCAGACGAATCCGCATACACTCGCTGGCTAACCTGCGGACGCGCATATTCTCATCTTGGCTCCACTTTAGCAATAAATCCATGGTAGCTTTAGGATAATTGGCCAGCAAGGGCCGCATGGAAAATTCTCCAGTAAATCGCTTAGTTAATTCCTTACTGAAGGCCGCGCTTAAGTCAAATTCTTGGCTCCCATAAAGTTCCACATACTTGCCAATCGGCCACAACCAATACCCTTCTGAAAACATGCCCAAGCCACCCTCTAACTCTGGACCGAGTATCTGCTCAAAAACCTTAAGAGAATCAGCATAAGAAAGCGGCAAGCATTCTTTGATACTCTTTGCCAGCAGCTCTTGACGCTGAGTAAATTCCAAAGCCTCTAAGTCGCTTTCAACTAGAGACATAAAATGCTTAGATTCAAACTTATCTGTGACTTCTTGCAAGCGACGACTCAAATCCTCCGCATAAACCAAATCATAATAATCTTTAACCTTTTTCGCCATAATTTCTAAATCCCCTTAACAGACTTCTCACTGCTCCTCTGACTTCTACTTCTTACTTTTTCTCTTCCAGAAAAAGAGACAACTCGTTCAAGGCACCTGAAATCATGTGAGCTGCCATATCCAGATCAATAGAGACAAGTTTCCCTTCTTTAGATAAAATGTCTAATTGTTCTCTCAAATGAAAGAAAGAATTACCACTATTATAGCACAAGAAAACAGAAGCCAAATTGACTTCCATCTATTTGAAAATGGCTTCGTTTAATCGCTTGATAAAATGATATTTGGTAATGTCCTTTTGTGGGACATCTGATAGACTGGCGTAGATTTCATAACCTTGCTTGATGTAAAAATCCTTGGCCTGATAAGATTTAGTGGACAAGGTAATGCTAGTTACTCCAGCTTCTACGGCCTTTTCTTCTAATTCTACCAGCAGACTGGCTCCCAAACCTTTTTTCTGATGTTCTTTATCCACCACCAAAGCCTTGACATGAATATTTTCCAACACCTGTTGGGCATGGAGCAAGGCAATTAACTGGCCATCTTCCTCCCGCCTTAAATAATAATCTTGAGGTTCAAGTTTTTCAAGCATATCTGGACCAAAACAGGCTTTATATTGCTCATCGAAAACCCGCTTGATAAAATCATGAAATTCTTCCATCTTTCTCCTCCTCCATGAAAAAGCAGGGGATATGCCAATCCTCCTGCTCTAAGTTTAGTATAAATCTAGATAATTATCCACTTCCCATTGAGAGACAAATGTTGCATAGCTAGCCCACTCAATGCGCTTAGCTTCTAAGAAGCTTGTATAGATATGCTCGCCAAGTGCTGCTTTCACAACTTCATCTTCTGTCAAGGCCTTTAAGGCATTATGAAGAGTTGATGGCAAGTCTGTAATTCCTGCTTCCTTACGCTCCTCTGGAGTCATGATATAGATGTTTTCTTCGATTGGGGCTGGAGCTTCGATTTTATTTTCGACACCGTGCAGGCCAACTTCCAAGAGAACTGCCATAGCGATATATGGATTGGCCATCGGATCAACCGAACGCAGCTCCAAGCGAGTACCCATACCACGAGAGGCTGGCACGCGCACCAACGGTGAACGATTGCGTCCTGCCCAGGCAATATAAACTGGTGCTTCATATCCAGGAACCAGACGTTTGTATGAGTTGACCGTTGGATTCATGATAGCTGTGTAATTATAAGCATGGTTAATCAAACCACCCAAGAAATGGTAGGCTGTTTCTGACAGCTGCATACCCTTTGGATCTTCTGGATCGAAGAAGGCATTATTTCCGTCTTGATCAAAGAGGGACATGTTACAGTGCATACCAGATCCCGCAATACCAAACTTCGGCTTAGCCATAAAGGTCGCATACAGACCATGCTTACGAGCAATAGTTTTCACAACCAGCTTAAAAATCTGAATCTTGTCACAAGCCCGAAGCACTTCATCATACTTAAAGTCAATCTCGTGCTGGCCGACTGCGACCTCATGGTGGCTAGCTTCTACTTCAAAGCCCATCTTGGTTAGGACATTGACGATTTCCCGGCGAGTATTGTCTGCCAAATCTGTCGGTGCCAAATCAAAATAACCGCCCTTGTCATTTACTTCCAGCGTCGGATCGCCATTTTCATCCAGCTTAAAGAGGAAAAACTCTGGCTCTGGTCCGAGGTTAAAGGATTTGAAGCCCAGCTCTTCCATATGCTTGAGGGCGCGCTTGAGGTTACTGCGAGGATCCCCTAGAAACGGTACATGATCTGTCGTGTAAACATCACAAATCAGACCCGCTACACTGCCGTTTTCATCTCCCCAGGGAAAGACTGTCCAAGTATCCAGATCAGGGTAAAGATACATATCTGATTCATTGATACGGACAAAACCTTCAATGGAAGAACCATCAAACATGGCTTTATTGGATAAGACCTTGTCAAGCTGTTCATCCGTGGCAGGAATTTCCACATTCTTCATAGTCCCTAAAATATCAGAGAACATAAGACGAATAAAGGTAACATTTTTCTCTTTTACTTCGCGACGGATATCAGCTGCTGTAATAGACATTAAATTTCTCCTTGTAATTCAAACAAAATAGCTATGGTCGACGCATATGACCAAAGGTTGGCAGAGAAGAAGCAAAACGGCCTTGCTGCAAGATGTCATGATGCAGGGCACGGCGGACATCTTTGTCACTAATGGTCTTGCGGGACTTGGCTTCACGCTCAGCATATTTCCTCTTAATCGCAGCGATATTATGGCCTTCCGAAATATAATCCTTAATTTCTAAAAGGCGGTCCATATCATTCAAAGAATACATCCGACGATTGCCCTCATTCCGAGCAGGGGTAATCAGATTCTGGTCTTCATAATAACGGATCTGACGGGCAGATAGGTCCGTCAGTTTCATAACACTGCCGATGGGAAAGACTGCCATGTTTCGGCGAAACTCTTTTTCCTTCATTCAAATTCCTCTCTACGCACTATTATAGGACGAAATAAATCTTATGTCAAGAAATAATGTCAGATTTTCTTACACAGATTTTATTTTTTCTTTTCAAAGATGGCTCGCAGCCGATCTATATCAGAATTTACCAGAATCGCAACAAAGACTCCCATGAAGGTTTCAAATATTCTGGCAAAGACATACAAGATGGTATCTTCCGGCCGGATGGACAGGGTAATAATCAGCATAGCAGATACCCCGCCAATGACTCCAGCCTTGTTGTTCATAGCAACATTGGTCATGATTGTCAGCATGGTACAGACCGGCACCAAAAGGAGGGTGACCCAATACTGCTCCTTAAAGACACTATTGACAATGAAAAATAGCAGAGCGTAAAAACCACCGATGCTGTTTCCCAAGATTCGCGATGTTCCGAAGTGGACACTCTTATCAAAATCCTCACGAAGACTAAAGACTGCCGTCAAAGCACCGATTTGCAGGCCTTTCCAACCAAAAAGCCCAAAGAGCAATAGGATGATGAAGACAGCCAGACCGGTTTTAAAGGTACGCATGCCCAGACGAAATTTCGATTTATCAAACTTGTACTTATTGAAATAACTCATTAGTCTCCTTCCAGGAAATCCTCCCCCTCTTCATTTTAACATATTTCGTCTCAAAAAAACTCTTTCTGCTTAGGAGATTTCCTACACAAAGAAAAAGCCCTATCAGCTAGCGCATCAAGAACTCTCTCCTATAAAACAAAGCAGGCTGAGATAATCTTTATCCCAGCCTCGTTTTTATTATCTTTAATTTGGATAAATGTAGGTAACTCCACCCATAAATTCATTCGGATTAAAGTAGCCACGATAGTTGTTAATCTGCTTTTGGCGATTGTAGTTCGCTTCCAAGACTTGGATAGAGCTGTCGCTTTGCACATCTGTCACATAAGCAACATGTCCGTATTCACCGCCATCCCAAACTGCAATAGCCCCTGCTACTGGGACAGTTCCTGTTGTATAACCCTGAGCACCAGCATTGATTGCCCAAGTATTAGCATTGCCCCACCAGTTGCTTGCCCAAGGAGCCATTTCTTTCACGCCCCAAGTACATTGGCCGATTGGGTAAGAATTGCCATAGTCAGTTGGCGTATTTAAGACAACATCTTCAGTATCAGATACCAAAGCAGCATCGCTTGTCGCTTCATAAGCTGGAGCACTGTAAAGATTGTAAGTCTGCGCTAAAGCTGTGCCATTTACTTGCAGCACATCTCCTGGGTTAATCGTATCAAAAATTGATTTTCCATTATTGGCAGCAAGTTCGTAAGGATTCATCCCATTGGCGCTAGCAATGGCAAAAAAAGAGTCCCCCTGCTGGACAACATAAGAATCTGCATGAACAGCTTGAGCGCCGATTGTCGCCAAAAAAGCTGTAGAAGTTAAACCAAGAGTTGCTTTAGCAAATGCTTTTTTCATAACTGTTTTTCTCCGTATAATTTGATGATAAAAAAATCATACCTCATTTACATGTCAGTTTTTTTAGAGTTATGTTTTTGTCATGTTACAAATGATTTAGACTTTTGCTACATGAGATTTTGCAGTATTTTTAAAGATAAAAAGGCTAGGGATTCCCTAGCCTCATCTATTATCAGTCTTCTTTACCTTTCAATTTTCCTAGACCTAAAGCACCAATAATGGTTGCTAAACCTAGATATGGCAGATAGACTGCATCTTTGGCTCCCGTTTCTGGCAGAAGAGAAACAGGAATCTTTTTAGCCACTGGAGTTGGATTAGCTCTGCTTGGATCGTTTACATCCGAAACAATCAGATGCTGTGACTTAGGAGTGACTGTTGTAACTGTATTTGAAGCATAGACTACGTGGTTGACAGTATTGATGTAGGTATTTTCAAAAGTCCCCGCAGCAATCCGCTTCATCTGTAGATAGGTTTCAGCCTGAAAAGCTGAATCCAGAGAAATAGTCTCTAAGAATTCTTCCTTGAAACGAATAGAAATCAAGCCTTTCTCAAGATCAAGATTCGCAGCTGTATACTCAGTCAAATCTGTACCAGCCTTTATCACCTTACCATCTTTGAGCGTGATGTCCACTTTGGCAAAGGTTTTGTAAGCACCCGTATACTCATCTCCTCGTTGGTCATAATCATCCACAAAGCTATAGTCTGTCAAACCTTCAGAGTGGTTAGCAGGGAGCAAGCCGCCGATGAGACGGTAGTTAAAATGCCGTCCCAAAGTCAGTTCTTTGCCATCCAAGTTTTCTGCACTTGTTGGATCAAGACTCAATGTAATATCTTTTTCAGGACTGATTTTAGGAACATTGTTCACGACTACGTCTGTCGCATAACCATTTCCAAAGTCAATTTGATAAGCCCGGTTCTCGAATTTACCGCCTGTGCGACCCATTCCTTCTTTGACTGCCATAGGGCTTGTTATGGTCAAAGACTTACCTGCTACGACATATTGATCGTAAAATGCTTGGGCATCGTCTGCTGCAAAGAGTTGGAAAGAACCTTTAACAGTGATATTGGCCTTTTGAAGGAGCTCCCAAACAGCAGTAGGTGCTGTTTCAAGACTCTCATAGTGAGTTACTGTCACACCTGCTACAGCCTTGCCATCCGCATCTACTAGCTTGACTAATTCCGGACGAAGTTCAAGTGCTTCTTCCGGATAGTCATCTACATAGTAGAAACCTTTTTGAATTGTGCTCTTAGATGACTTGTCACCCTTATACTGATCCAAATCCCAGTTCAGCTCGTAGTAATTGGTTGAACCAGCTAAGACTTCCTTACCATCAATCACCAAGCCTGCCTTGTTTTTATTGACCTTGGTTGGCTTGATGTAATTATTGCTAGGATTGTCTGAATCATCAGGCTTGCCTGGCGTGGTCACGCGTACAACGTTTGAGCGGACACCATAGGCATCATTGACTGTCAGGGTGAAATTGTTAGTATAAGTTGCGCCATCATTGAGTACTCGACCGACTACCGTTGGAAAGAGCGTAGCAACTTCTTTGGTCCTATCAGCGTTATAAGTAGCTAGCGTTGCTGCAGTTGCCTTGAATGTCACTGTGTGGCTAGCCTTGTCATAGCTGATATCAAAGCCTGCACTAACAACTTTTGTTGCTTCTAAGTCAACTTCATAAACACTTGGCAATGGATCAGCAATGACAAAAGATGTCGTCTCACTTCGCCCAGCTGGAAGAGCTTCTGTCTTTAAGGCAAACTGAACGACGGACTGCTTAGCCACCAGAGTCTTGTCAATATTGATGCCTTGGTCATTTTGAATCTCTTTATGAATCTGCGGCTGAGATTGCAAGAGATGATAATGATAATGCACAGTCGGAGCTACGGGCCCTGCTGGCTCTTTTTGATAAACAGGCTCTGCTGGTGAGGTTGGCAGCGGGCTATAAGTTGGTTCTACCGGCTTATTAGGCTCCGGTGTATCTGGTGTAGGAGTTGGCGCTTCCGGCTCCTTCTCATAAGTCGGTGCTGCCGGAAGTGTTGGCTCTTTTTCATAGGTCGGTTCTACCACTGCTGGCCGGACAGCTTTTTCTACTTCATAGCTTGGCTCAGATGGCTTACTAGGCTCTGGTGTATCCGGTGTACGCGTCGGTGGCGTCGGATCTTTTTCATAAGTCGGTGCTGCCGGAGGTGTTGGAAGAGCCTTCGGTGTTGGTGTAGTTGGAGCTGGATCCAAAGGCTTAAGCGCTTCTTCACTTGGCGCTGCAGGAGCTGTAGGAGCTACTGGCGCTTCCGGTTCTTCTACTGTGATGATTGGCAGATCATTCGCTCGGACATCACCATTAATCGCAAACCAAATATTTGGCTTCTTAGGAGCTAGTTTGTCAGCCCTACGTGGATCAGTAGCCTCTGGCTGGCCTAACACTTCAGAAGAGGAAATTGTTCCAATCGTCATACTGTTGGTTGTGCCAGAAATTTCTACCGCTCCTGCTCCATACCATGAGTTAGGAGCATCTGTAGTGTCCCAGCCTGAGTCCGGCTGAGCATTCTTATACATGGTAAAGCGAGATCCGCCAACTCCTTTTTTGAAGTTTTCAGACTCAGTCGCATAAATTTGGCCGTTCTTTTCACCAATAGATGAACCCGAAATCTTGTTGAAAGTTCCGGTATAATCTTTGGCCATTTCGATAGAATTAGCTTCACGGTTGAGGGAAGCCACGGACATCAAAGCCTGATCAAAATTAATAGGTTGGCCTTTATCATCATAAAAGACAAATTCCGTCTTCACAAAGAGAGAGGTTGCATCTTCAAAATTTCCTGTATAAGCTGAAGCAAAAACTCCCATTGTCGGGTCTTTAAAAATACCTAACCAAGCCTTATCGTGCTTAAATTGGGAACTTGGATCAAGAGTATAGGTATAGACGATTTTAGAAACTTTTTTCCCTCGATAATAAGTTCCCTGAAGATTTGTATAGGTTGCTGTTGCAGACTGACCGCGGCTCAGCAAAACAGAAGACCATTCAGTCGGGCCTTTACCGCTTGTTACGTTAGAACTGTAACCTGCATACTTGCCAACTGTACCAAAGATTTCCTGCTGATTGGTCTGATAGTTAGCATTTTGAATATCTGTTACTTTGAAGTTATCCAACTGGAAGAGTTTCTTAGAAAACTCTGCAGTATTCTTCACAGCGGCTTCCATGCCAGCATAGCTGACAAACTCACCAGTTGTAGTCAGTGACAGATCAGCATTAGGTTCTGATTTGAAAACCAGGCTTTGCGCAATTGGACGGCTCAAATGACCGTCTTCAGTCTTCTTTGTTTCTGCGAGAGCCAGACCAGCCTTAATCTTGGCCTGTTCAGCATCATATTTAGCCTTATCTTGCTGATACTTGGCTAATTTTGTGTTATAGACAGCCAAATCAGCATTATACTGGGCCAACTGAGCTTGATAGTTTGCTTGGGCTTGAACATTACGCTTCTTGATTTCTTCATTTTCAGCTGCTATAGTGGCATTCTTAGCTTGATTCTCTGCTAGCTTTTGCTCATATTCTTTTTGAGCTGCTGCATTTTCTGCTTCAATTTGAGTCTTTTTCGCTTCATAAGCTGCTAAATCTGCTTCATATTGAGCTTTTTTATCTTGATTTTCCTTTTGGATACGGGCCAATTCTGCCTGATAATTTGCCTGAGGCGCTTGATATGCCGCTTCATTATCAGCATTGGTCTTTCGGACAGTTGCTAAATCTGTTTGATATTGGACAAGTGCTGCCTCGTAGGCCGCTTTTGCAGCCGCATTCTGCTGTTTAATAGCTTCATTATCAGCAGCAATCTTAGCATTGGCAGCTTCAGTGTCAGCCAAAGCTTTTTCATACCGTGCCTTAGCCGCCGCATTCGCCTTCTGAACGCGATCCAGCTCACTTGCATAAGCCGCCAGAGCTGCATCATAATTAGCCTTTGTTTCTGCGTTCAGTTTTTGGATACGGGCCAATTCTGCATCATAGGCTGCTTTAGCCACTTGGTAAGCTGCCGCATTATCAGCATTGGTCTTTTGAACCATTGCTAGATCTGTTTTGTATTTACTAAGGGCAGCTTCATAAGCTGCTTTCAGCTGAGCATTGTCTGCTGTGATTCGAGCCACTTCTGCTTGATGAGCAGCCAAATCTTTAGCGTATTGCTCCGCTGTCGCTTTGTTTTCTGCTGTAATCCGAGCTACTTCCACCTCGTAAGTTGATACTTTTTCTTTGTACTCCTTGACCTTGGCGTCAATCTCGGTTACTTGAGCCTGATAATCTGCTGCAATCTCCGCTTTTTTGTCTGCTGTTTCTTGAGCAGTCTGGACTGCTCCTTTGTCAACAGCTGGGTCTTTGACCACTGTCAGGCCTGCTTCTTGAGCTTTTTTGGCGCTTTCATCTAAATCAGCTGTTGGAACTGTCACTGTCACACCGCCATCTGCCTGACCTGCTCGCGCCTGACTCTCTTTAGATGCCTGACTGGCTGGTCCTTGAGCTTGAGGCAGATTGGTCGCTGCATTTCCAGTGCTCGCTATTTCAGTATTGATATGGCCATTGGTATCAGATACTACTTCATCTGCTCTTGCTTGTATCGTTGACGTTAAAAAAGCCGCACCTAGAACAGCACCGCATAAAGTTTTAACAGCCTTATTTTTCCGAAAACCAAAAACTTCTTTCTTCTTCATTTTTCTCCTCCCTCTGCCAACTTTTACAGTCAGCAGTTTTCCCATGCCTTCAGAAAATCAAAAAGTAATGGGAACCACCAATAGGAAGTTTCTTTCTCATTTTGACTCTCTTTAAACATCAGAATAAATATGTATCTTAATGCTATCAAGTTTTCCCTCGTTTTGCAAGCATTTTTTGCTCCTTTTATTTACCTTAGAATAAATTTAGACATGCATCTATATATTGCCTATTTTGTTCTTCTTTGCTCTATCTTCCTTCAAATGAACAATGAAAATACAAGAAAAAGACCAGCTTACACTAGTCTTTCCTTATTACAGTTTTGTACTTGTTCTCTACAAGATTAAAAATTCCAAACTTACTGCTTATTTTTCAGTCAGTGCTGCAAGTCCTGGCAATACTTTACCTTCAAGGAGTTCCATTGATGCACCACCACCAGTAGAAATCCATGAGAACTTATCTGCACGGCCAAGGTTAATGGCTGCAGCAGCTGAGTCACCACCACCGATGATTGATTTTACGCCAGGTTGTTTCACGATAGCGTCCATAACACCGATTGTACCAGCTTGGAAGTCTGGGTTTTCAAATACACCCATAGGGCCATTCCAGACAACAGTTTTCGCACCAGTCAACGCTTCATCAAATTTAGCGATAGATTTAGGACCGATATCCAAACCAAGGAAGCCTGAATCCACTGCTTCGCCTTCAGTGTCTTTCACTTCAGTATAGTCCGCAAAAGCATTTGCTTCTTTAGAGTCAACTGGCAAGATCAATTTGCCGTTTGCTTTTTCAAGAAGAGCTTTCGCAACATCCAATTTGTCTTCTTCTACAAGTGAGTTACCGATTTCGATACCTTGTGCTTTGTAGAATGTGTAAGTCATACCACCACCGATAAGGACTTTATCAGCTTTTTCAAGTAAGTTTTCGATAACACCGATCTTGTCAGATACTTTTGAACCACCCAGAATAGCTACGAATGGACGTTCTGGAGTTTCAACCGCTTCTTGGATGTAGGCAATTTCATTTTCAAGAAGGAAACCAGCCACTGCTTTTTCAACGTTTGCTGAGATACCTACGTTAGATGCGTGTGCACGGTGAGCTGTACCGAAGGCATCATTTACAAAGATACCGTCTCCAAGAGATGCCCAGTATTTACCAAGTTCTGGATCGTTTTTAGATTCTTTCTTGCCGTCAACATCTTCAAAACGAGTGTTTTCAACCAAAAGAACTTGTCCATCTTCAAGAGCATTGATAGCTGCTTCCAATTCAGCACCACGAGTGACACCTGGGAAAACAACGTCTTGACCCAATTTAGCAGCCAAATCTGCAGCTACTGGTGCAAGTGATTTACCTTCTTTGTCTGCTTCTTCTTTGACACGTCCAAGGTGAGAGAAGAGAATTGCACGACCGCCTTGCTCAATGATGTATTTAATAGTTGGAAGAGCAGCAGTGATACGGTTGTCATTCGTAATCACTCCGTCTTTCAATGGTACGTTAAAGTCTACACGAACGAGGACTTTTTTACCTTTCAAATCAACGTCTTTAACAGTAAGTTTTGCCATGTTACAAAAACTCCTTTTCATATTTTATACGCAACTATTATATCATATTTTCCAAAAGTTTTCTTGATATAAGGAAAATTTTCACAAAAAAGAAGTGCCACGCACTTCTTTTTCTCGAACTTTGGAATTAGAGAATAGAAAAAAGTGCGCTGAACTCATTCAGACAATAGTTAAAGCTGGATTTTTCTCTAAGTTTGACAACTCAAAAAGCCAGTAAAACTACTGACTTTAACTCTTCTCATTACTAAATTGCAAAGACTTGCCCTACTGCATAGGTGACCGCCATGGTTAAAAGACCGATAACGAGGTTCCGAATCATGGCATTTTTGAGCGGTGCTTTGCCTAATCTAGCGCTGGTGTAGCCCGTTCCCAAAAGAGCCAAGGCCACAATCAGAACGGTTGCCCAGATACGGATAGTGGCTGGAAGCAGGATAATGGTAATCATAGGAAAAAGCGCACCAACAGCAAAGGCTAAAAAGCTTGATACGGCAGCATGCCAGGGATTAGTGAACTCCTCAATCTCAATCCCATATTTTTCCTGCACCAAAGCCTCCAACGGATCCTGGAGAAAAGCCCGATTGGTCATGAGCTGGGCAGAAGTCTCACACTCACCATTTTGAACATAGGCAGCATAGAGAGACTGCCTAGCGATCTCGGGATTCTTCTCTAAAAGCTCTCGCTCTCTGGCAACAGCAGCTTCTTCTGTATCCTTTTGAGTAGAAACAGAAACATACTCTCCACCAGCCATAGAAAAGGCACCCGCAAAGACTGCCGCTAAACCAGATAGAAATATAATCCAGATATCGTCCGTCGCACTAGCCACCCCAATAACCACACCTGCTATGGAAATAATGCCGTCATTAGCTCCTAAAACCCCGGCCCGCAATATATTCAGCCGACCACTAAAGTTCGTATCAATTTTATGTTCTTCCACTATTTAAATTTTCTCTTCTCTTTTATTTATAATGATTATAAATAAAATCTGTAACTAATACAAGAGAAAATCGAAAAATGAGAAAAGTTCTACTATTTAAGAGAAGAAAGGCATTGAAAAAAGAGCCGTTTTAAACGACTCCTTTCTTTATAATCACTATAATGCTGTAGCAAACGTATTATTTCACCACGATATTAACTAGTTTATTCGGCACACTAATCACTTTTACAACTTCTTTGCCGGCAATTTCGGATTTAATTTTCTCATCAGCTAAGGCGATTTCTTGCAGTTCCTCACGGCTCAGATCCTTGGCTACGACTAGCTTAGCACGAACTTTTCCCTTGATTTGAACTACGATTTCGACCTCTGCTTCGACAAGCTTGCTTTCATCATAAGTTGGCCAAGCTACGTTGGAAATGCTCTTGCCAGTTTGAGAGACTGCCTGCCAGAGTTCTTCAGCCAAGTGCGGTGCAAAAGGCGCAAGCAATTGAATGAAACCTTTAGCATATTCGACATAGAGTTTTTCTTCCTTGTTGGCTGCATTGACAAAGATCATGAGTTGGGCAATAGCTGTGTTAAACTTGAGCTCCTCAATCTGCTCTGTGACAGACTTGACTGTTTCATGGTAGACCTTGTCCAAAGCCCCGCTATTTTCAGAGACCAGCTCCTTAGAGTTAAGGAGACGATAAACCCGATCCAAGAACTTGCGGCTGCCTTCCAGACCTTCCTCGCTCCAAGCGATAGAAGCATCCAGCGGCCCCATGAACATTTCATAGACACGCAGTGTATCAGCACCATATTGCTCCACTACATCGTCTGGGTTGACCACATTCTTCAGAGATTTAGACATCTTGGCTGGTGCTTGCTCCAGTTCTTCTCCCGTTTCGATGTTGAAGAAAGAACCATCGCGTTTTTCCACCTTGTCTGTCGCCACTAGAGCACCGCGGCTATCACGGTAGCTAGTTCCCAGAATCATCCCTTGGTTAAAGAGTTTTTGGAAAGGCTCTTTGGTCGGAACCACTCCGATATCATAGAGGAATTTATGCCAGAACCGAGCGTAGAGAAGATGGAGCACGGCATGCTCCGCACCACCGATGTAAATATCAACTGGCAGCCAAGCCTTGAGCAGCTCTTCGTCTGCTAATTTCTCATTATTGTGCGGGTCAATGTAACGCAGGTAATACCAGCTGGAACCAGCCCATTGAGGCATGGTGTTGGTTTCGCGGCGTCCTTTGACACCATCTTCCCGAGTCACTTCCAGCCAGTCAGTCAGATTGGCCAGAGGGCTTTCACCAGTACCAGAAGGACGGATATCCTTGGTTACAGGCAGGACAAGTGGAAGTTCATTTTTAGGAACAGCCGTTGAAGTCCCATCTTCCCAATGAATGATTGGAATCGGCTCACCCCAGTAGCGCTGACGGCTAAAGAGCCAGTCGCGCAGACGATAGGTGACTTTTTCATTTCCTACACCTTCTGCTTCCAGCCAAGCAACCATCTTTTCAATAGCGGTAGCCTTGTCCAAGCCATCTAGGAAGCCAGAGTTAATGTGCGGCCCGTCTTCTGTATAAGCAGCGTCAGCAACATTTCCACCCTCTAGAACAGGAATAATCTCCAAGTTAAACTGCTTAGCAAACTCCCAGTCGCGCTCGTCATGCGCAGGAACAGCCATGATAGCCCCTGTTCCGTAGCTAGCAAGCACATAGTCGGCAATCCAGATTGGGATTTCCTTGCCATTGACAGGATTGATGGCATAAGCTCCTGTCCAGACACCGGTCTTCTCCTTAGCCAAATCAGTCCGAGCTAGGTCGGATTTGAGGCTGGCTGCATGTTTGTAGTCTGCTACTGCTTGGGCTTGTTCTGCACTTGTAATGGCATCAACGAGAGCATGCTCTGGAGCCAAAACAGCATAGGTTGCACCAAAAAGAGTGTCCGGACGGGTGGTAAAGACAGTGAAGTCCTTGTCTGTGTCCTTAATCTTGAAGGTTACATTAGCACCGGTTGACTTACCAATCCAGTTGCGCTGCATATCCTTGATAGACTCAGGCCAGTCCAGCTCCTCCAAGTCATTGAGCAAACGTTCTGCATAAGCTGTGATTTTCAGCATCCACTGACGCATAGGCTTGCGGACAACTGGATAACCACCACGCTCAGATGTTCCGTCTGGAAGAACTTCCTCATTGGCGATAGCCGTTCCCAGCTCTTCAACCCAGTTTACTGGCACTTCAGCTTCATAAGCCAGGCCTTTTTCGTAAAGCTTGGTGAAAATCCACTGGGTCCATTTGTAGTAGTTGGGGTCAGTTGTATTGATTTCTCGGTCCCAGTCATAGGAGAAGCCAAGAGCGTTGATTTGACGCTTAAAGTTGGCAATGTTTTCCGCTGTAAAGTCAGCTGGGTCATTGCCTGTATCCATGGCGTATTGCTCAGCCGGAAGACCAAAGGCGTCCCAGCCCATAGGGTGGAGGACATTGTAGCCTTGCGCGCGCTTGTAGCGGCTGAGGATATCTGTCGCCGTGTAGCCCTCCGGATGCCCTACATGGAGCCCTGCTCCTGATGGGTAAGGAAACATGTCCAGCGCATAAAAGTTAGGCTTGTCCTTGTCCGTACCTGTCTTAAATGTATGGTGCTCTGCCCAATATTTCTGCCACTTGGGCTCGATTTCTTTGTGATTATAATAAGCCATTCTTTTCTCCATTTTTTGTACTGTTTCTATTATACCATTTTCAAGGGATTTTGAAAGACGGAATTTCATGACTGCCAGACACATCAGACAAGGGAGCTCTCCACCAAAAAATAAGCCACGCTATCAACCCTACGGTTGAAAGGTGGCTTGTTTTGTATTTTGCTTTTATTTATCCAAATCCTTGACATATTGGTCGACTGCTAGAATGGCACCTGCAATGTCAGAAGCTGAAATCTCAAATGGCATCTGATGGATGGTTTCACCCTCAATCGTCGCTTGTTGACCAACTTTGAGCAAATCTTCATAGCTGGCATTTCCCAAATGCATTTCTTTCAGAGTTGTCGGCATACCAATCTTTTGATAGAAGCGAATATATTTTTCCAATTCTTCTTTAGGTCGGTTTTCTAAGAAGAGTTGGGTCAAGGTTCCATAGGCAACTTTTTCGCCGTGGGTCAGGTGGTGAATATCGCCTGTGAGAGCCGTAAAGCCGTTGTGAATAGCATGGGCTGCCGCCAAACCTCCGCTCTCAAAGCCGACGCCGCTGAGAAGGGTATTGGCTTCAATGATATTTTCCAGAGCTGGAGTCACGACTTTCGCTTCACAGGCTGCGATAGCCTGCAGGCCATCTGCAAACAGTGTTTCTTCACACTTCTTCGCAATCGCTACACCAGCTAGGCTCTGTCTTTGTCCCAGCATGGTAGTGCCATTTTTTTGCTGGACAGCACGCGCTTCTACCCAAGTCGCTAAACCATCTGCAATCCCAGAAGCCAGAAGTCGTTTTGGCGCTCCAGCAATTACTTTCGTATCCACCAAGACGAGTTCAGGGTTTTTACTATAGAAAATGTACTTTTCAAAGGCTCCATCTTCTGTATAGATAACAGAAAGTGCTGAAGTTGGGGCATCTGTAGAGGCAATGGTTGGCGCAATGACCACAGGACGTCCTAGTATATCTGCAATCGCCTTCGCACTGTCAATCGTTTTCCCACCGCCTAGACCAATAACCAAGTCTGCTCCGTCTTTTTCAGCCAGAGCAACGACCCGATCAATTTCACCACCAGAAGCTTCTCCGTTAAAAGCGACATGCAGCACATGAAAACCATAGCGGGTAAGGTAGTCATGGAATTTTTCCCCAACAATCTGGTAAACCATATCATCACAAAGCAAGACTGGATGGCTGCCTAACTGAAGAATCTGTTTTGCATTTTCAAACAGGGCATTTTCTCCCTGAATATAACGAGACGGGCTTGCAAAAATTCTCATAGAACACCTCTTTCTTTTTTTATAGATAGAGCATTATATATGCCTTTTAAATGTATTCCTGATTGTGAATTGCTGACCAGTCAGCAGCAAAGTCATCTACTGCCTTAGCGATAGACGGCATGGCAAAGGCTGCTGCAAAGACATCAGGTCCTGCTGTAATGGCTTGGGCCCCATCAGCAAAAGCACGATTGATTTGGCCAACATTCTTAAAGGAAGCTGCTAATATTTTGCTGGCGGAATGATCCCGCTCAATCGCCTGAGCCAACTGGCTGATGACAGCATCTGAATCAATATTGAGATTTTCCATGCGGTTATAGTAAGGAGCAAGATAGTCAGCCCCCGCTTCAATGGCTAATAGCCCTTGAAAGGTTGTATAAATGGCTGTCGCTGTAATCTTGTAACCTTCTGGTTTAAGAGTTTTGATAGCTGCCAGCCCAGCCGGTGTAACCGGAACTTTAATGTAGACAGCATCGCCGCATTTTTTTCGAATTTCAGCAGCATCTTTCAAGATTCCCTCATAATCCTTGGCAACAACCTGCACATGGATAGATGGACCTTCTCCTATGATTTCCCGAACGGCGCGAATCCGTTCAAAGAAATCTATTTTTCCTTCTTTTTTTGCGATGGTCGGATTAGAAGTCACTCCCGCCAAGGGGAGGACTTCCGACCATTTTTTTATCTCCTCTAAATTTAAGGTATCAAGCATGAATTCCATAAATTGGACCTCTTTTACAATGTGTGCTCCGTACGCCCGATAATATCATCTTGTGTCGCCTTGGAAAGCACATTGAAGAAAGCAGAGTAGCCTGCAACGCGAACAATCAAATCGCGGTGTTTTTCAGGATGCTTCTGAGCATCAATCAAGGTTTCCCGAGAAACGACATTGTATTGGATATGATAGCCATGCAGACGGTTAAAGAATGTACGAAGCAAGGCAATAAGTTTCACTTTATCTTCTTCCTTAGACAGGGTCTGAGGATTCACTTTTTGATTGAGCAGAACGCCTCCTACGATTTCATCTGTCGGCAATTTGGAAACAGATTTCAATACAGAGGTCGGGCCGTTCTTGTCCATATTGTGGGAAGGAGAGCAGCCTTCAGCGAGCGGTGTCCCGGCATTACGGCCATCTGGTGTCGCCAAGGTACCGCGACCTTGACCAACATTGGCTGAAATAGAAGATGTTCCAGAGTAGCGGATACCGCCAATTGGACCACGGCCATAACGGGTATTTGGATATTTAGCGATTTCATCCACATAAATATCGTAAGCATCTGTCACTAACTTATCTGCGTAATCATCATCATTACCATATTTTGGTGCATCATGAATCATCATCTCTTGAATTTCTTTACCACGCTCACCTGCATAGTCTGTTTCAAGTGCATGCCAGAGTTCAGCCGGAGTCAGCCTGCCTTCTTCAAAGACCAGCTTCTTGATGGCCGCTAATGAGTCTGATAGATTGGCAATACCGACTTGAAGGCCGGAAATATAGTCATAGACAGCTCCGCCTTCTTTCAAATGCTTACCGCGCCCGATACAGTCATCTGTCAAAGCTGAGCATAGGATATCCGGCACTTCTCTCTCAAGAGACAGATCAATAGAATTTTCCACGATGACACTCATGCGGGTCAAATGGCGCAAGGTCTTGTCCCAAGCCGTTTGCAGCTCAGCAAAGCTCTTCATATCTTTAAAATGACCGAAGCTTGGCGCAAAGCGCTTGCCAGATGCTGGATCAATACCGTCGTTCATAGTAATCAGGAGCACCTTAGGGAAGTTCATGTAGCTCATACCTGTACAACGGTAGCCCCATTTACCAGGCACAGCAGTTTCCACACAGCCGATAGCACTGTAGTCGTATGCATCTTCTTCCAAAACGCCTTTGGCAATAAAGGACGGAATGATGATTTCATCATTATTGAAGGCTGGCATACCGAAACCAAGCTTCATGACTTCGATACACTCATTCATAAAGCGAGCATCCAAGCCTGCATGATAACGAACGGTCAGATTCGGCTGAGGAAGATGAGTTTGAGCTACAGATTTCAACACAAGGTAGGAAAGTGGATTGACTGCATCTCTCTTATCTCTCGTTTGACCCCCGATTGTCACATTTTGATAAAGGGGACTGCCCGCTGATGAGAAGGTATGAGCCTGACTGCGCACTTTATTAATGGTAATCGTCTTAATCCAGAGATTGGTTAAGCGTTCTACAATGCTAGCCTCGGTCTCACGTCCAGCTTCCAAATCTGCCTTGACATAAGGATACATGTACTGGTCAAAGCGGCCATAAGAGAGTGAATGTCCGTTGGACTCGATCTGAAGGATACACTGGATAAACCAAACAGACTGAACAGCTTCAGCAAAGGTTGATGCTGGCTCATACGGAACTTTAGAACAAATTCTAGCGATTTCTAAGAGCTCCTGACGGCGCTTAGGCTCTGCTTTTTCAGCCAGCTGATTGGCCAAAGCAACAAAACGCTCCGCATAAGCTTTCACAGCATCCACAACGATGAAAATGGAATCATAGAAGTGGTATTTGTCAATACTAGCCGGATCGGTCAAATCCAAGGCTTCCTTAGCTGCACGCGCTTTTTCTTCAAAACCTTTCAGCCCATAGGCCAAGAGTTTTTGATAGTTGACCGCCAAGTGGGCGTCCCCAGAGTTCATCTTTCCTTCCATACCAAAGAAGCCAGTTTCCATATAAACCTGAACTTCTTCTGGAAGTAGAGCCCCTGCTCGAGCACGGAGGTTATTGTTTTCCCAGAAAGGAGCGATGCTGCGGAGCTGCTCTTTGGTTTCCTCTGTGATGTAGAAGACGTCTCCGTCCCGCTTCTCAAAAAGATCTAGTTCATTGAGTACAAACTCTAAAGTATACTCTGGGAAAATAGGCGCATCTTTATTAGATGAAGCCTGATTGCCGACGATCATCGTTTCATCTTCGATATAAAGCGTCATATTTTCCAAAATCTCTTTGAGCATGTAAGCACGCTTCAACACATTTGGTTTTTCCTTATGCTTATCATAAGCCTTGGTAGCTAGGACAGCACGCTCTGCGTCAATATAGGGCTTTTTATTTAAAACATCTTCCCGATATTTATTCATCCGCTCTGTTAAGCTGCCAAAATAGTCTGTTTTTATTGTTGTTTTTTCTACTTCTTTTACTTGGATCATTTGGCCACGACCTTTCTTATGAAATTTAATTTATTTCTTTCGTAACTATTGTAACACGCAAAATTCTAGAATTCAATCATTTATAGGCGATTACTAAATTAAAGATTTTTTGCACATTTGTGCCATCTGAACCAAGAAACTTTTGTGTTTTTATCCATCAAAATCAGATTACTCTTCATTTTTCAACTCGTTATTGTAGGCAATCTTATCCTGAAACTTCACAAATGGGAAATAGACAAAGACGGACATGGCTAAGATGACAATTTGAATGACTGCCCCTTGCCAGCCAGCAACCATAAAGCCAGAAATGATAGCCGGCGTACTCCAAGGCAAAGTCACACCTGCGAATGGCTGCATAAAGCCGACCGCAATCGCCATGTAGACAATCAAAGCGGCTAGAACCGGTACCAAAACAAAGGGCAGGAACATGACCGGATTCATCACAATCGGAAAGCCAAAGACAACTGGCTCGTTGACATTAAAGATTGCCGGAAAAGCAGCAACTTTCCCCAGAGCCTTATACTGCTTGGACTTGGCGGCAAAGAGCATGGCTACGACCACTCCGAAAGTGATACCTGAGCCCGATAAGATAAGAAAGCTATCCAAAAATTGCTGGGTCACAATATGAGCGCCTTGACTGACAGACAGCTTATCTGCAGCAAGTAAGGCCTTATTGGCATCTAGATTTGACAGCAGCAAGGCTGTTACGACACCATTGACAACGGACTGCCCATGAACGCCAAACCACCATAAGAAAGAAATGAAGAAAGCAATACCGATAGCTCCATACAGAGAGCCCGTCAGACCTTGCAGAGGCACCTGAATGACATCGTAAATCATCTCAATAAAGGTACCGCCACCAGTCGCTATCTTAGCAATAATATAAACAACCATCGACAGCAAGAAAATAACGAAAGCTGGAATCATGGCTTCAAACTGCTTGGCAATCGCTTGAGGAACCTGCTCTGGCATTTTGATAACAATATGCTTTTGAATGAAAATCGTATAGATACTGCCAACTGCCAGACCAATGAGAATGGCCCCAATGATTCCTTGACCGCCAAACCAGACCTTGGCAATCGCATCCCCAATCGCCTCACCCTTTTCTGGTATGTAGGAGGATTTCAAAAGGATAAAGAAAGAAGAAAGAGACAGCACTCCTGCCGGCAGAGGCTCTACACCGCTGTTCTTGGCATAAGAATAGCCGATTGAAAAACAAGAAATCAGCCCCATAATGGCAAAGGTTCCTGAATAAACCTGCATAAACGGTTCTGTCCAGTCTGCCCCAAACACACCAGCAATGGCTTGATTTAGGCCTTCAAACGGCAATTGCCCTACAATCAAGAATAGACTTCCCACAACTGTAAGAGGCAAAATTGCCAACATACCGTCTTTTAAGGCGATAATCCCGCGCATATTGACAAACTTCATAATCGGCGCAATGATTTTTTGAGTATCCACTTTAGACATAACGAAGCTCCTTGATTTTAATGTTTATCCAACAAACTCAAAGCGAGGTTTAGCACTTTTTCACCATCTAGCATACCGTAATCAGCCATCGGAATAACTGCAATCGGAGTATGGCAGCTGTCGCAAATAGCTGTAGATTTATCTAGTGTATAGGCTACCTGCGGGCCCAATAAAGCGACATCCAGATCCGCTGCATAATCAGCCAGCTTAGCCTGGGAGTAGGCTTCAATCTCAGCTTCCAGCCCTTTTTCAGCTGCAGCTATCTTCATGTTGTTGACCAACATTCCTGTTGAAAAACCTGCCGCGCAAAACAAACCAATCTTAACCATCTTTTCATCCTCCTGATGATTCATTTTTCCCTTGTAATTCTCTTCTCAAGTCGATGATTTCCTTGATGAGATTAATCTCTGTAATGCTGGTCATCAAATGATCTTGAGAATGGACAAACAGCGCTGTAATCTCTGTTTTCGTTCCTCCAGCTTCCTGAGCTAGGAACTTGGTCTGCAAGTTATGGGCCTCTAACAGCGCCTTATCTGCAAGCTCAATCTGCTCATCGCATTCTGAAAACTTACCATCTTTAGCTAGTGATAAAGCTTGATAAATATGCTGCTTGGCATCACCGGCATCTAGGATAAGGCCCATGATAATTTGATCTGCTACAATCATTTCCATATGTTACAATCGCTCCTATCTTTATAATTAACAAAAACCTGTTCTTTTGTTTGAAAGTGATTTATTTTTGTTTGTAACTAGAATGTATCACCTTTATCTCAGTCCGTCAATATATTATAGAACAAATTAGCTTATTTAAATTTTTTCGCACATTTGTGCAAACAAAAAGTCTCCTCCATAAAAAATAACTCCTATACAGCTGTATTCATCTGCGAATGAAAGGCACTCTATTAGATACGAACGATAAGCAGATTCGACAAAAAAAAAAGAAGCAGCAGCTATTCGCTTCTACTTCCTCATATATGCTATTTTAAGAAACCGAAACTTATCTTTTTAAACGGCTTTCTCAATTTCCTTTGCTATTTTACTTTTCCGCAATTTCCTCTGGAAGATGTATTTCAATAAAACGGCAGGATTCAGACTGTAGGATAATTGCAATTTAAAATAATTAATCCACTCGATGACAGCAAAAAACCAAATTGCTAAAGAGATTATGAATGTGGAAAAATCACTGGAATTAAAAATGATTATCGGGGCTCCCACACCCAGTAAAATAAGGTCTAAGCTCTTTAGTATCCTGTAAATCTTGCCTGTATATATTTCAGCAAATACTGGATTGGAAATCCTTTTTATCAAAATCCACCAAAAAAACAGAGCCCTGTATCAGAATAAAACTCAGTACAAACAAGGAGAAAAAAATAGAAATCAAAGCTCCAGTAGTAAGAATCCATTTTTTGAGCAGGAAAAAATTCATCCAAAATACCAGCACAGCGACTAGCTCTCCTGTGGCTAAATTATTTAATTTTTGTTTCATAAGCTTTTTCAAATCAACAATCCACCTCCATACATAGCTGCTAATTAACTATTAAAAAATAGGATTCCTGAATTTAGTTTTGGAAATCTTATTTCACCTGAGATTCTACTGCCATCAAGAAGTGAGGAAACTCCTATCTCCATCCAGTTCTAGCATTTTTAGAATCGTCGATTCATCTGTGACCAAATGATTAACATAGCCCGCTCGCAACACCGCTAAGATAGCAGCAGATTTTTGACTGCCATAGGCAAAGGCTAGACTAAGCGGCACTTTTTTCAAATTTTCCAAAGAGATGGCAATCGTTCGATTTTGCAAATGCTGGTAGACCATATCCCCTTTTTTATTAAAGAAGCGACAGCAGATTTCTCCAACAGCATCCTGACTCTCTAGAGCAAGAAAATCCTCTGAGGTCAGCATGTCCAACCATTGACGATTTCTCGTATCAACCTGCCCGCCAATACCAACCACAGCCACATCCAGCTCCTGCCAGCTGCTTTTCAGATCTTCAAAATATTTAGAAGCCAATATTCCATTTGTCAGTTGCTCATTCTCCTGAATAATCGTGGAATTCATAAAACGGCAGTCCCCATGGTATTTTCCAGCCATGCTATAGATGAGGGTATTCACATGATAGCGAGCATGGATATGACTGGGACCACCTGCCAAAGGAAAGAAATGAACATTTGTCAAATGCTTGTTGCTGGAGTGCTCTACTAAAAGGCTCAAGCTCTTGCCCCAAGAAAATCCTACTTTATCATTGTCTTTAATCAGGCTGCGCAGCATAGCTGCAGCAGCTTGAGCCAACCTCTCTTCCAGGTCTGCTGGAGATTCATCCACTAAATTACTGACAATTTCGATTCCCTTGAGCCCATATTTTTCTTTTACATAGTTTTCCAAATGGAACAAGCGGGTATCAAAGTCTTCAATCTCAATCTTTACAATGCCCTCTTTTTTAGCTTCTGCCAGCATTCGGCTAATGGTGGTGCGATAAATCCCTGTCTCAGCCGCAATGTCAGACTGGCTTCTTTCTTCGATATAGTAGAGATAAGCAATTTTTGCCAATAGTTTTTTTCTTTCATTTTTCATCTTATCTCCTTCTCTGCTAGATCAGAGTCAGCTTGATATCGGCAGCTTTCAAGCGCTCAACAGCCCCTTTAGGAATCGCCTTGTCAGTCACCACTTGGGCAATCTGCTTGAAGCCAAATCTCTTAACTATTCCTTTTCTGGTAAACTTACTTGAGTCCGTCAAGACAATCATCTGGTCAGATGCCTCTGACATATACTGCACAACCTCACTCCGCATCAGATCCTTGCCTGTAAAGCCTAGATTTTCATCATAGCCATCTGTTCCGACAAAGGCATGTTCTACATGGAAAAACCGAATCATTTCCTTGAGAAGAGGCCCTACTGTCACTTGAGAATCTTTCTGAAATTCTCCGCCCAGTAAGATAATTTTACAAGAATCAGTTTGTTTTATATAATCCGCAATAAAATAAGAATTGGTAATAATCTTGACATTCTTCTTCGTTCGGCAGATTTCCTCAGCTAGTAAAGCACAGGTCGATCCTGATTCGATCATAATGGTTTCATTATCATGAACGATTTTTGCTGCTTCCTGGGCAATTCGGCGCTTGGTATCATAATGAAAGGAAAGCCTAACATTCAGATCATCGCCGCTATTTAAAACAGCATAGCCATGCTCTCTGCGCAACAGACCTTTGGTTTCCAGCTTATCCAAGTCTTTGCGAATCGTTACTTTGGACACTTTTAAGCGGTCAGACAAAGTATTGACATCGATTCGTTCAAATTCAGATACTAATTTAACAATTTCATCTAAACGTTCCATTCTATCACCTCTACTATTATTGTAACAAAAGACGTCTTAAAAATAAAACAAAAAATAGTTTCATTCGTAATTGTTTTTCTTTCTAAAATAAGTTATAATGATTGTATCCAAAGGAGGCCTGAGTATGGAAACAACAAAAGGAATTATTTTCAACATCCAACATTTCAGTATTCATGATGGACCAGGGATTCGTACAACGGTTTTCCTCAAGGGCTGTCCTCTACGCTGCCCTTGGTGCTCTAATCCAGAATCACAGCAATTCAGACCCGAGCCTATGCTGGATGCCACTACCAAAAAAAGCATCACTATGGGGGAGGAGAGAAGCGTCGAGGAGATTATCAACGAAGTCCTAAAGGACAGAGATTTTTATGAAGAATCTGGCGGCGGCCTGACCTTATCTGGCGGAGAGATTTTCGCCCAGTTTGAATTTGCCAAAGCCATTCTCAAAGCAGCTAAGGAAAAAGGGATTCATACTGCTATCGAAACAACTGCCTTTGTAGAACACGAAAAATTCGTGGATCTCATCCAATACGTTGATTTTATCTATACAGACCTGAAACATTATAACTCTGTCAACCACCGCAAGGTGACTGGAGTAAAAAACGAATTAATTGTTCAGAATATCCACTACGCCTTCACTCATCAAAAGACGATTGTTCTCCGAATTCCTGTCATTCCAGATTTTAACGACTCTTTAGAAGATGCGGAGCAGTTTGCGACTCTGTTTAATGAACTATCCATCGATCAAGTCCAGCTGCTGCCTTTCCATCAATTTGGCGAAAATAAATACAAATTACTTGGCCGAAAGTATGCCATGGAAGATGTCAAGGCCTTGCACCCTGAAGACTTATTTGAATACCAAGATGTCTTTTTGAAGCATGACATTAATTGTTATTTTTAGTCTTTAATTTTTCAAACACCAAAAAACAAGCCACGCTGTCAACCCTGCGGTTGGAAGGTGGCTTGTTTTGTTTATTCTCCAAATAGTTTGAGTTTGCTTTCAATTTCCTGATAGACCCGACTGGACTGCATGCCAACGGCTGCAGCGCTGTCACGACAATACTGGAGCAGGAAGGTGTAATACTTGTAGTAGAAACTCAGGTCATAGCCCAGCTTACCTAGAATGGCTAGCTGCTCCTCGAAACCTACAATCAAGTCTCGAAACCACTGCTCATTCCAAGTCATGGAGATGCTATTTGGCCGCAAGCGATAGTAATAGAGCGGTTCATTGAGATAGATAATCTTCTCTGACTGAAGATAAAGCTTATAAGTTGTGAAGGCATCTTCAGCCACTCGGCCGACTGGATAGCGTACTTTATCAAAAAGCTCACGCTTATAGAGCTTAGCCCAAGCACAGAGAAAGACACCGTCTAGCATGCGCCGTCTAGGATACTCCTCGATTATCTCTTCTCGCGTATAGAGGGTTTCAAAATGCTCTGTCGAATAGTAGAGGAAGGCTGAATCCTCTGCACGAAAGCTACAATGATGACCGATAGCAATATCCGCATCGTACTCCTTGAGCTTTTCATAAAGGCGGGCAACATGCTGCTCAGGCAGCCAGTCATCTGAATCAACAAAAATCAAATAGTCTGCACTAGAGTGCTCAATCCCTGTGTTGCGGGCACCGGACAAGCCTTGATTGTCCTGATGAATGAGACGAATCCTCGCATCCTGGTCAGCCAGCTCTTGGCAAATCTGGCCCGAAGCATCTGTTGAACCATCATTGACTAGAATAATCTCCAGATTTTGATAGGTCTGACGACAGACGCTGTTCACACATTCTGCTAAATACTGCTCAACATTGTAAACAGGGATGATAACACTGATTAATTCCTGAGACATGATAACTCCTATTCTTTTCCTGTCTTTTTATTATACATGATTTTTTAGGTTTGTGAGGTGTTTTTGGAAAATAAGTTTTTAAAGGATAACTTTCTATTTTTAGACATATTTTAATCTATTGTTCAATTGCTGTGTTTTTACACTTATAAAAATCTTTCGTTCTTTATTTTGTGCTATACTCGAATTAGGGATTTTAAGGGAGATTAGGAAATGATTGGATTCTTTTTCGTCGCATTTGTGGCTGTCTTTGGCATCGTCTTTTTTATCAGTTATAAGCTACTCGATGACAGGGAAGATACGGACTCGGATTGGTCGTCCAGCCAAAGCCAAGAGCCTGACTATTTCCAGCAAACTCAGACTGCCCCTTGGGAACTCAAATACAACAAGGGAAAACAGGGAGAGTACCAGCTTGGTCAGGTCTTGAACCAGCTCTATGGCTATAAAAAGATTTTGTACAATCTCTACATCTTCAAAGAAGATGGCACTACCACTGAGATTGATGCACTGCTGATTCATCCATCTGGAATTTACATTTTTGAGTCAAAAAACTACAAGGGCTGGATCTTCGGCTCAGAAAATCAGCAATACTGGACTCAGGTTCTTTCCAGAGGCCGCGGAAAATCTTACAAGCATTCTTTTTTCAATCCCATTATTCAAAATAAAGTCCATCTCAAATGGCTCAGCTATTATCTCAACCAATACACGCCAAATCTATATTCCTATATCGTCTTTGGCAATGACTGTCAGCTTAAGGAAATCCATCTAAACAGTGACAGGCATAAGGTTATTCAGACCTGGCAAGTGATTGGGGCAATTGACAGGCAGGCCTGCCAAAGTCAAGTCTGCCTGTCACCCGAGCAGATTGACGACCTCTATCGTATGCTCCTGCCCTTGACCAAGCGAAAGCAGGTCATCAAAGAGCGCCATATTAACAGCATTGCCCAGAATAAACAGCGTAGAGAAGCAGAAAAGATCTGCCCTCGCTGCCAGCATGGATTGGTGCTCCGTACAGCAGCCAAAGGTTCTAAGGCCGGTCAGAAATTTTGGGGCTGCTCCAACTTCCCAAGATGCCGCTTTACTCAAAAATACCAAGAGCCTGTCTGCAGTCCGATTGCCGAGCAGGTTGCGCAAGCACCTAACCTTGGACAGCCTGTCGTGCAAAACCTAAACCAAACACAAAGCAACAGCTAGAATCTGCTGTTGCTTTTTTGTAGATTATTTTCCCTCTAGCTTGCAAAACTAAGATTTTTTCTTCAAGCCAAGGAAGCTAGCACCCAGTCCTAAGAGCCCGAGTCCAAGCAGATTGGTCAATAGGCTGCTTTGACTACCGGTCTTAGGCAGTTGTTTGGAAGAAGCTTGTTGAAGAGTTGGCTGTTGAGACGCTGCTTGAGGGCCCGTCTTGCCGCTTGTTTTGTAGGTCAGATTTTCCGCTTGGCTACCCTTTGGATCAGGTCTTGCAGGGGTTGGCTGCTGAGCTTGATTTTGGGCGGCTTGCTCCATATCGGCCAGCGGCACGATACTCTTCATAAACTCATCTTGTGAAATGGCCCTTTCTTCGACTGCATCTTGAATACCAGTGAGGCTTACAAAATAGTAACGAGCCCAATCCTTGGTCAGTCGCTGAATACCAGCCAAACCAGCTCCTGGATACCAGAGCGGCTTACTCACTTCTTCAGCAAATTTCCAGTCACCGCCAACTTGAATACCAAGCTTGGCATCTGGGTCAGATTTTTCAGAAATACGCGCTTCGACAGAAACCAGAACAGCCCGAATGGTCTGAGGATTCGGAATATCACGAGCCTGATCAGAACCCCAGTGGGCAACCCGATCCTGCTTAGGTAAGACCTCAATAGCTGTTCCCCCGCCAGCCAAGGCTTCCTGCCGGGCATCTCCTACGTTGCTGGACATATTTCCCTTGAATTGAGAAACCCATTGAACCCCTTGAGGGTGATCCACAATTTTCTCCCAGACATTGGAATCCTTCCGGAGCACAAAAGCTTGCATGTTCCGAATATCCGCCCAAGCATTGCTGGCCTTATTGTCCGTCATTTCCATCACAACGCCCCAAGGATCAAATTCATTCATCCATTTGCCGCGTTCCTTGTCAAAGACAGCCTGTGCTTCTTCGTCGGTCATCCCTTCGCCTTTATAAGCTAGGTAGTACCAATCAGCTGCTGGGTCATAAGTCGGCCGACCGCCTAACACAACAGCACCGCCATTAAATTGGCCAGGGCCGCCATTAGGACCGCGCTTTTGACGCTCCCCATTTTCTTCAACGACATTTTCCTCCGACCAAACCCAGACATCCCCTTGATTGGCTCCCATCTGAGCAATGGCGCGCTGCTTCTGCTCATTGGACATGACCTGACTGGCTGGCAACTCGCTAGCAGCTGCAGCTGATTCGGCCTGACTTGCAGGAGCTGCTTGGGGTTCGGCCACAGCTGGATTTTCAACCTCAGGACTTGCTTGCGCCGTCGAAGAAGCCGGCCTTTCAGCTACTGCGGCAGGGGCAGGCGCAACATCTTCTGCTTCAACTCTTGAGACGCACGTCAAAGCTGCTACGGACAAGAGGGAAGCACATAGCAGTAAGCCGCTCCCATACTTGGCAGCAGAAGCAGATTTTGCTAGGGCTTGCCAAGAAAACTTATTATTCATATCATTCTCCTTTCATAAGGCACAGAATCTAGCTTAATCAATGAAACAAGCAGACTGATTCACTGCTCTTAGCCTTCATTGATTCTGAATAAAAAATAATCTCCCTGCAAAAACAAGCTTAGGGCAGAGGATTCCCTGCGCTCTTGTATATCTTATACCAGTCAGCCCGAGAGAGCTCAATATCAAAAGCAGCCACCATTGAGCGAATTCGCTGCGGATTCATGGAGCCAACAATCGGCTGCATTTGTGCCGGATGACGCAAAATCCAGGCGAGAACTAAGGCTTCAAAGGAAACTTGATAGTCTGACGCAAAGGCATGCAGAGTTTCTGTAAGCGGAGCATATTTAGGATGCTCCATAAAAAGTCCCTGGTTCAAGTCAACCTGAAATGGTGACCAAGGCTGAATCGTGATATGATGCAATCGACAATAGTCCAGCACACTACCATCCCGGACGATTGCCAAAGGATTGAGCATATTGGCATTGAGCCCAGCATCCAGCATCGGAGTATGGGCTGGGCCAAACTGCAGTTGGTTAGCAATCAAGGGCTGCTCCACACTTTTCTGCAGCAGCTCGATCTGATAAGGATTTTGATTACTGACTCCGAAATGGCGGACCTTCCCAGCCTGGTGCAGCTGTGAGAAAGCCTCAGCTACCTCTTCCGGCTCCACAAGAGCATCTGGCCGGTGTAGGAGGAGCACATCCAGATAGTCTGTCTGCAAACGCTCCAAGCTGGCTTCAACCGAACGAATAATATAATCCTTAGAAAAGTCAAAATGGTAGTTGGTGTGAACATCCCTCAGTCCGCACTTGGACTGGATGAGAACTTGGTCCCGGGGAATCTTAGCCGTACGAAGAGCCTGCGCAAACTTGGCTTCAGACTGGCCGCCAGCATAAACATCTGAGTGGTCAAAGAAATTAATTCCCACTTCTACTGCTGTTTCAAGAACGGAAACGACCTCTTTAGGATCATGCTCTGCCAGTCGCATGCAGCCCAAAATCAGCTGACTGGCTCCCTCCAGTTCATTCCCGACTGTTATATATTTCATCGCAACACCTCATTTCTTATAGACTGGATGGTCAAGCAAGGTCAACTCTTCAATCTTGACATTTTCAGTTTCAAAGACGATAAATTCATTCTTTTCCTTAAGCAAGCCAGACGGCACATAGAGATAGTGAATTGGCCCTTCATTCCAGTAGCGGCCAAGGTTGAAGCCGTTGACCGAAATACACCCCTTCCCATACTTAGAGCAGTCAATAAAAGTATCAGCGATATCATCTAACTCTGCTTCAAAGCGATAGAAGGTCGGTGCTTTGACTCTTTCCGGTGGAGCTGAGTAGCAGTCTAGCTTGGCCAGCATTTCCTGGTCAAACTTGAGCGCATAATGCTTCCAGCCCTTACGGAACTGGTGGTTAATCATGATACCGCCCTTGACTCCCTTGGATTGACTGGGTGCGCCCAGCTTGTAACCATAGTTGACCCGCCCCATATTTTCCACCAGCACATCAATCTGAATCCGCTCGGTATCAGCTGAGAAGAGCATTTCATCACCGATTTCTTCACGATACTGAGTAGCCAGGTGCTCCTGATTGACATAGAAATGACAGCGGTCATGAGTCTCCAAGGCCTTGAGCCTTTCCTCATGGTATTGATTTTTGATATCGGAACGGTAGAGGATATAGCCATGATTCTGCCCAATCTGCTCCATAGGCTGCGGATAATCCAGCAGAATTTCCTCTGTGATATCCGCTGCCACATCCAGCAGGTTTGCAGTACCAAGCAGTGGAAAACTGCCATAGGCCTTAGCCTGTCGGCTAATAGGCTCCATCTGCTCAAGCTCTGGAAAGACCTCGTGGGTCACCCGCTGAACAGCGTAGTATTTCTCGGTCGGCTGCCCCCACTCAGTAATGGGTGCGTCAAAATCGTAGGAGGTAATCTGTGGCAAATCCTTGGTCTTTCGAGCTGAACAGCCACTGATAAAGCCAAAGTTTGTCCCACCTCTCAAGAGGAAGAGGTTCATGCTGCCCAGCTGCAGCATTTCTTTGACATCCTGAGCCAAATCTTCGGCTTCACGCCGAACGATTTCCTCGCTCCAGCGGCTGAACCAGCCATCCCAAAACTCTGTACACATAAGTGGCCATTTCTTGCCATAGCGTTCCATGAAAGCTCGCAGATTGTCTGTATTTTCCTTGGGCTGAGATCCGAAATTCCCCGTCACAAAAATATCATCCTCAATCAAGGTCCCAGATTCCAAAGCCTCTATCCATGTCCCATCAGAAGTAAAGAGGGGAACCGTAACTCCACGGACCTTCATCATCTGCGCAATGCTGCGCATGTAAGCCTTGTCCTCGGCGTAAGAACCGTATTCATTTTCCACCTGCATCATGAGGATAGGTCCGCCCTGATCACTCTGATAGGGCAGAAGCTTGGGAAAGAGCCAGTCATAGAAATGACTGACCTTTTCCAGAAAAAGCGGATGATTGACCCGCAGGCGCATCGAAGGATATCTCAAGAGCCAAGCTGGCAGGCCGCCAAAGTCAAACTCTGCACAGATGTAGGGCGTCGGACGGACAATGAGATAAAGCCCCATCTCCTCAACCAACTTGAAGTATGCTTCAAAATCCAGCATGCCCTCTGCCTCAAACTGCCCTTCCTGAGGTTCATGCAATGCCCAAGGAATATAGGTTTCTACCGTATTAAAGCCTAAAGCTTTAAGATTGTAAAGGGTATCTCGCCACTGGTCTGGATGAAGCCGGAAATACTGAATAGCTCCCGATAAAATCTTAAAAGGCTTGCCGTCCAGGTAAAATTCTTCTTTAATTTCAAATCTTGCCATCTATCCAAGCTCCTCCTGTTTATCTGCCATCTTGACAAAGGGCAGATATATAGCGGTCGAAATAGCGATGTTAACCAGCGAAAGAATAATTGCCCGCCAGTCGAAGGCTGTCGCAAAGAAACCGTAGAGAATCGGCGGCATTACCCAAGTAACGTTTTGAGTAACCGGCGCAACCAAGCCCATAGAGGTTGCAAAGTAGGCTACTGTTACCATAACCATTGGCGTAAGGACATATGGAATAAACATAATTGGATTCAAAACGATTGGCAGACCGTACATAACCGGCTCACCGATGTTGAAGATCATTGGGAAAATTCCTAACTTAGCCACTTCGCGATAGTGCTTGTTCCGAGATTGCCAGAGAATGGCAATGGCAACCCCAATCGCATCAAACCAGACAAAAGCACCGAAAGAATTATCCGTCCACATGTAAGGAATCGCATGTCCAGCCTGATAAGCTTCCAGATTGGCCAGCATTGTCACACCAAAGAGACTGGCCATGACTGGTGCCAGCACATTACCGCCGTGCAGTCCGAAGAACCAGAAAATCTTATTGAGAAAGACAATGAGCAGCACAGCCCAGAAGCTTTGAGACAAGCTGAGAAGCGGTGCCTGAAGAATCTTGTAAATCCAGTCAATCAACAGCTCGCCTGTCACCAGATTAAAGAGGTAGGTCGCAATCCCCACGACATACATGGCAATCGCAGCCGGAATGATAGACAAGAACGGCTTCATGATAGCTGGCGGAACGGAATCTGGAAGTTTGATCGTCCAGTTACGATTCATGACCTTACAAAAGATGATGACAGATACAAAGCCAATCAGAATAGCAGTAAAGTAGCCACGCGCACTAATCTGGTCACCTGGAATGACACTGTTAATCGTCACAGACAGGTTACTGCCGTCAAGTTTTAGCTCTGGAAGTTTTGAAATCGCCTTGCTCAGCCCTGGTGTTTTGCCAGCCAACTCAAAGGTTTTAGTAACTGAGCCACCAATGGTAATGATGTAGGAAGCAACAGCTACCAGACCGGCAGACACCTTATCAGTATTATAAATCTTAGCGATATTGACCCCGAAGGTAAAGAGGAACAAGAGGGTAACGATAGGAATACTGCCCTTAAATACCAGCCAGTTAATATCAATCAGCCACTGGAAGGTAGAGGAAATCCAGGTCCAGCCGAACTGTCCTGGCAAGTCAGATAGAAAAGCATTGACCATGAGGGCGAAAGAGCCCGTCATAATCACAGGCATGGTCCCAATAAAGGAATCCCGCAGGGCAACCAGAAATTTCTGGTTGCCGATTTTATTGGCAATAGGCATGAGACGCGCTTGCCATTTATCAACCAAACTACTCATCTGCATTTCTCCTATTCATCAAATTTTTTATGTAAATCAACAATCTCCTTTGCCAAATCAACAAAGGCGATACTGGTCATGAGATGATCCTGCCCATGCACCATAAATAAACTAAGTTCTGTCTTCTCTCCTTGTGCCTCCTTGCTCAGCATTTCAGCTTGAGCGTGATGAGCTTGCAGCAGGGCCTTCTGAGCCTGACTCAGTCTCTCCTGAGCTCGGTCAAAGTCCTGCTTTTTAGCTGCAGCAATGGCTTCAATAGCACAAGACTTGGCCTCTCCGCCATACATAATGAGGGTCATCGCGACCTCTAAGGAATCTTTATTTTCCATAAAAGTACCTACTTCATGAGCGACTCTGCCAAATCCAGGACCCTATCCCCCTTCATCATTCCGTAGTCCGTCATAGGGATAACATCCACCGGAATACCTTTTGAAGCTAATTTTTCCTGTAAATCCTCCAGCAGATAGCGGACCTGAGGCCCCAGCAAAAGGACATCAACCTTTTTCTCGCTTAGATAGTCTTCTGCTTCTGACACTGGCACCGCAAATATCGTCGCAGCCAAGCCTCGCTCCTCTGCAGCTTTCTGCATTTTATTGACCATGAGACTGGTACTCATCCCAGCCGCACAGACTAACATAATTTGTTTTGTTTCCATCGGCATCCTCCTTTATGAATCTGACCTAGCCTGCAACGACACTTGCCATTTATTTTCAATATATAAACAAAAATCCAGAAATAGAATATTTTTCACTATGTTATTAATATTCTATAAACATTATAACTATTTTTCTGTACTATGTCAACGCTTACATTTGAGATTTCTAGCTTTTTTTGATAGTATAGCAGCAGAGGAAACAAGATGACACGAACTAGAAAACAAAACGAGCTAAGGGCAACTGTTCTGGATCAGCTCTATGCCAAACGACCGATTTCTCGGATTGATATTTCAAAAGAAACTCAGATTACACCAGCCACGACTGGCAGTATCATCAATGAACTGATCAAGGAAGGCTTGGTACTGGAGCTGGGCGAGCTCAATGACGAGAGTGTAGGCCGCAAAAAAACCCTGCTAGATATTGCGCCTCGTAGCCGCTACTATCTGGGCTTTGAGATTTCTGAAAAACAGCTGGCTATGGTCATCGCTGATAATACCGGTGAGATTGCAGAAAGCAGCATTCGGACTTATCAGGTCGAGGTGACAGGCGGCCCGTCTGACCAGGAAATCATCCGACTCATTCAAGATTTTCTGAAGAAGAACAGCAAATACTCCATCTCAGCGATTGCCCTCGGGCTGCCGGGGCATGTGAATCTCTCTGAGAGTGATTTTATTATTTCTAAAAACCCCCACTGGGGACAGATTAACTTGCAGACTATTCAAGAAGCCTTTGACCTTCCTGTCTACTTTGCCAATAAGTCCCACTGTTTGACAATGGCTGAACGCCTCTTTAGCTATCATCCGACAGACTGTAATTTTATCGTCTATCATGTCGCCAGAGGTATTCATTGCTCTTACATGTACAAGGGCAGCATTTACAGTCAGGAAAATTATCTTATCGGGGAGGTGGGACATACCGTCATCAATCCTGAAGGCGAGCGCTGTCCTTGCGGCAAGCACGGCTGCCTGCAGGTTTATGCCAGCGAGAGTGCTCTGCTTGATAAAGCAGCTATCCTGTATCGGGCTTCCCAGACCTCGCTCCTAAAGACCCTTGTAGAGGACGTCAATGACATTGATTTGACAAGTCTGATGACCGCCTATCGCTTAGGAGACTTGGGCAGCATTGAGTTGATTCATACTGCCTGCCGCTATCTGGCCATTTCCATTTCCAATCTCTGCCAGCTTATTGATAGCGAAAGGATTTATCTGGACGGCCAGCTCTTCTCCTATCCGGTGATTGCCGAGCAGGTTCTGGCTCAGTTAGAGCAGGAAGTACCTCTCTTTCCAAAGCAAAAACAAGCAGAGATTGTCATTATCCCTTACTCTAAATACAGCATTGCCCGCTCTGCAGTCAGCCTCTGTGTCTATCATGAATTTTTAGATAAAAAAGGAAACCTATAAAGGCCGAGACAAGAATCTCGGTCTTTTTTTTTACAAAAAAAGAGACAGGCTTTCTAGGAGCTTCCCCCTAAAAAGTCTATCTCATTTTACTATCTATTAATCGAACGTGAAATCATGGAAATGGTGTGGCGCTGTCCTCTGAGAGCCTTGCTCATGGCAAAGATATTTTCAACCGGAGCCAGACAGCCATAGCCGGAATCTCCGATATGCTGGATATCTACACCGCAGATTTTGTTACGGATAGCCATTTGCTTGACAATATCTTCATCAGCACTCTCTTGGCTGGTACCGATCGCACTCATAACCAGAGCCCCCTTTTGATGGGCCAGGCGGACAATCTGCTTCAAGTCCTGCTCATCAAAGCCTGGCACACTGCCGACTGCCGGTGCTAGGACAATATCAACACCAGCTTCGATAAATTGAGCGATTGCTTCTAGGTCTGCTACCGGCTCATCCACACCCGAAGCATGCATTTTGCCTGCAATCAGGAGGCCTGAAAAATTCTCCTTGACCACTCGAATGGTGTCAATAATGGCTTGATTGGTGACACCAGTTCCCGGATTACCCGTCAGGCAGATAAAGTCAACGCCCAACTCTTCTGCTCGCTGAATGGTCGCTAGACTAGCCTGACGCCCCTCATCGATAATCAGGCGTTCTCCTGCCATCTGGGCCTGACTGTCCACCGGCTCTAGATTGATACCGATAGGACGGCCAACCAAGCGGTGCAGCTCCTCAACAAAATCTTCCTTGGCGTCCAGACCAGCCACAAAAGGCTGGAAGATATCAATCCCATTCAGCAAAATCAAGTCAGCACCAAAAGACCGAGCAATCTCTGCATTGGTCACATCACCGATATAAGATTCTTTAAAAGCCACGTTTTCAGACAGGATAACGCGGCCCTCACTGGCCTTGATGCTCTGTTTCAGCTCCGGCGCAGTCATATTTAAAATTTCTGAAGCATTTGAACTAATGAATCGTTTTACCATAAGAATATCTCTTTTCTTTATTATTCATTAATAAACACTTTGAAATCTATTCTATTTGGATATTTTGTTTTTTTTGTTATCAACTACAGTATAGCACAAGGTCATAGAAATGTAAACGCTTTATAAATTCTTTGACAAAATAGCCTGCTTTCACAAACAAAAGCAGACTATTGAAACGAACTCGATTATTTTTGATTTGAGCAGGATTCGATAAGTACTCTTATCTCGGCATCACCAGATGACCACCCGCTCTTCTGGACTCCGCCACATGCCGTCTCCCTCTTGGACATCAAAGGTTGTAAAGAAGTCGTCAAAGTTTGGCAGCTGCACATTGGTCCGAAGCTTGGCTGGCGCATGAACATCGACGCTTGCCAGGAGCTTCATATACTCCTTTCGACCCTTCATTCGCCAAATGCGGGCAAAGTTAGTGAAGAATTCCTCAGCAGAGAAATCAGCTTCTTTCTTGGCTGCTTCTAGGGCTGCTGCAATACCGCCCAGATCTGCCACATTTTCTGAAACGGTCAGCTTGCCATTGACCTTAGCACCATAGGAATCCTGCCCTTCGAACTGGTCAATGACCTTTTGAGTCCGTTCGGTAAAGGCTTGGTAGTCATGCTCCGTCCACCAATTATTAAGACTGCCATTTTCATCAAAGGAAGCTCCATTGGTATCAAAAGCATGAGAAATCTCATGGGCAATGACCGCTCCGATACCACCGTAATTGGCTGACGAGGACTGGTGCAAGTCATAGAAAGGCGCCTGCAGGATAGCCGCTGGAAAGACAATCAGGTTTTTCTGCGGATTATAGTAGGCATTGACCATATGGGCTGGCATTCCCCATTCCTTGTAATCCACCGGTTGATTCCACTTGCTCCAGCTGTAAGCAATATCAATCTGACTCAGCTTCTGAGCATTTTCAAAGAGAGTCAGCTTTTCATCCACGACCTTGCAGGAATAGCGCTCAGGCAGCTCGTCAGGATAGCCAATATAAGGCTTGATGACATTAAGCTTGACAATAGCCTTGTCCCGAGTTTCTGGTGTCAGCCAGTCATTCTGGGCCAGGCGATTTTTATAAACTTCAATCATCGTCGCCACTTTTTGCTCCACATCAGCCTTAGCTTCTGGCGAGAACTTCTGACCGGCATACCAGAGACCAACAGCTTGATTAAAGGGACCTTGGGCCAGATAAAATGCCGCTTTTTTCTTGTCTTGAGCCTGAGGAGTCCCTGATAGAGCACGATGATAAGCTCCTGCCAAGACACGGATGTCATCCGTTAGGTAAGGTGTTGTATTGCGGACCGCAGAGAGAATCAGCAGAGCATGGAGTTTATCCCAGTTAGCTGCTGTATAAATATCCTTAGCTGCCTGCCAAAAACGCTCTTCTGGCACAATGACTTGGTCGGGTTCTTGACCGATCAACTTGGTAAAAATATCCGCCATAGGCAACTCTGGTACCAAGGCCTTGAAATCTTCCCAATGATAAGGATGGTAGAGTTTCGCATACTCGGAGCTTTCTTCACTAGACAGAACATACTGAGCAAAAACAGCATCCAGCTCCAAGACCTTATCCAAAAGATCCTTGATTTCCTCTTCCGTAAAGTCAAATTTAGCTAGCAAATCTTCCTGAGCCTTGCGCCATTTTTCAAGCAGGTCATCCTTCTGCGGATGGTCCTCCGCGTAGTAGGTCGTATCAGGCAAAATCGTTCCCGGTCCGTCTGCCCAGAGGACATTGATACGGGCGTCCATAAAGTCAGGCGCCACACCAAAGGGGAAATAAGTCGGCTTACCAGCCAGTTCAAAATCAGCAATCTTAGAAGCATAGTCTTCAAAAGACGCTAGGTTGCGAATTTCATCAATGTAAGCACGCGCTGGCTCAATCCCTGCCGCTTCCCGTTTATCATAATCCGCTGCCAAGCGATGGTAAGCAACAAAGTTCTTCAGAATGGCATGTTCTGGCACTCCATCTCCAGCCAGCCATTTGTCGGTCGTTGCGAGCATAAGTTCCTCAATCTCATCTGCCAGATCCATGAAACCGCCCGTCACTGGCTTATCATCAGGAATAACCGCCGTCTTAGCCCACTCACCATTAACCGCATCATAGAAATCATCTTGTAGTCGTGTCATCTTCTTCTCGCTTTCATGCTTTTGATATAACCTTATCAAAATCTACTTGTTTTTTCAAACATTTCTTATATTAATTTTAAATATTTATTAAAAATTAACTTGACTTAATTTTTGTTTTAATGTATATTAAAACAATGGAGGTGTATGAGATGATTACGATTAAAGATTTGACTGTCAGCTATCAGGATACGCTGGCTCTTGAGCCCCTTTCATTAACCATTAAGGAGCCAACCATTACTGGGATTATCGGTCCTAACGGAGCCGGAAAATCCACCCTGCTCAAGGGCATGCTAGGGATTATTGACCACCAAGGCCAGACTCTGCTGGATCAAAAGCCACTGCAGAACTCTCTCCAGCGGGTTGCCTATGTAGAGCAAAAGATCAATATTGATTATCATTTTCCTATCAAAGTCAAAGAGTGTGTCTCTTTGGGACTTTACCCTCAGCTCAAGCTTTTTCAGGGGCTAAAGAATTCCCATTGGAAAAAGGTGGCTGAGGCATTGAAAATTGTCGGTTTAGAAGACTTGGCAGAGCGCCAGATTAGCCAGCTATCTGGCGGCCAATTCCAGCGGGTCTTGATTGCTCGCTGCTTGGTTCAAGAGGCGGATTGTATCTTTTTGGACGAGCCTTTCGTCGGGATTGACTCTGTCAGTGAAGAGATTATCATGTCTACCCTGCGCAGTCTCAAAGCCGCAGGCAAGATTATCCTGATTGTCCATCATGACTTGAGCAAGGTTGTTGATTATTTCGACCAAGTTATCCTGCTCAATCGTAAGCTGATTGCCTTTGGTCCTACCGAGACCAGCTTTACCAAGGACAATATGAAAAAGACTTACGGCTCCCAGCTCTTTATGAATGGAGGTGCCTAGAATGATTTTAGAATTTTTCCAAGGGCTGCGGGACTTTCACTTCCTGCAAAATGCCCTCATCACAGCCATCGTCATTGGGATTGTTGCTGGGGCTGTCGGCTGCTTTATCATTCTGCGCGGCATGTCGCTCATGGGGGATGCTATCTCTCATGCGGTTCTGCCCGGTGTGGCCCTGTCCTACATTTTAGGGATTAATTTCTTTATCGGAGCCATCACCTTCGGACTTTTGGCCTCGATTATTATCACCTACATCAAGGGCAACTCCATTATCAAAAGCGATACGGCCATTGGGATTACCTTTTCTTCCTTCCTAGCTCTAGGTGTGATTCTGATCGGCGTTGCCAATAGCTCCACCGACCTCTTTCATATTCTCTTCGGGAATATCTTGGCTGTGCAGGATATTGATATGTGGATTAGTATCGGAGTCGGAATAGCTGTGCTCTTAATCATCACCCTCTTTTTCAAACAGCTATTGATTACTTCCTTTGACCCCTTGCTGGCTCAAGCAATGGGCATGCCGGTCAGCTTCTACCACTATCTGCTGATGATTCTCTTGACCTTGGTCTCTGTGACAGCTATGCAGAGCGTGGGAACCATTCTGATTGTCGCTCTCTTGATAACGCCGGCAGCAACGGCCTACCTCTATGCCAATAGTTTGAAAACCATGATTCTGCTGTCCTCGGGTTTGGGAGCTCTGGCTTCTGTGCTGGGACTCTTTATCGGCTATAGCTTTAATGTCGCTGCAGGATCCAGCATTGTCCTGACCTCGGCCCTCATCTTTCTCATCTCTTTCTTTATTGCCCCTAAGCAACGCTATTTAAAACTTAAAAACCAACCTAAACTAAAATAAAATTTAATGGAGGAATCCCATGAAAAAATTAGGTTTTTTATCCCTGCTTTTGCTAGCAGTCTGCACTCTCTTTGCCTGCTCCGATCAGAAGAACGCGTCCAGTGACTCGTCCAAGCTCAAGGTTGTTGCGACCAACTCAATTATCGCTGATATTACCAAAAATATAGCTGGCGATAAGATTGATCTGCACAGCATTGTACCAGTCGGCAAAGATCCCCATGAATATGAGCCCCTGCCTGAAGATGTCAAAAAGACTTCTCAAGCGGATCTCATCTTCTACAACGGTATCAATCTGGAAACTGGCGGTAATGCTTGGTTTACCAAGTTGGTCAAAAATGCCAATAAGGAAGAAAACAAGGACTACTATGCTGTCAGCGATGGCGTTGACGTCATTTACCTTGAAGGTCAAAGTGAAAAGGGTAAGGAAGACCCCCATGCTTGGCTCAACTTGGAAAACGGCATCATCTATGCGCAAAATATTGCTAAGCGTTTGATTGAAAAAGACCCTGACAATAAGGCCACTTACGAGAAAAATCTCAAAGCTTATGTGGAAAAACTGACCTCTTTGGATAAGGAAGCCAAAGAGAAATTCAACAACATCCCTGAAGAAAAGAAAATGATTGTGACCAGTGAAGGCTGCTTCAAGTACTTCTCTAAAGCCTACAATGTGCCATCAGCCTATATCTGGGAAATCAACACTGAAGAAGAAGGGACTCCAGACCAAATCAAAAGCTTGCTTGAAAAACTACGCAAGACCAAAGTGCCGTCTCTCTTTGTCGAATCAAGTGTGGACGACCGTCCGATGAAGACTGTTTCTAAAGACACTAACATCCCAATCCACGCTAAAATCTTCACAGACTCAATCGCTGAAAAGGGAGAAGAAGGAGACAGCTACTACAGCATGATGAAATACAATCTGGATAAAATTTCTGAAGGATTGGCCAAATAACGATAAAAGGTTAGGAAGACAAAATCCTAACCTCTTTATTTTTGGAGAAGGAGCTTCACATGGAGTCTCTCTCAAATTTCCGGTCAAATTATTCGAAAAAAATCACTATTCGCTGTACAATGAAGCTATCAAACATGAATGGAGACTTCCTATGACAACTTTTCTCGGAAACCCTGTAACCTTTACTGGAAAGCAACTGCAAGTCGGCGACACTGCCCACGATTTTAGCTTGACAGCAACTGATCTTTCAAAGAAAACTCTGGCTGACTTTGCTGGCAAAAAGAAAGTCCTGAGCATCATCCCATCTATCGATACTGGTGTCTGCTCAACTCAGACCCGCCGTTTCAACCAAGAACTCTCTGACTTAGATAATACCGTTGTTATCACGGTTTCAGTTGACTTGCCTTTTGCTCAAGGCAAGTGGTGTGCTGCTGAAGGCATTGAGAATGCTGTCATGCTCTCTGACTACTTCGATCATTCTTTCGGCCGTGACTATGCTGTCCTCATCAATGAATGGCACCTTTTGGCTCGCGCAGTTCTTGTCTTGGACGAAAACAACACTGTGACCTACGCTGAATATGTTGACAATATCAATACCGAGCCTGACTTCGAAGCAGCTATCGCCGCAGTTAAGAGCTTGTAAGAGATAAAAATACGGATTTGCTAGTCCGTATTTTTTTGTGCGAAAAACTTCTGCCAAAACTGACGGAACCAAGCCCATGAACGCAAGAGAAAGGATGGTCGATCCAGCAATTTCTTGAACCGAGCAATCTCTGCCTTTACCTGTTTATAAGCACTCCGCCCCTTTCGAGCATAAGGGCTCTTAGCTGAACGATAGCCCAGCGGACCACGATTATTCTGAGGTGATTTGAACTTGCGGCCGCCATTTTCAATGACAAGCCTGCGAAAGCGAGGATCCCAGACTGGAGGCGTTTTGACATCGTAGCGGGTATGAGAAGCCTGATTACCCGGCCGGTTATGCTCACCGTAGTTAAAGCTGGCGCCATTCACAATACCATTTTGGCTAGCCCCCTCTGGATCGATAATATTGAGAAAACGACCTGTCTGATCCAAAATAAACTCTGTATGAAAATCAATCAGGATTTTTATATTGGCCTGACTTGCTTGACCATCCGGATAGATAGCTTGACTAGACATCTTATCAATATAGGCTTTATTATGCAAGCGAGAGGATTCTTGAAAGTTATAAGGCAGCGCTGGAAAAGCCTTTAGATAGGAGGCCAAGGCTTCTGCATCTGTCATACCAATCTGACGGTAGTGATCTCTGACCCACTGGGCCTGCTGGCAGGAAATGACATAGCGAAACTGATGTAGCTGCCTTTTGAGCTTTTGATTGCCATCCCTTTGGCTGAAATCATCTGCCGGGAAAGCCTGTCGTAAGGTGCTTGAAAAAATCTGCCAAAAGCCATCATGTGGTGTTAGGTTTGGAGCAATCCGAGCCAGCAAAAAATCCGTCTCTGCCTTGTTTCCACTCAACTCCTCAGGCATATTAACAAGATTCATAGCCAAAACCAGCAACTCCTGAGCTCCTAACCTGCTGATCTGAGCCTGCTCAGCCTGCCAGAGCTCTTGAAAGAAAGGACTGCCAAAAAGCTGAGCCTCCTGCAGGTAATCTCCTTCTTCTGGCACTTTTTTCCCTTGCTCACCAATCTCTTCAAAAACTCGTTCCAGCGCTGTTTGAGACCAACCGATTGATTGCAATTGCTGAAAGAGATGTTCTTTCCCTTCTTTCGGACACATGGCTCCCCTCCTTTCTTTTTTCTATTATACCTACATAGAAAACCGCCCGTCAAGCAACGAGCGGTCTTCTTATTCACGAATTTCTTATCCTTTGATGGCAATAAAGGGGGAACCTTCTGTATTATCCGTCGGATCGACACTCTTGACCCCAAAGAGATAGTCTACTGGATACCAGCCATTATTAGCTGCATTATAAGGGTCACGGACATAGGTTTTTCCATTGTCATAGCCTTTAAGAACTAGCTCATGGGTGACTGGATAATGGGCAAAGATGCTAGTACCAACGGCACCTAGGACATGATGCCCCTGCGAAAGCACTTCTTTGACTGCAGAAGCTGTAAACAGGGTCTCAGTCGTCAGATCCCAGTGCTGGGCAGCTCGGACTATACCACGGCTGCTGGTGCCAAATCCATCTTTATTAAATTCATTGGTATGGTTATATAGGTAATCCGCAACAGTTGTCGGAAGCACTTCTGTCCCAGTAATCCCAGAAATAACCATGGCTAGCGTTGTCGGCACGCATCCTGTCGCATCCATGCTGTAAGGACCATACTTCCTGCCGCCCCAGCGACCATCACGCTGTGAGTAGTATGGAGTATTGTAAACTGCTATGGAGACCTGGGTCATAGTAGCATCAACAGCGATGAGCTGACCATTGTCCTGCTTATAGTAAAGATGAATCTTGTACTCGCCGGTAGAAAGCTTATGGTCACTAGCTCGGACCGTGATCTTATAGGTGCCATTTGCCTGCTTTTGGGCCAAATACCACTTGACATCATCCTGATCCTTATCTGTGGACCAAGTTGGCAGATATACTGCTTGAATTCCGCCTGGATTGGAGACATTTGTCACAACTACATCAAAAGTTCCTGTTCGAGCATTATTGTTTTGGATATTGATTTTTCCAGTCGCACGGATGTTTTCAGGTGCTACAGAAACCATCAGCTTCTCGCCACCTGCACCTTGCATCTGGCCATCCTCGTTCAGATAGTAAAGATGAACCTTGTACTCACCTACTGAAAACTTATGATCCTGAGCTCGGACATGTTTTTTGTAGGTACCGTCAGCTTGGCGCTCAGCGATGTACCACTGCACATCGTCTTGGTCATCCTTGCTGGACCATGTCGGCAGGTAGACCGCCTTCAGGCCATCCGGTGCGACAATATCTGACACGACAATATCAAATTCGCCTGTCTGCGGATTGTTGTTCTGAATGGTGATTTTTCCCTGTGGCTGTGCGCGAGTAACTACCGTCTTAGCCGAACCTGCACCCTGCAGCTGTCCTGCATCATTCACGAAATAGAGATGAACATTATACTCGCCCAAGGAGTTCTTGTGGTCGCGGTAGCTGACGTGTTTGAAATAGGTCCCATCGGCGCGTCTTTCGGCTGTATACCACTGAACATCGTCTTGGTCGTTATTGGTGGACCAAGTTGGAAGACTAACAGACTTCAGACCATCTGGGGCGACGATATCTGACACGACAATATCAAATTCACCTGTCTGCGGATTGTTGTTCTGAATGGTGATTTTACCCTGTGGCTGGGCGCGAGTAACCTCTGTCTTAGCCGAACCTGCACCCTGCAGCTGGCCTGCATCATTCACAAAATAAAGGTGGACATTGTACTCGCCCAAGGAGTTCTTGTGGTTGCGGTGGCTGACATGTTTGAAATAGGTCCCATCAGCACGTCTTTCGGCCGTGTACCACTGCACGTCGTCTTGGTCGTTAACAGCTGACCAAGTCGGTAGGTAGACCGCCTTCAGGCCATCCGGGGCAACAATATCAGAAACGACTATATCAAATTCACCTGTCTGCGGATTGTTGTTCTGAATGGTGATTTTACCCTGTGGCTGGGCGCGAGTAACCTCTGTCTTAGCCGAACCTGCACCCTGCAGCTGGCCTGCATCATTCACAAAATAGAGGTGAACATTGTACTCGCCCAAGGAGTTCTTATGATTGCGGTAGCTGACATGCTTGAAATAGGTCCCATCGGCCCGCCGTTCAGCGGTGTACCACTGCACATCGTCCTGGTCATCCTTGCTGGACCAAGTCGGTAGGTAGACCGCCTTCAGGCCATCCGGTGCGACAATATCGGACACGACAATATCAAATTCACCTGTCTGTGAATTGTTGTTCTGAATGGTAATCTTTCCTTGTGGCTTTTTGACTTCTGCTGCTGCCAAGGGGCGCTCTGTAGCAGAAGCTGCTTGCGCTGGCTGATTAGAAGCATCACTTTTTTCTGAGTTCTCAGCTACAGCAGGTTGATTCTCTGTAGAAGCTACAGTATCACTTTTCGGCCGGGCATTTTCTACAGGATCAGAAGAAGTAAACTGAGCACTGATACCGGAAGACGTAGATACCTGACCAGCGTCAGGACTAACAGCCTCCGGTGCTGGTGCAGCCTTATCCATGCTTGACAGACTGGTTTCTGTTACAGTTGGAGTTGCAGCTGTGCTTGCTTGGTTCTCCACAGCCTGGCTGACAGCGACACTGTCAGCTGTCTGACTAGGTGCTAGCTGATCTGCCTGAACCGCTCCACTTCCAAGAAAGGCCAGACCAGTCGCAATCGCTACAGAGACTGCTCCCAGACTGCATTTGCGGATGCCAAAACGAATAAACTTCTCTGCTCGAGACGCCATCATTCGTCTTTTTTTCATAATAGGATTCTCCTTTTGCAAAAAAGTAAAAAGCAAGCCAAATTTTCTGCAAACCAGCTAAAGAATTTTTACTTTTTATTTTTTAAATCGTACGCTTTGATTATATAATAATCGCAAAACGATTACAAGCGAATGAAGAAAATCTAAACATCAAAGAAAGGCTTAGACACTGTATTCTTGCAGCGATTTTTGTTATACTAATGATAGAAAGTTCAGCGAGGATGCAAGATGACCCCAAATAAAGAAGACTATCTCAAGTGTATCTATGAGATTGGCAGCCGCCACAAAAAAATCACCAATAAAGAAATCGCCCAGCTCATGCAGGTTTCACCTCCGGCTGTGACGGAAATGATGAAAAAAATGCTGGCGGAAGAACTTCTGGTCAAGGATAAAAAAGCCGGCTACCTGCTGACTGATTTGGGTCTAAGGCTAGTTTCCGACCTCTACCGTAAGCACCGACTGATTGAGGTCTTTCTGGTCAACCATCTCGGCTACTCGACTGATGAAATCCATGAGGAAGCCGAAGTCCTAGAGCACACTGTTTCTGAGCGCTTCGTTGAGCGTCTGGATGCCATGCTCCAGCACCCCAAGACCTGTCCTCACGGAGGCACCATACCGGCCAAGGGAGAGCTTCTGGACGAAGAAAACCAACTGACTCTGGAAGAGGCTTCTGCTCCTGGCGACTATATCATCAAACGGGTGCATGACGACTTTGACTTACTCAAATACTTGGAAAAATACAACCTGCAAATCGGCCAAACCATCACTTTCATCCAATACGATTCTTTCGCTCAGGTCTATTTTCTTAAGACAGAAACCCAAGAAATCCAAATTAATCCTATGATTGCCCAGCAGATTTATGTAGAAAAACTATAAACAAAACCCAGTTCAGACTTTTTAGTCTAAGCTGGGTTTTTATTGACAAAAATAAGATGCTAGAATATAATAAGCATACTTACAAAATATCTAGAGGGAAAGCTAATGGAAAAATCTCAGTTTAACTCCATCTACAAGGATGAATACAAAAAATCAACCGGTCTGCTCTTTATCCGTGCCTACCACAAGTGGCATGGGCTGATAAAAAACAAACTGAGAACGATTGATTTGACCCATCCCCAATTTGTCGTTCTGACCACTCTTGCAGCGCTTCTGCGTCAGCAAGAATGGGTTAGTCAGACCGATATTGCCCGATTTTCTGACATGGATGTTATGACCGTATCCCAAATCATCCGCCTCTTGGTCAAGAAAGGTTTGATCATGCGGGAAGTCCATCCCAAGGACAGCCGCGCCAACATCATACTTCTAACGGATACGGGGCTGCAAAAGGTCAACCAAGCCCTTCCTCTAGTAGAAGGTATTGATCAGGCATTCTTTGGAAAATTAGAAGATAAAACAGAAATATTAAACAAACTCTTAATAGAACTGGAGGCAGAAAATGACTAGATTTTGGATTGGTGTCGTATCAAAAGAACATGTACTAAGAGGTGTAGAAGGTGGATTTTGCCAAGTCTGCCATGGTAAGAAAGCACCGCTGAACCGAATGAAAAAGGGGGACTTTCTTTTGTACTACAGTCCCAAGTATCAGCTGAATGGTCAGGAAAAATTGCAGGCCTTTACAGCAATTGGCAAGATTCTAGATGACACTGCCTACCAAGTAGAGATGTTCGAAGGCTTTGTCCCATTTCTGCGAGATGTCAGCTACTACCAGCCTGTCAAAGACTGCCCCATTGACCAGGTCCGACAACATCCTCAGTGGCGCCAATATGCTTCTCAGATAAGATACGGACATTTCGAAGTTTCGAAGGACTTCTTCCTTTATGTTTTTGAGCAAATGAAACTAGAAAGCACTGCACATCAGTAAAAGCAGCTTCGTTTGACTTACACCTAAACCTTTACTCACCTGTCATCAAATCAGCATAAAAGCCGATAAACTACCCACAACTACATTGGCTAGAGCATGCATAATCCAGCTTGCTAAAATGGAGCCATCAGATTTCTTTTCATTGACAAAGCCCATATAGGCAGCGATGCCACCCGTACACAAAATGATGAGCAGGGTCTGCTGCCAAGAGAGCACTGTTATAAACATCAGGCCATGCAGTAGACCAAAAAGAGCAGCTTGTATGGTGTTGGCTACCACAAAGGATAAGCGGCTAGCCATTCTCTTTAAAAGAAAACCTCTGAAGAGCAGTTCTTCTGGCAGAGCAGTTTGAAACAGACTATAGATCAGAATAGCTGGCAAGGCTTGGAAGCCGAGGCCTGAAAAGTTTGAAGTCGCTGTCTTAAGACCTTTTACAGTAGTATATAGTAGCAAAAACGAAAGAACCAAGAAAAATAGCGAACCTAGCAAAATCCACAGCCAGATCTTTCGGCTGCCAGCATCTTTTAGTGGTTTTAAGCCAAGCCATTCTAAAAATGGACTTTTTCTTCTAGCATTTATCAACCACCAAACAAAAGGAAGAAAAGCAAACAAAGCAATTTGAATCAGAGCATTCAGCATCTGTTGAACTAGATTGTCCATGATAAGAGACTCCTTTCTTTTCTTTAATATGATTATACAAGACAAACTTCAAGAATTTATAAAGTAATTCTAAAATATTTCTAAAGAATGATAGGAATCATAAACATAAACAAATCAAAGATTATTGCCACTTCCACTTGCTTACTATGCTTCTCATTTTTGGACTAAATGATGTCAAAAAACTCTTTAAAGGCCTATCTCAAAATCTAAGAAAAGTTGCAGATAAAAATAAGGCGATGAGTTTAAAAAAATAGAAAACCGACAATGAGTTAAAGAAAGAAAAAACTCCTAAAATTTTATCACACAAAGTCAAATGTTCAGCCTATCGATCCTAGATCATTTTCTTTTTAGTCAAATACTTCCAACTCCTGCTCATCCACTTCCTACCCCTCGGGGTTTCAATTTTGCAGGCTTAGTACCATGCCAAAAACTGTTTTTTCCTTCTTGCCAACCCGCTTACATTTTGCTACAATGATGTCAAAAATCAGTAAGGAAAAATTATGCCACAACAACTCTTTAAAGAATTTGCCCAGCTAGGCCAAGTGGAAGCTATTGTTCTCGGTGGCTCTCGTGCTGGACAGCATTTTGACAAAGACTCAGACTATGATGTTTATATCTACTTGACAGATTCCATTGCTCCCTCGACTCGACGCGATATCCTCAGCAAGTACTGCTCCTACATGGAAATCGGCAATCAGTTTTGGGAACTAGAGGATGACTGTGTGCTGAAGAGCAAGATCGAAATTGAGCTCATTTACCGTACACTGGATAGCTTTGATAAAGACCTGCAGACTGTCGTCCTAGACCACCAAGCCCAGCATGCCTACACCACCTGTATGTGGCACAATCTGCTCCACAGCAAAATCGTCTATGACCGAAATGGTCGCTATGAAGCACTTCAGAACAAGTACAGACAACCTTATCCAGCTGAACTCAAAAAGAATATTATTAAGAAGCAGCTCCTCTTACTCGATCAAGCCATGCCAGCTTTCTCCAAACAAATAGAAAAAGCGCTAAAGCGTCAGGACTTGCTCAGTATCAATCACCGTAGCAGTGAATTTTTTGCTTCCTATTTTGACTTGCTCTTCGCCCTAAACGAACAGACTCACCCTGGAGAAAAGAGAATGCTAGAGTTTGCAAAAACCAACTGCATGCTATTGCCTCAGTATTTCGAAGAAAATATACAGACTTATTTTCAAAAGCTCTACACAGAGCCCGCTGAAGCTAGAAAGCTTATCAATCAGCTAGTGGCGACCATCAAACAAGTCATTCCTCAAGAAAATATTGATTGTTTTTAGTAATGTTGTCGGAAACTATACATTCATTGCTGCAGAAGCTAAAAAAATTAGGAGCTTGAACATTAGTGTTCAAGCTCCTTTTCATGCTTCTTATCAGCGATTCTTTGTATCCAAGATAATGGTCACTGGGCCATCATTGACTAGTTCTACCTGCATGTCTGCCCCAAAAATCCCCGTCCGAGTCAGCACCTCCTGCTGCAAGGCAAGATTGAAGGCGTCATAAAAATTGCTAGCCATCTCTGGCGGAGCAGCCTTGACAAAGGCTGGCCGATTTCCCTTTTTGGTATCTGCATGCAGAGTGAATTGAGAAATCGACAAAATCTCTCCAGCAATGTCCTTGATAGACAGGTTCATCTTGCGCTCAGCATCGGAAAAAATCCGCATATTGACAATCTTCCTGACTGCATAATCCATATCCTCCTGACTATCGTCAGGCCCTACGCCTACTAGGAGCAGGAGACCTTGTCCAATACTGCTGTGCAGCTGCTGGTCAATGCTGACCTGAGCACGTTTTACGCGCTGAATCACTATTTTCATATCTTTTCCTTTGATTTAACGGTAACTTATAGCTAGATAATGATTTCTGAAATAGATCAACCATTAGTCCGCTTGACCGAGTAGACCTCCGGCACGCTCTTAATCTTATCCACCACCGTCGTCAGCATGGACAGATTAGCAATGCCAAAAGAAACGTGGATATTAGCAAATTTCATATCCTTGGTTGGCTGAGCATTGACTGTTGAGATATTCTTGGTGGTATTGGACAGGACTTGTAGCACATCATTGAGGAGACCAGAGCGGTTGAGCCCGTATATATCAATGTGGGCCGTGTACTCTTTGGTCGTGTTGTTGTCTTCCCATTCCACATCAATCAGCCGCTGCTCGTAATTTTCCTGGGCCTTGAGATTCATGCAGTCCTGCCGGTGAATGGCTACACCTCGTCCTTTGGTAATATAGCCGACAATATCATCACCCGGTACAGGATTACAGCACTTGGCAATCCGGATGAGGAGACCAGACGCCCCCTGAATAACCACACCGCCTTCGTGCTTGACCTTGAGGGTGTCTTTTTTGTTTTCGACCTTGACTTCGCCGCCCTTAACCAATTCCTCCGCTTCTGCTCTGGCCTTGGCCCGTTCTTCCTCACGGCGCTCTTTTTCTGTCAGACGGTTGAAAATGCTAATGGCACCAATTTCACCGAAGCCAATCGCCGCAAAAAGCGCCTCTTCAGTCTTATAGCTGGTCTTCTGCAGCACTTCTTCCATGTGCTTCTTGTCCATGTACTTATTGGCTACATAGCCATGCTCCTGGAATTGAGCCTGCAAGAGCTCCCGCCCTTTGGAGATAGACAACTCCTTGTCTTGATTTTTAAAGAACTGACGGATTTTATTTCTGGCCTTGCTGGTCTTGACAATATTGAGCCAGTCGCGGCTCGGTCCGAAGGAGTTAGCATTGGTGATGATTTCCACCTGATCACCTGTCCTAAGCTTGGTTGTCAGAGGAACCATCCGGCCATTGACCTTGGCTCCCGTGGCTTTCTCACCGACCTTAGTGTGGATCTCATAGGCAAAGTCAATGGGGCCCGAGTCCTTAGGCAGAGAGCGCACCGCTCCATCCGGTGTGAAGACGTAGATTTCCTCAGCCAGATAGCTCTCCTTGACCGAATCAACGAAGTCCTTGGCATCATTGGATTGATCTTGAAGCTCCATCAGCTCCTTGATCCAGTTCATCCCGATGGCTGATTCTCTGCTGTCTACCTGTCCCTTGACACCTTTCTTGTAAGCCCAGTGAGCCGCAACCCCATACTCAGCGACCTCATGCATTTCCTTGGTCCGAATCTGAAACTCAATCGGACCTTTGGGTCCATAAACGGTCGTATGGATAGACTGGTAACCATTGGCCTTGCGGTTGGCAATGTAATCCTTGAACCGCCCCGGCATCGGCCGCCAAAGCTCATGAATGTAGCCCAACATGGCATAAACATCACTCTGGGTATCTAAGATACAGCGAATAGCGATTAAATCATAAATCTCATCAAAACGCTTCTTCTTGTCCTGCATCTTGCGATAGATCGAGTAGATATGCTTGGGCCGGCCATAAATCTTACCGTGCAGATTGCGCTCGCCAGCATAGGTCTCAATCTTCTGAACCACCTCTTCTACCAGAGCTTCACGCTCCCGACGCTTCTCCTTCATCATGTGGGAAATTTTGTAAAATTCCACTTCATTGAGATAACGGAAAGACAAATCCTCCAGCTCCCACTTGACACTGGAAATCCCTAGGCGATGAGCCAAGGGTGCGTAAATTTCCATTGTCTCTCGAGAAATCCGCTCTTGCTTATCCTTGCGCAGATGCTTCAGCGTCCGCATATTGTGGAGACGGTCTGCCAGTTTGACCAAAATAACCCGAATATCCTCCGACATGGCCATCAGCATCTTACGATGGTTTTCCGCCAGCTGCTCCTCGTGGGATTTGTACTTGACCTTCCCCAGCTTGGTAACCCCATCCACAATCACGCGCACATCCGTCCCAAACTCTCTTTCCAAATCATCCAGCGTCGCACGGGTATCCTCTACCACATCATGCAGGAAGCCGCAGGCAACCGTTACTGCATCTAGCTTGAGCGTGGCCAAAATCCCTGCCACCTGAATAGGATGCACAATATAAGGCTCACCTGACCTGCGAAACTGCCCACTGTGACAGTCAATCGCATAGATCAAAGCTTTCTGTATAAAAGCCACATCCTCTGCAGCCAGATATTTTCTCGTAAGGGCCAATACCTGATCGCCCGTCAAATTCACTTCTTTTGGCATCTCGTCTCTCCAATTCCTGCCTACTATTTTATCACTTTTAACCCAATATGAAAACCTAGAAGACGGTTCATATAAAAACCCGCCTTAAACGGGCGGGTTGTGGTGAAATGTAACACTATCAGATGATATCTTTCTGATTCAATGATTTCTTATATCTCTGAGAATCTTTTCCATACCATTCTTCAACAGAGTATCCTGATAGCTGTCGGTAATCTTCTAAGTATTTTTGAAGATAGAAACCTTGGAAATTGTCAACTGCTAAAGCATACCCAAAATAAATAAAAGGACGAAAAAATAGTGGAATAATGGCCTTCCCAATTGAATTAATAATTCCATCTTGTTGGATACTATCAGAATTTGGAAAAACAATACGTAAAATAATTGATATTAAAATAATGAGTCCACCGTACTTTTTAGCAAACAAAACAAAGCGATTGATGAAATCAGCCGTTGGATTTGAATAATTTCGCTGTTTATACAAAATTTCAAGTGTATTTCTCTGGAAGCTTTGAAATAATCCAATAAAAAAGATGATGAAAAAGGAAGTATACAACACACTAGATAAAATTCCACCTAATATCATTCCTGCACCTGATATTCCTATTACTAAAAATTGCGTATAGAGGATTGTAATCATAAGATACATCCACTTATTGAAATAGTAGTAAGATAAAACTGACTGATTCTTTATTTTCCTCACATCATTTAAGTAGGAAAAAAGAATGATAAATCCTAAACCAAATACAATACCGTTTATTAAGCCTATATTCAATGAGAAAAACTGCAATTTTTTAGAACCAAGAGAAATACTTAGAAGAAAGAATAAAAATAGAAAAAATTGCACCGTAAAAAATCCCAAAATCTTTTTCCCATAACCTTTTTCATTAAAATCCTCTAGTGAAGTTTTGATATACTTGTCCGTTACTAGGTTCATACTTTCTTCCAGTGAAGCATTAAAAATCGTTTGTTTCAAAATTCTAAGCCTCCTTTTAATAAAATCATCTCAAATTTGCTTTCCAAAGGGAAGAGCATTCTCATGGGGCAAGGTTATTATTTATCGTGGACTCATGCTCCTAGCAGTTAATCGACTTGACTATCTGTCAATCACTCACTTAACAACGCTTGCAAACCTGCCGATTCACTCATACCAACTGAACTTAATTGCTCACTTCCGCCATCTTTTTGAATTCCCATTTTCCCAACCATGCTTATACTATCATTAATGACAACATGAAACATAATGCCTCCCATTGGATTATGACGAATGCTCCTGTCATCAATTTTATAAGAACGAATTTTCCCCTTATCCGTTAAAGCATTCGGGTCCTTTCTTTTTAAATCTTCTTCAATCAGCTTCCGCACTTCCTCACTATGGACAATTCTTGTCATCTCATTCTGGAATTCTTGATTTTTGTGAGCTAGGTAGAGACCTACTCCTATGCAAGCAGCCACAAACAAGCTAACAACTGATAAGATAATTTTATGTTTTTTCTTCATATATTCACCTCTAAAAAAAGAAATCTCCTTATGACTCTTTGGTCATTACTCCTCTAATAACTGTTGAAGTTTTTCCGTAAGAGTACCGCCAACTAAACTCATTCTACCATCTTCACTGTATTTCCTTATACCAAATTTAAATACAGCATCCGAATCATCATTAATAATAACATGAAACATAATACCCCCCATAGGATTATGACGAATACTCGCATCATCTATTTTATAAGAGCGAATCTTCCCCTTATCCGTTAAAGCATTAGGATCGATTGCTTTTAATTCTTCCACAATCAATTTCTTTACTTCCTCACCGTGGACAATTCTTGTCATCTCATTTTGAAATTCTTGGTTTTTATGAGCTAGGTAGAGGCCCACTCCTATGCAAGCAGCCACAAACAAGCTAACAATTGATAAGATAATTTTATTCTTTTGCTTCATGAGACACTCCTACGACTATTATAATTTAGTATGTTGTATAGGTTTTGCAATTCCAATTAAAGTAAGAGATTTTCGATACAACTAGAATACTGAATCACTTATCGTCACTTTCCAACAACGCCCGCAAACCTGCTGATTCAGTCATACCATCCGTACGAATTTTCCCATTCTCTCCATCCATTTGAAGACCAGTCTTCCCAACCATACTTATACTATCATTAATGATAATATGAAACATAATCCCTCCCATCGGATTATGCTTAATGGAGCTATCATCTATTTTATAAGAGCGAATTTTCCCTTTGTCTGTTAACGCATTAGGATCCTTTCTTTTTAAATCTTCTTCAATCAACTCCCTCACTTCCTCACTGTGAACAATTCTGAACATTTCATTCTGGAATTCTTGGTTTTTGTGAGCTAGGTAGAGACCTACTCCTATGCAAGCAGCCACAAACAAGCTGATAATCGATAAGATAATTTTATGTTTTTTCTTCATGTATTCACCTCTAAAAAAAGAAATCTCCTTATGACTATTTGGCCATCACTCCTCTAGTAACTTCTGAAGACCTTTTGACCTATCCATACCAACAGTTCGTATGTCCTCATTCTCTCCATATTTTCTAAGGCCTGTTGACCCAACAATATCAGGGTCATCATTAATGACAATATCAAACATAATGCCTCCCATTGGATTGTGACGAATGTTCCTATCATCAATTTTATAGGATTGAATTTTCCCCTTATCCGTTAAAGCATGAGGATCTAATTTTTTTAATTTCTTTTCTATTAGATTCTTCACTTCCTTACTATGAACAATTCTGAACATTTCATTTTGAAATTCTTGATTTTTATGAGCTAGGTAGAGACCCCCTCCCAGCAATATCAATACACTTAGGCCAATAAGCCCCATAATCCTATTTCTTCTCTTAAACATATAAACATTCCTCAATCTTTGTCAGTTTCATTATATAATATATTTTCCCAAAAGCAAAAACCCGCCTTAAACGGGCGGGTTGTGGCGAAGAAAGTGATGAACTTCTTCCTTGATAAATTGACAATAAGCGTAGACAAGGTAGCAAGTAGATGCCACGCCTAAAAGGGCGACAAACAACTCAAATAAGGCAGACATAGTCATGGCGAACCTCCTCTCCTTATCAGGCAAAGAATGCAGATACGCTTCCCGGCTTAGGCAGTCTGATTTTTTCCGTTTTATTTTCCTTTCCGACTTACCTAAGTGAGCTCACTACTATTATACCAAAATATGAAAACGGATACAATAGTGGTAAATCTTGGAGCATTCTGTTTTAGTTTATATTCTCATATTTGCAACTTATGAAGCTTCCAGTCAATTTTATTAAGTTTTAATTTATGATCTTCTCTTGATGAGAGCGTTTTAATATAGTATAATATAAGTCTGAAATTCATTTTAACAAAGGAGATATTATGTCTAAATCATCCCTTCAAAAAACGGTTGTGCTTTTGAGCGCAGCGGCTCTTGCGGCAGCTGTAAATACTGTTCAGGCTGATGAGAATACTGCACCAGTCACTGCTAATCCTGCTCCAGTAGAAAGCAGCGTGGCGGAAGCAAAACCAACGACTGCTGCAAGTCCTACTGAAGCTACTGCGACACCAGAGAGCACGGAGCCTAGCTCTGCTATTTCCCCAGAAAATACCAGTGGAAATACTGATGCTCTGATGGCTATGGCTCGCAATGTCGCGGCTACTGAGGATACTAAGCCCGTGGAGGGACAGACTGTTGATGTTCGTATCTTGGCAACGACCGACCTCCATACCAACTTGGTCAACTACGACTACTATCAGGACAAGCCAGTAGAGACCTTGGGACTGGCTAAAACAGCTGTGCTGATCGAGAAAGCAAAGAAAGAAAATCCAAATGTCCTCTTGGTAGATAATGGCGATACTATCCAAGGAACGCCGCTGGGAACCTATAAGGCCATCGTGGATCCTGTGGAGAAAGGCGAGCAGCACCCTATGTACGCTGCCCTGCAAGCTCTGGGCTTTGAAGCTGGTACGCTAGGAAACCATGAGTTCAACTACGGTCTGGACTATCTGGACCGCGTAATCGAGACAGCAGGCATGCCTCTTGTCAATGCCAATGTGCTGGATCCAGCGACTGGTAAATTCATCTATCAGCCTTACAAAATCATCGAAAAGACCTTTACGGATACTCAGGGCCGTTTGACGACTGTCAAGATTGGTGTTACTGGGATTGTCCCGCCGCAGATTCTCAACTGGGATAAGGCAAACCTAGAAGGAAAAGTGGTCGTTCGTGACTCCGTTGAGGCTATTCGAGATATCATTCCTGAGATGCGCAAGGCAGGTGCAGACATCACTTTGGTACTTTCTCACTCTGGTATCGGAGATGACAAGTATGAAAAAGGAGAGGAAAATGAAGGCTATCAAATCGCCAGTCTGCCAGGTGTAGATGCTGTTGTAACGGGCCACTCCCACGCAGAATTTCCAAGTGGAAATGGATCTGGCTTCTACGAAAAATACCCTGGAGTAGACGGTGTCAACGGTAAAATCAATGGCACTCCAGTAACCATGGCTGGAAAATACGGCGACCATCTGGGCGTCATTGACCTCAAACTAAATTATACCGATGGCAAATGGAAAGTCACTGACAGCAAAGGCTCCATCCGCAAGGTAGATACCAAGTCTAATGTAGCAGATCAGCGCGTCATTGACATTGCTAAGGAATCCCATCAAGGAACTATCAACTATGTCCGCCAGCAAGTCGGCACTACGACTGCGCCGATTACCAGCTACTTTGCTCTGGTCAAAGACGATCCATCCGTGCAAATCGTCAACAATGCCCAACTTTGGTATGCTAAGCAAGAGCTGGCTGGCACGCCTGAAGCCAATCTTCCTATCCTGTCTGCAGCAGCTCCTTTCAAGGCAGGAACTCGCGGAGATGCAACGGCCTACACAGACATTCCAGCCGGTCCTATTGCCATCAAGAACGTAGCAGACCTCTATCTCTATGACAATGTCACTGCTATCCTCAAGGTCAACGGTGCCCAGCTCAAAGAATGGTTAGAAATGTCAGCTGGCCAATTCAATACCATTGACCCAAACAATAGCCAACCGCAAAATCTGGTCAATACTGACTACCGGACTTATAACTTTGATGTTATCGACGGTGTTACCTATGAGTTTGACATCACCCAGCCGAACAAATACGACCGCGAAGGCAAACTGGCCAACCCAAATGCCAGCCGGGTCCGTAATCTAAAATATCAAGGCAAAGAGATTGACCCAAATCAGGAATTTATCGTCGTGACCAACAACTACCGGTCTAACGGTAACTTCCCTGGTGTTCGAGAAGCCAGCCTCAACCGTCTGCTCAATCTGGAAAACCGCCAAGCTATCATCAACTATATCTTGGCTGTCAAAAACATCAATCCAAGTGCAGATCAGAACTGGCATTTCGCTGACACCATCAAGGGACTGGACCTGCGCTTCCTGACAGCTGATAAGGCCAAGAACTTGATTGGTACTGACGGAGACATCGTCTATCTAGCAGCTTCTGCCCAAGAAGGATTTGGCGAATACAAATTCGTCTACGTCGCACCGAAAACTGAATCAGTGCCTATTGAGCAGACAAGCTCTCCGACTATCGCAGTCGAAGCAGCCAACCTGCAGCATAGCAAAGTAGACTTCCCTGTCTTGACTGCTCTTGACCCTAGCACAAACAAGCAAGCGTCTCACAGACAGACAGGAGCAGAAAGCCTCCCAGCAACCGGAGAAAAGACGTCCTCACTCGGAATCTTGGGACTTGTCATGACTGGACTTGCAGGAATCTTCGCCTTTAAAAAACGTGAAAGACAATAATGATTAAAAAATCAGCAGCCAAAATAGCTGCTGATTTTACTTTTTAAAGACTGTCCTTGCTCAATTCCAACAAAACACTGACTGCAGTCAAGGCATAAAGCGGAGCGGTTTCAGCTCGCAGGATACGTGGACCTAGACTAGCGGAGACAGCCCCTGCTTGGCGAAAAACTGCTATTTCTTCTGACGAGAGACCGCCCTCCGGTCCGAAGATAAAGAGGACTTTTGCGCCGGCTGCCAAGCCCAACAGAGCCCGGACTAGAGCTGCAGTTTCCCCTTCTTTGGCCGATTCTTCATAGGCCACGATGATGCGGTCAAAGTCTGCCAAAGCCGCCAGAAAGGCTGCCTTTTTATCAAAGAGCCGAACCTCCGGAATCAAGTTTCGCTTGCTCTGCTCTGCTGCTCCCTGGGCAATTTTCTCCAGCTTTTCACTCTTTTTGGATAGCTTTTTGCCATCCCACTTAACCACCGACCAGTCAGCTGGAAAGGCCCAGATAGCACTGGCTCCCAGCTCTGTTGCCTTTTGAGTGATAAACTCCAACTTGTCACCCTTGGGAAAACCGGAAGCAATGGTCACTTGAACCGGCAGCTCGGTATTGTCTGCTAGCTCCTCCAAGATTTCCAAACTCTGCTGGCTGGGATCCAATACCCGAGCCAGCCGTTTTATGCCATCATCAAAGACCAGCGTAACTTGGTCGCCCTCTTTGAGCCGCATGACTGAAAACATATGTTTGGCCGTGTCCTTATCCGTGACCACCAGAGGAGACTGAGGATTTCCTTTTATAAAATACTGTTGCATCTAACCACCTATCACGCCTGAAATATCCTGCGTTTTCTTAAAGACACAGGCATTCCATTCACCCTGAATCATATGCGTTTCCAGGAAAAATCCTGCTGCTTCTGCTGACTCGCGCACCATTTCCCACTTCTCAGAAATGATCCCACTCATAATCAGATAGCCCTCATCCTTGACTAGACGATAAGCATCATCTGTCAGATGGATGAGAATATCGGCCAAGATATTGGCAACAATGACATCCGCCTCGATTTCTACGCCTCGGAGAAGATCACCTGGCGCCACATGAATGTTCTCCATACCTGGATTAAGCTCGATATTTTCCTGCGCCACTCGAACCGCTACCTCATCTAAATCATAGGCGTAGATGTCCTTAGCGCCTAAGAGAGAGCTGGCAATGGAGAGGACGCCGCTGCCTGTACCCACATCCAACACCGTTTCTCCGCCCCGCAAGACCTGCTCCAGCGCAAAGAGGCTCATCTTGGTCGTCGGATGAGTGCCTGTACCAAAGGCCATACCAGGATCCAGCTTGATAATCTTCTCACTAGCTGTCGCCTCATACTCCGTCCAGGACGGCACAATTGTCAAGTCATGGGTGATACGAGCCGGCTCAAAGTATTTCTTCCAGTTATCCGCCCAGTCTTCCTCAGCCAGTTCCTGCCGAGTCAGCTGAATATCTCCCGTCTTTAATCCGAAGTCATCCAGCTCAGCCAAACGCTCATTAGCCTTGGCCGCAATGGCCTCTATATCCACCGAATCCGGGTAGTAGCCGGTAATCCGGACCCGTTCGCTCTGCTCCACTTCTGGAAAAAGCTCGCCGTACTGGTCGACCTGCCCCAGATAATCTGCACTGTCATCAATGGCCACACCCTGACTGCCCAGCTCAATCAGAATATTAGAGGCCGCTTCCTCCGCCTCCCGCTTCACTTCAATCGTTAATTCTTGCCAAGTGTCCATCATTAAAATACCAAGCCCGTAAAACCTAAGACCAAAATAGGAAATTCTCTGACGACGCTTGCGTCTATGAGAACCTTATCTTTTTTGACACAGTGTTTAGGGCAGGTTCAGTTTAGAAATTTAACTGAACAATCCTTTCTTTGTTTATTTCATTGTTTTCGTCATATAGACCATATCCATGCCCTCTTTTTCGGGCTCCGTATGGGTCTGATGATAGCCGTTTTTCTCATAAAAAGCCACCATGCCTTTATCTTGGAAAACCGTGCACAAATCCCATTGCATAACGGTGGAGAATTTCTCCTCTATCAGACCAAGCCCATCAGAGCCATATCCTTTATTCTGGTACTCTGGCAAAATCGCCACTGTCCCAATCCAGCCTGCTGTCTGTTCGTCATTTGTATTCAAGCGAATAAAGCCCAGAATCTTCTCGTCGTCTTTGACAAAATAATAAAAACTATTAGGCCGCTCAACCAGCTTCCAGCGAATCCGCTCTCGCTCCTCCAGATAGGGGTCGTATTGATCATGATATTTTTCATAAACAGCCTTAAAACTCGCTCGCTGAATGGCAATAATGGTCTCTAAATCCTCAGCTCCTGCCCGCTCAATATGAATCATGCTCGTACCTCCAAATAATCTCTCAACCTGTCCTGCAGCTGCGGAATAACCTTTTCATCTGATAAGAACTGGCTCACATCCATCATCTGATAAGCCTGTCCCTCATCGCCAAAGACGATGCTGACAAATTCATCCTGAGTGATGGTTCCCACCATAAAAATAGAGGTTTTGTCTGGATCAAGCATTCCTTGATATTCCTTAGCCCAGACAATATCCGCTTCTTCAAGCTTCAAACCAAGCTCTTCAAAAACCTCCCTTTGTACGCATTCAAAAGGCGTTTCCTCGTCCTCTCGGCCACCGCCCGGCAACTCCCACATATTGGGCCAAGGAATGGTTGAAATATCGTCTCGCAAGATAGTCAACAACTTGTCATCACTGATCAAGGCAATCTTGCAGCCAGAAAACTCCATCTGTTTGTGCAGCAAATCTAGTCCTTCAGCATTTGCCATAAGCACCTCCTAATACCTCGGATAGGAATAAAAGTCAGTCTCAATCAAATCCGCTCTGCCATTTTCAAAAGCCTCAGCATTCCAAGCTATCTCAAACTCTGCTGCCTCTGGATCTGCTAAGAAGTCCATGAGCGCATCAAGGCCAGACTCAGCCGTTTGGGTTAGGAAATCTACGAAATAAGCCAGAAACTCCCGTGACAGCCCCTTCTTAGGCTCATAGGGCAGGGTAGCCAGATAGTCCTCGGCCTCAAAACGAGACTTGACCGGATTGTAGAAAAGCACGGCTTCCTCAAAATAAATATCCTCAGCTGAGGCATTACCCTCAGCATCAACCGTCTCAATCCCGCCTGGATTTTGAACCTCAAGGAGAAAGGCTACTTCCACTGCATGATTCTTCTTGTCCCAGTTTATCTCATAGTCAAAAGGAAAGCTCTTCCCCATTTCCTCGTCCAATATCTCCAAAAAACCGTACTTAGCCATGATTTCCTCTTTTCATTGTGATAAAATATTACTATCTACAATAGTAACACAAAAAGCCAAGAAAAACACTTGCAGAAAGGAAATCTTATGCCAGAAAACCTCGCCCTGCGCATGCGGCCGACCAGCATTGATCAAATCATCGGCCAGCAGCATCTGGTCGGACCTGGAAAAATCATCCACCGTATGGTTGAAGCTAACCGCCTGTCCTCGATGATTCTCTACGGGCCACCCGGTATCGGCAAAACCTCCATCGCCTCAGCTATTGCCGGCACAACTAAATATGCCTTCCGTACCTTTAACGCCACCGTAGATAGCAAGAAACGCCTGCAGGAGATTGCTGAAGAGGCTAAATTTTCTGGCGGCCTGGTTCTCCTGCTGGATGAGATTCACCGCTTAGATAAAACAAAACAAGACTTTCTACTGCCGCTCTTAGAAAGCGGTCTAGTCATCATGATTGGAGCAACGACAGAAAATCCTTTCTTTTCTGTCACCCCTGCCATCCGCAGCCGGGTTCAGATATTTGAGCTTGAGCCCCTCAGCAACGAAGACATCTGGACAGCCATTCAGCTAGCCTTGACGGATAAGGAGCGAGGATTTGATTTCCCAGTGGAGCTAGATGATGAAGCTCTGGATTTCATTGCTATCTCTACCAACGGAGACCTGCGCTCCGCCTATAACTCGCTGGACCTAGCCGTACTCTCTACCCCAGAAGATGACAAGGGCATTCGCCACATCACGCTCAATGTCATGGAAAACAGCCTGCAAAAGAGCTATATCACCATGGATAAGGACGGAGACGGCCATTACGATGTCCTCTCTGCCCTGCAGAAGTCCATCCGTGGCTCCGATGTCAATGCCAGTCTCCACTACGCAGCTCGCCTCGTTGAGGCAGGAGACCTGCCTAGCCTAGCTCGACGCTTGACCGTTATCGCTTACGAAGATATTGGACTGGCAAATCCAGACGCTCAAGTTCATACCGTTACAGCTCTGGAGGCTGCCCAGCGGATTGGCTTTCCTGAAGCCCGTATCCTTATTGCCAATATTGTTATCGATCTGGCTCTATCTCCTAAGTCCAACTCAGCCTATCTAGCCATGGACAAGGCCTTAGCTGACTTACGAAAGAATGGAAATCTTCCTATTCCCCGCCATTTACGAGACGGCCACTATGCCAGCAGCAAGGAATTGGGCAATGCACAGGACTATCTCTATCCTCACTCCTATCCTGGCAATTGGGTCAGGCAGGACTATCTACCCGACAAGATAAAAGACGCCAATTATTTCACTCCTAATGAGAATGGCAAATACGAGCGAGCCCTTGGAATGACCAAGGATAAGATTGATGACTTAAAAAAATGATGACATCGTTTGCAAAAAATCACATTTTTCTCTTGAATTTTTCAAAATTTATGGTATCATAATTATAGAAACGCTGTGGTGTACGACTTCACACTTAAGTGTTGACCGACTATTTTTTGTATTATTAGGGAAACAAAAGACTTCTAACAGCATGCAAGCCGTGTCACGCGGAAGCAGCTTCAGTTAGAGCGAGTTGCCCACCTGCTTAATTGCGCGGGTTCAATACAAATCGTGAAGGTCCGGCACCAATACAGCTTTTTCTATTGCCTCCTTAGCTCAGCTGGCAGAGCAGCGGACTCTTAATCCGTGGGTCGCAGGTTCGATCCCTGCAGGGGGCATAGAAATAGATAAGGAAAAGCCTTGATTTACAAGGCTTTTTTGTTTGTACTTTTATTGGTTATTCAAATCTTTCTCAATTTTAAAACGTATATCACAGCTTCCCTTCCTCTATCTCTTTTAAAAATCTTGTCATATAGATCAAGTGTCCTTTATTTGTATGTACATTAGCATCTAGGTATTCCAAGCATTTCCTAGCTCTAGGAGTGACTGAATATAGAGCCTTTATCTTTTCCCTCATTTCTAATGCCTCTAATACCAGCTCTTCATCTTTCTTTGCTTCTTCTTGGGATTGCTTCAATTCTGATTGTTTTAGCTCCTTTAATACCTTTACTTTTTCAGCAATATCTGTTAAATTACTCAGCTTTTCTTCATATTCGCTTCTTATACTGTTTCCTTGTTGTTGTAGCCATTTTTTTAATTCTTCAAAGCTCTCATAAAGGTTCTTCCGTTTTAGCAGCTTTATCTCCTCTTCTCTTTGGAGCCGCTCCTCCTCTAATTTCCTTTCCTCTTCTAACTTATTTTTCCGTTCAATTTCCTCTTGTTCCCGCAACCGAGCAAGCCTCTCCTCTTCTTTTTGTTTAGCAACTCTATTCCTCTTCTCAGCCTCCTGCTCCTCTTGCTTCGCCTCCTTCCTCCACTGTTTCAATTTTTCTTTGTAGCTTTCAATATCAAATATTTCATTAAGTTCTGGATGAAGATAATCATTTATGACATAAATGATACGCTCAATCTTATTATACGCCAACTGACGTTCCTCATTTTTTCTGCTTAAAGCCATTTTAAAAAGAATATAATCGTTCCATGGATTAAACTCATTTTCTTTATCCTCTTTAAAATAACCCTTACTATAAAAATCTTCCAGCATCTCTTCATCCATCACTTCACGAAGATCTTCAAACTTTAGATTCTTTTTTAATTTATAAATTTTTTCTGCTCTCTTTATACTTTTAGTTAGTTCTTCATTTTCAAACTTCTCAATACAGGAAGAACCGATTGGAGAAAGCTCTATCCCAGAGACATCATTCCTAGTAATAGCAAATACCTTCTTGAGGCTTTTATGACCGCATAAACAACTTTGTTTTCTATCAGCATCAATTTTTACAAGTTCGGCTTTTGTCCACTCCATTTTTGCCTCTTCCCAATTATCCGCAATACTCAGTTCAATAACTGTCTCTTTCAATAGTTCCTCTGACATTTTTATATCTCCTTATTCCAAATGTTGGTTCCTCAAATTGAGTGAATCTTCTCCTCAGATTTCTAGTACAAGTATAACAAAAAAGAAGATAATTGAGAACGTATACATTTAATCCTCTAGATCATTTCCACACAAAAAATCCCCTTCCTTTAGGCACAAAAAGAAGGGGCATCGCATAGAAAAAACTACGAGAGAAGACTGAAGCAAAATATGTTTGACGAAAACCTGATAAAGATGGTCACACACCGAGCATATTCCTAAGGATGTCTTATAATTTTTTTGATTTAGGAATTAAGAAAGATTATATATCAAGTTTTGATATGCCTCACGCTTGCATATCCAAGCGGCTTTCCCCGTAGTTCTGAACAACTAATTTGTTCTAGGAAACATCTTAGTTGCTTTTTATTTTAAAACAACTATATTACGGAACATCACAGTCTTGATTAACAAAAGGATACAAGATAGTGACTGATTGTAAAAAACATTCTTAATTCTTCTTTCTAAAAAGCGACCACTGCTAATTCGGAGTTGGAATAAAAAATCTCTGTCCCTTAAGGGAACAGAGATGAAATAAGTTACTTCTTCGAACGGAAGACAACGAAGCCTACCAAGCCTACTAGAGCTACTCCAGCAGCAATCATGATCCAGCTAGCATTCTCACCCGCTTTAGGGAGAACTTTCTTGGTTCCAACATTAGAGGCATTTCCTCCGCCAGTACCATCGCCTGATTCGATGATCACAACAGTGCTTCCTGTAGTGCTGCTTGAGCTAGAAGTCGTGCTACTGCTGCTTGAGCTACTTGAACTAGAGCTGCTCTTAGAACTATTGTCCGAGCTAGGTTTCGGCGGTTGCGGAACTCCTGGAACTGGTGTATTGGTAATGTTCATACCATCAACAGTAGCTGTATAGCCATAAACACGGTCTTCAGTAACTGAGTAGACAATATCTTTTCCATCTTCACCAGTCGCTGGCAAGTCAGTGAACTCATACTTCCACTCACCCTTATCATTCGGACCAACTTCTTTATGATCGACTTCAACGCCATTTGCATAGAGACGAACGGTAATCTTGTCTGGACGTTTGCCATCTTTATCGTTGTCATCATTCCAAGTCTTGGTACCTGAAGCGGTAACCAATGCCTTACGGTTGGTAAAGTCTTTGTAAATAATACCAGAACCATAATTTTTGAGCTGAGCCGCATTGACCTGAATCTCTTCATCTGACAGTTGGTAACCTTCTGGTGCCTTGGTTTCCTTAATCAGATAATGCTCCTTAATCAAGTTGCTGAAAGAAGCAATCCCGTTAGCATCACTGGTTGCTTTTTGAACAATTGTCACACCATCTTCATCGTATAATGTGAATTCAGCACCTGCTAAGGCTTTACCAGCTTCATCTTTCTTAGTCACCTGCACACCATAGACATCCCCATGTGCATAGCCGTTCGCACGTTGGTAACGGACAGCAACTGATGATTTTTGTTCTTCGATATTGTCTGCTCGCATGATTGCTTCATTCGGGAAGACTGTTCCATCAGCCGGAACTGTAGGGAAGTTAACACGATAGCGAACATAGAAGCCTTCATTGGCACCGATATGCCCCATGTTAATGGTAAAGGAACGCTTGTCAGCAGCAAGATTAATCGTATAATTTGCTGTCACATCCTCGCGTTGCTGACTTAGTCGATAAGAGTTATCAGCTGGGTCAACAACCCATGAACCTTTAAGAATTTGGAAGCTGCTAAGATCAATTTCTCCGGTATTAAAGCCCAGAGTATCTGAAATAACAACATTATCCAGCTCTTGATTTTGTTGGTTGATATTCAGACTGTAAGTAATGCTCTTGATATTATCCGCATTATTCCAGCCGTATTTTATGAAAGTATAAGGAGTTGCTTGGCCAGGAAGACCTTTATAGTCGATTTTTCCATACTCAATGATCTTCTTGCCAACGATAAGTTTCAGAGGAATTGAACCTTTATCTCTAGCTACTGTATGATCAACGCGAGCCAAGAGATGAACTTTCCCTTCAATATGAGAGCGAGTCAGGACATAGTCTGTATAAGTCAGTGTAAGCTGCTTAGAGCTTGCATCAACAACAGCTGTCGCTACGAGATTGCCGTCATCATCTTTGACTTCAAAATCAGCTCCCTCCAAGGCAAACTCAGCAGGAAGTCCAATGGTAGTAGTATCTCCTGGCTGAACCTTGCCATAATTGAAGGCAAAATTTGCGTCAATTTGAAATTTTTCCCAAGGGGAAAGGCCGTCAGTCAGTTCTTCACCTTTCTGATTGTAGACATTGATTGATGTGATAACATCATCTACCGTGTTAGCTCTGGCAGATTGACTGCTAGAAAACAGGCTAAAGAGGAGCACAAAGGCTACTGAGAAAAAGCGCGCAATAGTATGAGATATTTTTTTCATAAATAATCCCTCCATTTTTCCTTTTTTCCTTTTTACTGAACATGTAAAAAACATTAAGATTTCTTTACATTTCCAATTTACTACATATATTAGACTAGCATACGATTGACCATAAGTCAACTAATTACCTTAACCGGTTCCGGTTTGGTACACAGGTTGTAAACCATTTTATTTCTCCAAAAACCTTGTCATATAAGAATTGAAAACAGTTTCCTCCGTCATCTCCTTGTATTTTCTTGAAACAAAAATGTAATATTTGGCTGCATAATAAATGAACAAATATGAATTATATGACCATAAATATTCATATATATAAATTTGTTTTTAAAGATAAGCATAATTATTAATGCTTGCTACATAACTAGTCACAATAAAAAAACTGAACAAATATGCTCAGTTTTCTAATTGATAAATATAAGACAAAAATTATATCTAATTTATACGAGTATATAATCCCGTTATTTTTCTACATCATACCGCCCATCATGCCTGGATCCATAGCTGGAGCTGGGCTAGCTGGTTCTGGTTGATTAGCCACCACTGCTTCGGTTGTCAAGATAAGACTAGCAACAGAAGCGGCATTTTGTAAGGCTGAACGGGTCACCTTAACTGGGTCAATGATTCCAGCCTCAATCATGTTAACCCATTCGCCAGTCGCGGCATTGAAGCCTGTACCAGCTTCAGAGTTTTTCAGACGGTCAATGACGATTGAACCTTCAAAGCCTGCATTCAAAGCGATTTGACGAACAGGCTCTTCCAAGGCGCGAAGAACAATGTTGCGACCAGTTCCTTCATCCCCTGCCAACTCAAGACCTGCGACAGCGTTCAGAACGTTGATATAGGCCGTACCACCACCGGATACGATTCCTTCTTCTACCGCTGCACGCGTTGCATTAAGGGCATCTTCGATGCGGAGTTTCATTTCTTTGAGTTCTGTTTCTGTGGCAGCTCCGACCTTAATCACAGCTACACCACCGGACAATTTAGCCAGACGCTCTTGCAGTTTTTCACGGTCAAACTCAGAAGTGCTGCTTTCAATCTGTGACTTAATGACTGCCACACGGTTAGCAATAGCTTCAGGATTTCCAGAACCTTCCACAATCACAGTGCTGTCCTTATCAACAGTGACTTTAGAAGCTTGTCCAAGCGCTTCAATCGTAGCATCTTTGAGCTCTAGGCCAAGATCATCTGTAATCACTGTACCGCCCGTCAAGATAGCGATGTCTTCCAACATAGCCTTACGACGATCGCCAAAGCCAGGTGCCTTAACAGCCACGACATTAAAGGTTCCGCGAATCTTGTTAAGAACCAGCGTTGGCAGAGCTTCTCCGTCCACATCATCCGCCACAATCAAAAGCGGACGGTTGGTTTTCAAGATATTTTCCAATAATGGCAGAATCTCTTGAATGTTAGAAATTTTCTTGTCAGTAATCAGGATGTAAGGATTGTCCAGTTCGGCTACCATTTTTTCATTGTCAGTTACCATATATTGAGACAAGTAGCCACGGTCAAATTGCATCCCCTCAACCACATCCAGCTCAGTTTCCATTCCTTTGGACTCTTCGATAGTAATGACACCGTCATTTCCAACTTTTTCCATAGCTTCAGAGATATATTCACCGACTTTCTTGCTGCGAGAAGATACGGCAGCAACCTGAGCAATAGCTTCCTTGTTAGAAACTGGTACTGAGTTAGATTTCAGGGCTTCAACAGCTGTCGCAACGGCTGCTTCAATCCCACGGCGGATACCGATTGGATTAGCACCAGCTGTAACATTTTTAATCCCCTCGCGGACGATAGCCTGTGTCAAAACAGTTGCTGTTGTTGTTCCATCACCAGCGATATCGTTGGTCTTTGAAGCAACTTCTGACACCAGCTTAGCGCCCATGTTTTCAAAATGGTCTTCCAGTTCAATTTCCTTGGCAATGGTTACACCGTCATTGGTGATAAGCGGTGAGCCAAAGGATTTTTCCAAAACGACATTGCGGCCTTTAGGGCCCAAAGTTACCTTGACCGTATTTGCTAAGATGTCAACCCCACGAACCATACTGCTTCTTGCATCTGCTGAAAATTTAATATCTTTTGCCATTTTATTATTCCTCTCTTCTAATCTTACTCGACAACTGCTAGAATATTGGCTTCACTGACTAAGAGATAAGCTTCATCTCCGTCCTTAACTTCCACGCCTGCATGGCTTTCTACGAGAACCTTGTCCCCTTCCTTAACGCTCAGGGCTACCAGCTCACCGTTCAAAGTACGAATGCCTTGACCGACTGCGACAACTTCTGATGTCTTAGTCGCTGCTTGGCCGTTGCCTGCAATGACAAATCCGCCAACTTTCTGCTCTTTTTCTTCTACTTTCAGGACCACACGGTCTCCTAATGGTTTTAACATGGTTTTCCTCCAAAGATTGAATTTTTAGCACTCTAAACTATCGAGTGCTAATCTATAGTTATTATTTTATCACTTGGTCAGAAATAGTCAAGAAAAAAACCGGCTAGATGAAAGAAAAATTTTATTTTTTTGCATTACTTACTCCTAAAGTCAAAAAAAAAATAAAAAACAAGTCCGAGCTAAAATCCTCTCAGACTTGTCTTTAGGGGGGAATGTCTATCTTGCAAGTTTTAGTTTTGCTTCAAAATCATCAATCACTTTTTGCAGATTTAGGCGTCCTCTATAGATACCATTTTTCACCCCCTATACCGCAAGCGCATTTATGAAACATATAGGATTATTATATTACAAAGCCGCCAAAAAGCAAAATCTTTCCAGAAACGGCTATAATAAAAGAGGCGAGACAGAATCTAAAAAATCCATGATTTTTGATTCTTGGTCCCACCTCGACAATCATAATTAAACTTTTAAAAGCTTGATAGAAATAGACTTTCAGTCAAACAGATCTTGCATCCTGCAAAACTGAATGATGATTTTTTAGAGCAAGGTCATTTCCCAGTCTTTGCTCCTTGCTTAAAAGGGAAGTTCCTCCTCTTCCAGCACCAAATCTGCCAAATCAGCTCCGCTATTATTTTCACGCAGGGCACGCTGAGCCCGACTTTCCAGCAGCTGGAAGCTATGACAGAGCACCTCTGTCACATAATGAGTTGCCCCCTCCTTTTCATAGCGACGAGTCCGCAGCTCACCATCCAGAGAAATCAAGCTGCCCTTACTTGCATAGCTGGCTAAAGTCTCAGCTAGACGCCCCCAGACAACCACATTTACAAAATCCGCCTCACGCTCACCGCTCTGAGATTTATAACGGCGATTAACCGCGACCGTTGCGCGGGCCACAGATTTTTCATTCGCAGTCTTGTGCAGTTCAGGCGTAGCCGTCAGCCGGCCGATTACAATTACTTTATTATACATTTTATATCCTCCTAACTTATCATTCGTAATAGGAGACAAAAAATGAAAAAAATGTGGTATAGTATGGATAAAAAGGAAAATTGCAGCTTCTGTCCCTTTCCTACTTGACTTGTACAACGGAGGCTCCGATGACCATTAAACATTCGCCTGTGAAAAATCTTCTTTTTATACTGATTTCTCTTTGGTTCGGAGGCTTTTCTGCTTGGACTGCCGTAGACTATCTGACTAGCTCCAACCCCTACAAAGACACTATTTTCTTTGCCCTTAGTCTGCTGGTTGCTGCTTTCTTCTTACTACTCCTTATCTTTGCTATTCGCAGGCTAAGCATTCATGCGACTATCCTCTCCTTTGACCACGACTATGTGACCTACCATTATAGCGGACTCTTATCAGCAGCCACCTACTGCATTCCCATGCAGCAGATTAGTCATGCTCGCTACAGCCGAGACAGTGAAGAATCCGAGATTAGTCTTTGGATGGAGGACGGTTTCCATGACTTTGCAGCCTTTAACCATCCCCGCCACAAGATTTATGCCTATCCTGACAGCCAACTCATCGGCATTGTTTTCAAGAGAAAGCGCCTCAAAGTATTGGAAGACCAAGGCCTAAACAACCTTATTTACCAATACAACTACAGCACTCCAAACCAGAGCCCCACAGCCACTCCTCAATCAACAACCGACTCACAAAGTAATAGCGACAGCGTCTTCTTTTGAGACAATGTGGTGATTGTTAAGACAAAACACTTTAGATTACGGAGGATATCTAATGAATTATATAGCTTTTGTTTACTCCATTCTTTTATTATTTTCAACCTATTTCGCTTATAAAAAGAAAATGAGTAGCTCCAAAATCTCATTAATCATCAGTTTGTTTTTATTTTTCCTAACTCTTCTGAATTTATTTTTCTTCAATTTTTTACTGAAAGCTTTAATATCTATACTTTTAATTTTAATCTCAGTAAGCTTTTTCTATGACAGAAAAATGAGTAAGAAGCAGATTCATTATACTCATCATTGTGTTAGATTGATTTTTCATCTGTTAATTATTTATCTTCTCTACCATTAGCATGAGATAGATTTATAACGCTAAATTTATTACTATAAAAAAAAAGAGCGAAACGACTACACAAATCAATTCGCTCTATTTTATATTTCGGATGTTATTAGGATACCTCGCCCATTTCTGAGCTTTTTATGATGTTAATTCCTCACCTTTATCCCTGCCAATGCTTGGCTGGGTCAAAGGCAGTTCCAACTAGTTCGCTATCGGCTAATTCAATGATGCCGCGTTTTTGAGGCGCATTCGGCAGCTGAAGTTCCCGTGGGCTGCACATCATACCAAAACTCTTTTCGCCTCGAAGTTCTCCAGGAAAAATCAAATTCCCTTTGGGCATCATGGCACCCGGCAGAGCCACAATCGTTTTGAGGCCGACTTTGGCATTAGGAGCACCGGCCACGATTTGAACAGTCTTATCAGCAGCTACCTGCACTTGGCAGATATTCAGGTGGTCACTATCTGGATGAGCTACCATATCAACGATTTGGCCAACCACAAACTTCGGTTGGCTGTCATTAACCAAGTCCGCTGGGAAGCCTGCCTTGCTCAGCTCCTGATTGAGAATAGCCACTTGCTCATCTGTCAAAAAGACCTGGCCGCGCTCTGCTATTTCAAAAAGGTCAGACTGCTCAAAAATATTCCAAGCTACAGTCTGGTCATTATCTTCACGGTAAACACGCGCTACCCGTCCCTTGCGCTCAGCCGCCAGTTTAGCTCCTTGATTGTCCGCAGCAATAACCATCAGCACGTCGCCGACATATTCTTTATTATAGGTAAAAATCATTTTACGCTCCCTTTTTATCTTATACTCGCTAAAAATTCATTGATTTGACCCTTGGTCTTGCGTTCACGATTGACCAGACGGCCAATCTCCTGTCCCTTTTCTAGCACTACTAAGCTGGGAATCCCGTAAATGTCCCACTCTTTGGCCAGATCCAAATAGGCATCCCGGTCCACCTGGATAAAGCGATAGTCAGGATTTTCCGCTTCTATCTCTGGCAGAAAAGGTTTGATAAATCGGCAATCTCCGCACCAGTCAGCCGTGAAAAAGAAGACAGTCTTCTCCCCATCATTGACATAAGAAGCCAATTCCTCTATATTTACAGGAACAATCATACTTCTTCCTCGTAGCTTAGCTGACCATTTTCATAGACAAAAGCAAAATGGCGGTCGTCCTCTAAGACCAGACCGCCAACCAAGCGGTCATCTGTGGACTCGTAGAGCTTGACATAAAGGCAGGAAATAGTACCCTGACTGGAAAAGAAATCTCGCACAAGCTCGACGATTTCCTCCCGATTACGCAGTCTTTTCTGTTCCTGTACGACTTTGGCTGCCCCAAAAGCCAGCGCTCCAGCCCCCAAGAGGGCAGTTGTGGTTAAAATGATTTTTTTAGCTTTCATGTAGAATATTTTAACACAAAAGAGCAGAGGCGACAAACAATATTCCAGATTTTCCTGGGAGAAGCTGGATTCTTGGGCGGGCAGTCCTCTTGATTCAGGCAAGCTATAAGATTTTCCTACTCATTTACCGCAAAAAGTGATAAAATAGGGGGCAGAAAGAAGGTAAGTTTATGACAACATTATTTTCAAAAATCAAGGAAGTAACAGAGCTTTCTGCTATTTCGGGTCACGAGGCACCTGTTCGCAGTTACCTGCGAGAAAAAATCGCTCCCCATGTTGATGAGGTCGTCACCGACGGTCTGGGCGGTATCTTCGGGGTTCGGCATTCTCAAGCTGAAAATGCTCCCCGTGTATTGGTAGCGGCCCACATGGATGAGGTTGGCTTTATGGTCAGCGAGATTAAGCCGGACGGGACCTTCCGCGTGGTGGAAATCGGCGGCTGGAACCCCCTGGTCGTTAGCAGCCAACGCTTCAAACTCTTTACCCGTGAAGGTCGGGAAATCCCTCTTATCTCAGGCTCTGTCCCTCCTCATCTGACGCGCGGATCTGGCGGACCAGTTATGCCACAAATTGCTGATATTGTCTTTGACGGTGGCTTTGCAGATAAGGCGGAAGCTGAAAGCTACGGCATTCGGCCAGGAGACACGATCGTGCCAGACAGCTCTGCTATTCTCACAGCTAACGGCAAGAACATCATCTCCAAAGCCTGGGACAACCGCTACGGCGTCCTTATGGTCAGCGAATTGGCTCAAGCCTTGTCTGGTCAACCACTAGGCAGCCAACTCTATGTCGGTGCCAATGTTCAAGAAGAGGTTGGCCTGCGTGGTGCTCATGCTTCAACAACAAAATTTGCTCCTGAGGTCTTTCTGGCTGTAGATTGCTCCCCAGCGGGCGACATCTATGGTGGTCAAGGAGCCATCGGAGACGGAACGTTGATTCGCTTCTTTGATCCTGGTCATCTCATGCTGCCAGCTATGAAGGACTTCCTCTTGACAACTGCTGAGGAAGCTGGCATCAAGTATCAATATTACTGTGGCAAGGGCGGAACGGACGCTGGTGCTGCCCATCTCCAAAGCGGCGGCGTACCATCTACTACCATTGGTGTCTGCGCCCGCTACATCCATTCCCACCAAACTCTCTATGCCATGGACGATTTCCTGCAAGCCCAAGCCTTCCTGCAAGCTTTGGTCAAAAAGCTGGATCGCTCAACGGTGGACACGATTACCAACTATTAATTTCAAAAGGCAGTCCGTTCTTCATTCGGGCTGCTATCTCTTTTGTCTAATACTTTCCCTTTCAACTTTCCAATTTGAAGAAAATTTTGTTATAATGCTTAGCAGAGGTGAACATATACATGAAAAAAATTGCTTTTGATTCTGAGAAATACTTAAACCTGCAGCGCGACCATATCTTGGAGCGCATTAATCAATTTGAGGGCAAACTTTACATGGAATTCGGCGGTAAAATGCTGGAAGACTTCCATGCTGCCCGCGTCCTGCCAGGCTATGAGCCAGACAATAAAATCAGACTGCTCAAAGAGCTCAAGGACCAAGTGGAGATTGTCATTGCTATCAATGCCAACAACATTGAGCACTCTAAGGCGCGTGGTGATTTGGGTATTTCCTATGACCAGGAAGTGCTACGACTAATCGATACCTTTAACGAGCTGGATATTTATGTAGGCTCAGTGGTCATCACCCAGTATTCTGGCCAGCCAGCAGCTGACCTCTTCCGTTCTCAGCTAGAAAAAAATGGGATTGACTCCTACATCCACTACCCGATCAAGGGCTATCCGACCGACATGGACCATATCATCTCACCTGAAGGTATGGGGAAAAACGACTACATCCAAACTAGCCGTAATCTAGTCGTAGTGACTGCACCTGGTCCTGGTTCTGGTAAATTGGCTACTTGCTTGTCCAACATGTACCACGACCAAATCAATGGCATCAAGTCAGGCTACGCCAAGTTTGAAACCTTCCCCGTTTGGAATCTGCCCCTGCACCATCCGGTCAATCTAGCCTATGAGGCAGCGACAGCAGACCTCGACGATGTCAACATGATTGACCCTTTCCACCTGCAGACTTATGGCAAGACCACAGTCAACTACAACCGTGATATTGAGATTTTCCCAGTCCTCAAGCGCATGCTAGAACGTATCTTAGGTAAGTCTCCTTATGCTTCTCCAACAGACATGGGCGTCAACATGGTCGGCTTTGCTATTGTGGACAATGAGGCTGCCATTGAAGCATCTCAACAGGAAATCATCCGTCGCTACTACCAGACCATTCTGGACTTCAAGGCAGAGCGCGTTTCTGAATCTGCTGTCAAGAAAATCGAACTCTTGATGAACGATCTGGGTATCACACCGCTGGACCGTAAGGTAACAGTTGCTGCTCGTACCAAGGCTGAAAGCACTGGTGAGCCAGCTCTGGCCTTGGAATTGCCAAACGGTCAAATCGTAACCGGTAAAACCTCTGAACTCTTTGGTCCTACGGCAGCTGTATTGATTAATGCCATAAAGAAATTAGCCAATATTGCCAAAGAGACCAAGCTGATTGAACCTGAGTATGTCAAGCCAATCCAAGGCCTGAAAATCAATCATCTGGGCAGCCGCAATCCTCGCCTCCACTCAAACGAAATCTTAATGGCTCTGGCAATCACAGCCATGGAAAATCAAGATGCAGCAAATGCTATGCAGCAACTCGGTAATCTCAAGGGCAGCGAGGCCCACTCCACTGTCACTCTGACTGATGAAGACAAAAACGTCCTGCGCAAACTAGGCATCCATGTGACCATGGACCCCGTTTACCAGTATGATCGACTCTATAGAAAATAAAAACAAGCTCTGTTAAAAGCTTGTTTAGAAAGCTGGCGTCGCCAGCTTTTTTCTTAATAACGCTTAGACAGGAGAAAACGCAAGAGATAGTAAAGTCCCAAAACCAGGATAATGGTCAAGGTCAGAAACTGATTGAGACTTAAGATGATTGGGAAAACCATAGACAAAACGCTCAAGCTCGCTGCCAGCAGCAAAAGGATATTAAAAAGCTAAGTACGAGTCTTTTCGTCAATCATGCGATTGCGCTCATCAGTCACCTGAATGTAGAGCTTCTCAAAATTTTCCTCCCGTCTTAGGACCAGATTATACCGAATGGTCAGCAAAGAAAGCCCCAGCAGGATACCAACCATGACTCCTTCCTGCTGATCATCCAGAGAATGAAAGTGGCTCCAGGCCAGTCCTACCAAGATGATAAAGGTTAAGATACGCCCCACGATAACTTTCCTTTGAAGTTTTTTTCGAAATTCTTGTTTAGTTAATGTTTCCATGTCGGCCTCCTATTTTTCATACGCTTGAAAAATTTTCAACATCACCACAATAAGGAATATTCCCACAAAAGGCAGGATTTCCTTAGGGATAAAATCGGCTTGCAAATGGAGATAAGATAAGCCAACCACCACCAAAATAGCCAATATCCATTTACACAAATAAGTCCATTTCATGATTCATCCTCCTCAAAGAGAAACACTTCTTCAATCCTTAAATTGAAAAAGGATGCAATTCTATGAGCCAAAAGCAGCGAGGCATTGTAGCGGCCTTTTTCCAAAGAAATAATCGTTTGTCTCGTGACCTCTAGCTTCTCAGCCAACTCCTCCTGGCTGAGCTTTTTTCTTCTTCGTAATTCTTGAATTCGATTTTCCAAGGCTGCCTCTTTTCCGTAATGTAAAACAAACTTTACCTTCCAAATATAGTATAGCTAGCTTTACATATTTTGTCAAGAAGAAAGCGGCAAAAAAAGGACTGAAAATTTAAACATTGCAGTCCTTTCATCATCTTTATTGATTTCCTTTGTTATTTGATTTCCAAAGCTACAGTCAATTCTACACAAGCTCCTCCTTGGTCTGGATTGAGTAGGATCAGACGACCACCATGCAAGAGAGCTACCTGCTTAGAAAAGGCTAAGCCGATACCATGATGGGGATTAGCTGAATTGCGGCTTTGGTCACTCTGATAAAAGAGCTGTTCCGCTCCCAGCAGCATCTCCTCTGAAAATGCAGGGCCATTGTTCCAGATAGCAAAAACTAACTGGTCCTGCTGCACTGATACCGTTAGCTTGACTTCCTTTTGATTCTGGTCTGCATGTTCAAGCGCATTCAGTAAAATATTGAGCAAAGCTCGCTTGAGATAGTCCAAATGAATTGACAAAATCAGACTAAGATCACAATCTTCTTGGAGATAGAAACGATAGCTTTCCTGTTTGCTGAACAGTGCCCAATCGTCCTGTAGATAAGCCAAAAAATCCTCCAAGGAAAGCTGACTGAACTGATTAGAATCAATCTGAAAGGTCTTAGCGTAATCAATCAAAGAGCCACAATACTCTTCCATCTTGTGACTAGCCTGCAAAATCTCAGTAGCATAGTCTGCCTGTGGCTGGCCCAACTGCGCCAACTCCAAAAGCTCAGCATTCCCCTTAATCACAGTTAGGGGCGTCTTCAAATCGTGCGATGTCGCTGATAGCTGTAAAATCAACTCCTGATTATGCTGCTGCTCTCTTTCTAGAAGACGAGCATTTTCTTGATGGCTGCTCCGTAAATCGCTATAAACTTCGAGCATTTCCTCGATCCGAAAAAGCTGGCTTTGATTTTCTTCTAAAAGCTTCTCGCTCTTTAGCATTTTTATTTCCCTGTCGATTTTTCGGAGCAATTTCAAAATATGATAAAAAGTAATCAGCAGCAAGCTCCCTGCCCAAAAGAACAAGGTGAAAAGAACGTGATTACTTCCTTGCGTAAATTCATAGCCTATAAGCACAAAAATCAAAACATGAAAAAAGACGATTTTTAAACTGGTTGTCCAGACTAGGCTTTTGAAATTTCGGGTTCTAATTGCCATCTATAGCCTACTCCTCTCACTGTTGCGATTGCTTGCAGCCCTTCTTGTTTGCATTTTTGGCGAATCTGATATACGTATTCTGAGATGGAGCGAAGCTGTGTTTCTGAGCTTTCTGGGTAAAGCAAGGTATGCAGGCGTTCAGCTGAAAAGGTCTGCTTGGGATTGCTAGCTAGTAAATGCAGCAACTTAAACTCTCGCTCTGAAAATTTCAAGACTTTACCAAAACAGGCAACTTCATAGCGCTCTGGATAAAATTGGCAAGAAGCTATTTCAGAATATCGCTCCTCCCGTCTCTCCTCCCGCCGAAGATGAGCTCTGACACGCGCCAGCAATTCTTTGGTCCCAAAAGGTTTGACAATATAGTCATCTGCTCCGCGAAAGAGGCCTTCCACCTTTTCCGACTCCAACTCCTTAGCCGTCAAAAAGATGATGGGACACGAAAGATGAGGACGAATATAGGAACACAGCTCAAAACCATTAACAGGCTCCATCATCACATCCAGCAGAATCAAATCATATCCGACAAAAAGCGTCAGCTCTAGCTCTTCTATCCGATCAAGCGTCGTCACATCATAAGCATCAAGCTCTAGGACATTTTTCACCAGCTTCAAAATGCTCCGGTCGTCATCAACCACCAAAATACGATACTGTCTCATGAATTCCATTATAGCATACCTCTAGCGAACATCTCGTTTCAAGGTTAAGAATATAGCAGAGCTCCAAACCAAAGCTAGCCATAACAGCTGTATTCCCAGCCCTGATAGATCTATTGAATGCTGAAGCCCTTCATACTCAAAAAGATTTAGGGTAGCTAGATCGGGCAGGTATTTTGCTTCTTTGATGAAAGTCGCCAATAAACGGCTGAGACCAATCAAGAGAGGAAAGAGCACCGACACCGGCACAACCCAAGATTGAAATAGCAAAGCGAGGCCGGCAGTTAAAAAAGCCAGAAAAAGATTGCTGAGAAGACCAAAAGAGCTGTAATAGAGGAATTTCCCCAGTAAGGACCAGCTAAAGTCTAGGTCAAATCGAGCCAGCATAACAAGGAAACAGCTGCCTATCATGATACTGTAGAGAACCAAGAGCAGCAAGAACAAAAAAAGGATTTTCCCAGCCAACCAAGCCCTTCTATTTGATACAGTTAGAAAATTCGTTCGCATCCCAGACTTGACAAACTCCTGGGCAAAATAGAGGGAAGTAAAGATGACGATGACAGGCTGCGCCAGATAGAGGGCATGCAAAGCCTCGCTCAGAGCCTTCGTCTGGCCAACTGCTGTCTGACTGTAGTCAAGATTCATTAGAAAAAATGGAACAGCTACCAGAGCCACCAAGGCTGCACCAAAAGCGAGATAGTAAGAACGGAACTTAATCCATTCACTTTTAAGCAGAGCTATTATCATCAGTATCGCCCTCCTAAATCAGTCTTCAAAAAGCGCAGAGAGGTCATGCCGCCGATGACTAGTAACCATGCACCAAGTATCAACAGTCCTTGTGAGGGATTGTTGGCATATTGGGAAGTCGGCGTTGCAGCAAACAACTCTCCTGCTGGCTGTGGCAGATAAGCTCCCCAACTCGTGTGAGCTGCCAGGTAGTTCCCCAGATTATAGATCTGTGGTACGAGAAAAAGCAGAGGAACTAGCATGGTCCGAGCCAATAAACCTAACAAAAACGAAAGGATTCCCAATAAGGTCAGAGATAAGGTTTTCCACAAAATCAGACTCCAAGCTGCCTGATTGAGCAGAATCGGATCAAGCCCTTCCTTTCCTAAAGCGAGATGCATGGCCATATAACTAAAGTAGATTGATAAAAAGCTAGTGGCAAGAGAAAAGCAAGCAAATGTCATGAGTTTCCCCACAAGCAACTTCAGGCGGTTATTACAGGTCAAGAGACTGGTTCTCAAGCTATGAGACTGAAATTCCATAGCTCCCAAAATTCCAGCTAAGATGACCAAAACCATGCCTGCCATAGAGGCACCATTGAGGCCTAGATATTCCAGCGGGTCAATGGCTTCTGCCAGACCGGGAACCATTTCAGGTGTGGCATCCAAGCCGACAGATAAATACTGTCGACCCTCCAGCCAAGATACGGCAGGCACCAATAGCAGCATGAAGGCCATACTCACTTTGAAAGCCTTGGTTGAGCAAATTTTCAACCATTCTGAATGCAATAAGGACATCGTTTCTTTCATCTTATACCTCCTCTGTCAAATCAAAGAAGAGTTCTTCTAGACTGTCTGAATCTTGCAGCACCTCTTCCAATCGTCCCTGCTCAATAATTCGTCCATGATGAATCAAGACTACATCATCTGTCACCATTTGCACCTCTGATAGGATATGAGAAGATAGAAGTACCGTTTTCCCTAAATCAGCCTGCTGACGGATGAACTTTCTAAACCACTTAATCCCACTTGGATCCAGTCCATTGGTCGGCTCATCTAATATAAGAAACTGAGGATCACCCAGCAAAGCTGCTGCCAAACCCAGCCGCTGACTTTCCCCTAGAGACAGGCTTGACAAGAGGTCCTTCCTCTTATGAGCGATTCCAGTCATCTCCAAAACCTCATCGATCCGAGACTTGGAAATAGCATTACTCGCCGCAATAATCCTCAAGTGGTCATAGACCTTTCGATTTGGCAGACCGCCAATGCCGTCAAAGGCTGCACCTACCGTTCTGAGCGGATAGGTCATTGACTGATAGGTTTGCCCATCAAAAGTCGCAGTCCCAGACGTCGCCCGATCTAATCCCAAGAGAATCCTCAAGGTCGAACTTTTACCAGCACCATTCGGGCCTAGAAAAGCTGTAATCCGCCCGCTTCTAGCTGTAAAAGAAATATCTTCTAAAATCTGCTTGCTACCATGCTTTTTGCAGACTCCTTCTATTTTCACTATATGTTCCATACTGAACTCCTTTTGATTTTTCTTTAGTATACAGGGGCAAGTTCAGAAAAAGTTCAGACAATAAAAAAACTTGCCTTGCGACAAGCTTCTTTTCTTATTTTTCGATCGCATCCCAGAGTTGGCGGATGCTTTTTTTCTGCACCGGATCGACAAAGTGTGGGGCGATTTCCACCAAAGATTGCAAGACAAAAGCCCGCTCAGCCACATAAGGATGAGGAACAATCAAGTCCGGACTGTATATCTCCTCCTGTCCTATGTAAAGGATATCCAGATCAATCACGCGCGGTCCCCATTTGATCTCTCGCACGCGCCCTAGATCCGCTTCGATAGCTAGCAGGGTCTGCATTAACTCCTCAGGATTGAGCCAAGTCTCAACTTCAACAACTTGATTGAGAAACGGATCCTGCTCAATGCCACCCCAAGGCTCTGTCTCAATACGACTTGATGCCTGCAAAACTCTTATATTTTGCTCTGCTATTTTTTCCAAAGCCGCATCCAGATTGGCAGCTGGGCTGCCTTGATTGCTTCCCAGAGCGATAAAGGCTTTCCGCTTTTGACGCACTAGCTTGACTGAGCAGGTCTCTAAAGGCAGCGGAACTGGCGCCCAAGGCTTCTTGACCTCCAAGCTGACCTTCTGTACCAAAGGATGAGTCAGAAAAATCCGATCAATCAGCTTGTAAGCCAGCGTCTCAATCAAGTCTTCCTTGCTCTCCTGACACCAGTGGGTCAAATCCTGAGCCAACTCTCCATAGTGGATAGAAGCTGTCAGGTCGCCTGTTTTGGCAGCCCGAGTCATATCATAGTCCAAAATCAGATCCAGCACAAAACGCTGGCCCAATTCCTTCTCCGCTCCAAACAGACCGTGATAGGCATACACTTCCAAATCCTTAATGCGCAGCTGATCCATTTTCTTATCCTTTCTGATTCAAGTTTCTGCATTTCATTCTTGATAAAACTATCTAGCCTTTCCCGACACGCTCCACCATTAATAAAATCAATGTCCCATCAGTTTGTAAGCTTCATTTTTTAGGTCCTTATCCGTCGCTAAAACGCCACGAGCCGCTGTAGTAACCGTTGCAGTGCCAGGTTTTCTGACTCCTCGCATATTCATACACATATGCTCAGCTTCCACCCAGACCAAAGCCCCTTGAGCACCCAGATAGTCCATCAAGGCTTCAGCAATCTCTACGGTCAATCGCTCTTGAATCTGCGGTTTCTTGGCATAAACCTCTACTGTTCGAGCCAGCTTGGACAGGCCTGCTACCCGACCATTAGGCACATAGGCGATGTGAACCTTCCCGTAAAATGGCAGGAAGTGGTGCTCACACATGGAATGAAAGAAAATATCCTTCTCCACTACCATATTATTATCAATGATTTCAAAAGACTTGGCCAGATGCTCCTCAGCCGTCTCACCCAGCCCAGCAAAGATTTCCTGGTACATTTTAGCAATGCGCTGTGGCGTCTCCTGCAAACCTTCGCGGCTTCCGTCTTCTCCAACCGCCTCAATAATCTGGGCAACAGCTACTTCAATTTTCTTCGTGTCCATATATGCTCCTATGTTCATTTTTATTTTTTGATAACTGACTTGACTGAGAAGGACGCTCAGCAAAGTCTAACTTGCGATTCTCAAGGATTGATTTTCTAACCTGAGCCAGAAAATAAAGAGAACCCGTAATCAGCAAAAGCTCATCTGACTCATGCTCTACTGCTAAATAATCTGATAAATAATCCGGCCATTCTTTGTAAGACAGACCTTGCTGCTCAGCCAAGGCTTGCATACTTTCTTTAGAAAAACTCCGCGGATCAGCAAAAGCTGTCAAGCTTATAGCTGTTTTGGGAATCTTTTGCAGCAGCTCCACCATATCATCCAAGGCCTTGGTTTGGATACAAGCAAATAAAATATGCTTTCTATACGTCGGATAATGCTGGTCCAATGTCGCTGCTAGCGACCGAAGGGCATGGGGATTATGGGCTCCATCCAGAAGGATGAGCGGCTGATCCGATATCCTTTCCAAACGCCCTGGCCATACAGCAGCAAGCAAGGCCCTCTCAACCTCTTCTTTTGTTAAAAAGGGCAGCGACTGCAGCTGACAGTATAGGTCACACAAGTGCAGAGCCAATCCAGCATTGTCCGCCTGATGCAGTCCCATCAGAGCTGTTTGATAGGAGTCTTTGACCCGATAGGCATTCGAAAAGGAAAAGCACTCCCCCTCCTCTGACTCTTGATGTTCCACTTGATAGTCTTGAGACCAAGAAAAGAGCGGGGAATCTTTTTCAGCAGCCTTCTGCTCAACTACTGCCAGAGCCTCTGGCTCCAACCTACCGGTCAAAATTGGAACTCCAGGCTTGATAATGCCAGCTTTTTGCTGGGCAATAGCCTTTAGACTGTCCCCCAGCAGGGCTACATGATCTAGGCCGACTGTCGTGATAGCGGTCAGCAAGGGCTGACAGACATTGGTACTGTCCAAAAGCCCACCCATGCCGACCTCGATAATAGCCACATCCACCTGCTGCTGGGCAAAGTAATCATAAGCCAGAGCAGTCACAATCTCAAACTCAGTCACCCCTTGCAAGCCAGAGTCTGTAGCATTCTGGGCTAAAAGGTCTTGATAAAGGCTCAGTAATCTCTGAAGGTCTTGGTCGGAAATCGCATTGCCATTAATGGCAATCTGCTCATTGTAGCTGACTAGATAAGGAGAGGTAAAGGTGCCAACACGCAGGTCTCGCACCTCCAAAAGTTGGCGCAGATGGGCAATAGTTGAACCCTTGCCATTCGTCCCTGCAATATGAATGACTGGTAACTGCAAATGCGGATTCCCCCGCAGCTCCAGCAAACGCTCCATTCGCTCCAAGCCAAAATTGGGACTGGCTGTCCGATAGGCTTCCAGCCAGCTTAAATCAGGTAATTCTTGTTTTTTCATCTTACTTGTACTGACCTAGATTGAGATCTTCTGTCTGCTGTGCTAGACGAATAGCATCGCCAACGGCAGCAGCCATCCGGTGCTTAGCCACTTCGTGCACTCTGACAACTTCAACGCCTCTGCTAGCCGCAAGGGTAGTCAGATGGGCTGAAGCTATATCACGGTTTTCAAAGCCTTCCTGAGTCTCAGGATTGACCTCAAAGCCGTTTTCTTCTAAGATACTAACGAGAAACCGCTTACGAGAAACCCCAAGAAAAATAGGGAAACCAGCCTGATGGAGACTACCCAGCTCCTGCAAAATGAGAAGATTCTCCCGCTTGGTTAAACCGAAACCAATCCCTGGATCCAGCATGATATTATCACGCGAAAGACCAGCATTTTCGGCCACCTTCAAAGATTTCTCAAAACACTTCCACATTAGTTCTGCAATCGGCAGCTCTGTAAAAAGAGATAACTCTTCCTTTGTGAAGGCTGAACCAAAGCCAAATTCTGGGAAAATCCTTGAGCTGGCATGTTGAGGACGAGCCATCACTGGATTAAACATGACAATGACTGGCGCGCCATATTTCGCAGCCGTCTCCGCCATCTTTTCATCGCCCAAGAGACCAGTAATATCGTTTATAATATCTGCACCCGCAGCCAAAGCTGCTGCAGCCACTTCCGACTTCCAAGTGTCCACAGAAATCAGAATATCGCTTTCCCGACGAATAGCTTCAATGACCGGCACCACCCGCTCTATCTCTTCTTGAATAGCCACAAAATGACTGCCTGGCCGAGTAGACTCACCACCAATATCCAGCATGTGAGCTCCCTCAGCAATCAGCTTTCTAGCCTGAGACAATGCCGTCTCAACCGTGTTGTAGCGCCCACCATCTGAAAAGGAATCCGGCGTCGCATTGATAATACCACAGAGGCCCGTTCGGCCATCTGGAGCAATTGCTTTTAGATTTACCATTTGACTTTCATCTCATTTCTATTTGCTGCCCTGCTCTTCAACAAAAAAGGCACACTCATCTAGTGTACCGCAAAGCTCTCAGCAGATGCAGCATCCAGTCCTATGAACTGCACTCGACTTCACAAGAAGACCTTATCTAGTCCCTTGTTTCATTTACCATTTTACCATAATTCTTCTATTTGACAAAACACTTTCTAAAAGCAAAAGGGTAAAAGGCTGAGAATAATCATATTTCGGAGAATATGGGCCAGCATAGACAGCTCCAAACGCTGAAAATAAGGCCTGAGGAGATGGGCAAAGACTAGTCCCAAAACCAGATAGAACAGAAAACACAGAGTCTCCTGAGGATTTTTCGCAAGGGAAAAGCAGAGCAAACCTAGTGCAATCCCCCAGCTCTTCCGATAGCGAAGAGAGAAGTCACTGTCAAACAATTTCGGTGCTGCAGGGGATAAAACGGCAATATCAATCCCCAGAAGCAAAAGAGAAGATGACAGAAAACTCTCCGTCATCATCTGCTCCATCGCCTGTCCTGACTGCGCCTCCTTACCACACAGCAGAAGAACCCCCGCAGCATTGACCAAAATCATCAAAAAATACAAGAAAAGCAGGTGTCGATAGTTGCTTGACTGACGCAAAGAACCTTTGATTTCCTGCAGTTGTCTGGAAAAATAAAAGGCACAACAAAAAAGCAATCCCAGCAAGCCCACCATAAAAAGCAAATTAGCATGACTAAAGACCAAGCGATGAGGCATTGGATGAAGTATGAGCAGCAGTCCCGTCTGAGTCAACATAGCCAGCAATAACAATTGAATGATTTTCTCTAATTTCAGCATATTCTCTCCATTCTTCTCTTCTCATTATAGAAGAAGTAAGAGCAAGCTAGGAGAAATCCCCTCAAATGTCCTAATTTGTGCCTCAAATGACAAAAAAAGCAGATATTCTCTGCTTTCCTACTTGTTCACCAAACCTGTCAGTATCATGATGAGTACTGCAACTCCATTTCTCAGCATGTGTGCCAAAATAGACATTTCCAAACGCTTAAATATGTAAGCAACCGCGGCTAAAACAGCACCCATACCTGCATAGATAACAAAACTGCCGATATTGGTTGGACCATGAAAAAGACCGAAAAGAATGACTCCTACAACCAATCCCCAAACATAATGCTTGGTAAAAATCTTCTGAGGAATCAAGCCGCGAAAGACCACTTCCTCCAAGATAGGGGCCTGAATCACAGCTCCTACCACTAATAAAATCTTGGGTACATGCTGAAATAATGCATTCAAGGCATCCTGATTAGCAGTGGATATAGCCTGACCTTCCAGCAGCATGATAATTGCTCCTAACATATTGACGCCAATCATGACAACATTAGAAACAGCTAACCAACCAAACGAAGACCATTTGAAGAAGCTAAAGTCTAAACTCAGCAGTTCTTCTTGCTTAGCCATTCTCAGAACAAAAAAGATAATCAAAAGATACACCACCAGCACAAAGATAGTCTGTCCAGCTGAAAAACTCTTCTCAGAAGCAGTCATCTGTCGGATAAATATAAATGGTATCTGGCTGAGAAATAAGACAAACAGAGTCAGTAGGATGTACTCTAATTTTTTTAGAATTGCTTTCATATCTTCCTCCTTTTCCTTCCTAGTATAGCTCAATTTTCTCTTTTTGTATAGACAATTCTTAACTGCAAGCATTTTATATATCACGTATTGAGAGCCAATACTGATAGTGACTATGAGATCGAATCGCTCAATGTTTTCAAGGCCAACAACCAAGAAAATCCTTTCTTAAAGCATACAAAAAGCCCATTCAAACTGAGCTTTTAGATTTTCTTAATTTATTGATTTTTGAATCGTTCGACATCACGCGCGATGACCAATTCTTCGTCAGTTGGAATAACCAAGACTTTGACCTTGGCATCAGGACTGGAAATTACCCCTTCTGCACCGCGCACATTCTTTTCTGGGTCTACGTTACAGCCAAACCAAGAAATACCATTAATAACCAGTTCACGAATGGTCACAGAATTCTCACCAATTCCTGCGGTAAAGATGATAGCATCAGCTCCATCCAAAACAGCAAGATACTGACCAATATATTTCTGAATCCGGTCTACAAAAATGTCGTTGGCTAATTGAGCCTTGGCATCACCTGCCCGCATTGCCTCATGGATATCACGCATATCACTAGACTTCTCAGAAACTCCCAGCAGGCCTGACTCACGGTTCAAGACGCGGCTAATATCTTCCGGAGTATTAAAGTCATCTGTGTATTGCATCAGGTAAGGAATAATAGCTGGGTCAATATCCCCTGTACGCGTTCCCATCATAACTCCGCCAAGTGGTGTGAATCCCATAGATGTATCTACAGAAACGCCCTTGTCAACTGCTGTGATGGAAGCTCCGTTACCGATATGGCAAGTGATAAGCTTGAGTTCTTCAATCGGACGACCCAAAACTTTCGCAGCTTCCTTGGCTACATACTCATGGCTGGTCCCGTGAGCTCCGTACTTGCGGACCTTGTTTTCAGTGTAATATTTAGTCGGAATCGGATAGCGATATGCTTTTTCCGGCATAGTTGTATGGAAAGAGGTATCAAAGACTACCACGCTGGTGATGTCTGGCAGAATTTCTCTAAAAGCACGGATACCTGCAGCGTTGGCTGGATTATGCAATGGAGCCAGAAGTGATAGCTCCTCTACCTTTTGAATCACTTCTTCATCAACGAGGGCTGAATCCTTAAAGTATTCACCGCCAGCCACAACACGGTGGCCCACACCGGTAATCTCATCATAAGATTCAATGATATTAAAACGTTTCAAATCGTCCAGCAAAATTTTTACGGCCTGCGTGTGATCTTCAATATCAAGAACCTGCTTTTCTAATCGACCGTCAAATTTCACTGTTGAAATAGAATCCTTGAGACCAATCCGTTCCAGCAAGCCCTTAGCCAAGACTTTTTCTTCCGGCATCAAATAGAGTTGCCATTTTAAGCTTGAGCTTCCTGCATTAATAGAAATTGTTTTCGACATTTCTTCACCTCTTTAAGCGTTTTCAAAATTATTATATCAAAATTTTGTTTGAATTTCACTATCTTTGTACCAGTTTTGAAAACTTTGGCGGAATTTAAACATTTCATCATGATCCTGCAAATCCCGCAGAGGATAAATAAAAGGCTGAATGTTATTCGCTTCTTGCTTCCTCAAGACAAAAAGAGTTTTGGCATGCTTGCTGCTTGAGAAAATAGACTCTGGCAAAGTTATCATCGCGATAAACTGAGCCTTGGCGAGGAGCCATTTTTTTAGCAGAGGAGCCTGAGCGCTGGTCAAGAGGTCATTGGGTGCCAGAAATATGGCATAACCTCCCGGTTTCAGATATTTGAGTGACTGCTCCATTAGAAGATGGTGGGCATAAGTGTGCTCATCCGGACTAGCTACTTCATAGCGAGAGGCGATACTGTCGTCTGGATAATAACCGACCGGTAAATCACTGATAATGATATCACTCTCTTTCAGAACCTGAGGCCGAACCGCATCCCCCTGAGCAAAGTGAGCCTTAGAGTTCATAACCTCTGCAATGCTGGCAGAAAGGTCAATTAATAAATCATCTAGCTCCAGACCTAGATAGTCTATTTTCTTTTGAGTATGGTTGAGAATAGTCTCAGCCAAATTCCCGGTTCCGCTGCCGATTTCTAATACATCAGCTTCCTCTCCGTGAGCTAGCTGGTCCAATAAGAAAGTAATCAGAAAACCAATTGTATCAGGTGTGAACTGGTGGTTGACCTGCATGGGCTCCGTCTGGGCCGCCTTCATCAGGATAAACTGATAGGCTCTCCGCCACTCTTCCTTGTTCAAATGCAGAGAGCGGATTTTTTCATCGTTGGTCAGAACTTCTTGTAAGTCCGTATCTCCATCTAGGTAAATGCCGTTCTGCTCAATCAGAGCATCATAAAAATTGGTCGCCAGAGCGTTTTGGATATTCTGGACATTTTCGAGAATCAGAGTATAAGCTTGTTCTATCTTTTCAAAATTCATGGAATCCTCCGTTCATCCTATCATACCAAAAATAAGGAACCTTTCCAAGATATATAAAATTACAAAGATTTTACAGTTATATTAGTCCGACTTCCCAGCTTCGTCCGAAATCGCTTTCTCTTTTTTATCAGTTGCTTTCTTGTCTTCCTTTGCTTTATTCTCATCTTTCTTAGAAGTACTAAAAGTAAAGGAATAGGAATGCCCGCTGCTGAGTCGACTGCTGATTTCAAAATTCTTCCCTTGCCTGCGGTAGACAGCCTTGCCCTGTTCAAACTCCATCTCACCGCTATCCTCCTTGGCCCCAGCTTTTGTCAGAACTGCCATTGCATAGGCTTCTGTCCTTTCCCTGTTGAAAAGCTGCAAACGCTGACTGCTGACTTGACGGTTGAGATAAAACTGCAGGAGCAGGCTAAAGACAGCGGCCATCAGCAGCGCATACAGTAAAATACCAGCCTCAACTTTCTTCTTCCACACGATAGACGAACTCCCTCTCTAAGCCTTTTTCAAAGCGAAAATGAAGATGGACAAGCTTACCGTCCTGACGCACATCAGCTGCTTCCAAACCATAAACCATGGGCTGATAACCGCGACCACTCTTATCTGTTTTACGGAAATCATCACTCTTGGATTTTCCCAAGGCCAAATCCCTGCCATCCTGTTTGACATAAATTTTATTGTCATCAACCTTTTCAAACTGGCTACGGGAAAGCTCGGTCTCCAGCTGGTCAGCAAACAACAGCCACTCTTGCTGCTGATTATTTTCCTGCTGATGAAGTTCTGAGGAAAGCAGCTGAGTCATGGCCTGAAAGACCAATATTCCACCACTAAGTACCAGCAGAGCAACCAAAGTTTCCAAGAGCGTAAAAGCCTTAACTTTAAGGTTTTTGAACACGAATGACTACCTCCCCTTCGTGATAGATCAGTAGCTGCTTGTCTGTCTTCAGCTGGCGCACAGTAATTCCATTGGTATGAAGCTCTTCTTGTCCTGTCTGCAGGGCCATACGAGCTACCCGAAGTACCTCTTCCTGCTGCAGAAGGATCTGCTGCTCTTTACGAGACCGGCTAATCTGTCCCAGAAGCAGACTGGCAATAGCCGCAAAAACTGCCATAGCCACCAGAGCTTCCAGCAGAATGCTAGCCTGAAGCTGTCGTCTTTTTAAACTTTCCATTGCCCATATAAAGCTGGTAAACAACTGTCCTGTCCTCCGTCTGAAAAATAATCTTGCTGAGTGATGAATTCCCACCAGCCCGGTCAAACAGAATGACCTGCTGCTCATGTTCCTGCAAAGTTTGCGGAAAATCCAGTTCTTGATAGCCATTGGAAATCTGCCGTCCTGAAATCTCCAGAGAAAGCTTCTCATGCCCAGCCAAGCTCAGCCTCTGCGTCTCCTGATAAAGCCTCTCAAACTCTAAAAAGAAGAGTTGCTCTTGAACCTGATTGAAGCCAGCCCTGACCGAGCCAGATAAGCCTAGTAGTAGAAAACTAACGACAAAAAGAACGAGGAGACTTTCCAGCAGTGTAAAAGCCTTAATTGGCAACCGCTTGAGTTTCGCCACTGTGTTTTCCATAGTAAGCCTTATAAGAATCTGCCTGTTTCTGGCTGATATTTCCTGCACTGACTAGCTTGCTCAGGCTAGCCTCTTCATTGGTATTCTTCAGTTCATACAGCTCCGCCTGGCTTTCTACCACCTTGACCACCGCTGCCGTTCCTGTATCTGAAACAGCATCTTTTTGCTTGGTCAGATTAGGCACAAAGAGCAGCAAGAGTACGCTGATAACCAGCAAGACAATCAGCATTTCCACAAGGGTGAATGCTTGAACTTTTAAGGTATTAAGTTTTTTCATTACAAATGAACCTCCATATTCTGATAAATGGGCAAGAGCATTGCCGCATAAAGTAAAACAATCACTAAGGCAACAAAAATAAATACTAGGGGCTGAATGAAATTCATGGCCCGGTTGATACGTAGAAAAAATTCCTCCCAGGTCTTTTCAGCATAGACTTCCAGCTCACTGCCTAGCTTGGACTTAACCTCACCATACTCGATCATCAGGGACAATTCTTTCTTAAAGAAAGGGTAGCTTGCTACCTTGTCCGCATAGCCCTGACCACCTTGTAATGCAGCAGCCATATCTTCTCCGATTTCCTTAAAGAGTTGGGACGGTTGATCCTGCATAATCGCAAAAATCTGACTCAGTTCCAAGCCCTGACCAATCATATTTCCCCATTCACGAGCATAATAAGCGGTCAAGTAAGCCTGTACCAAATGTCCAAAAAAGGGCAGAGCTGCTAGTTTACTGAAAAAACGAATCTTGGATGACTTTCGATAGTAAAAGAGAGCCACTGAAACCAAGACAGCTAAAGCAAGGCTGCTCCACAAAAAGATCTGAGGCAGGTGATTAATCAGCTGAGTAGCTAGATTCTGGCTGTCCAATTGAGGCAAAAGATAGTTGCGCAATCCCAGCATGATAAGGACTAAGAAGCCCAGCAGCATGAGAGGATAGGTCCCCACCTCTATCAATTTTTTCTTAACCTTGGATAGATTTTCCAGATAGGCCTCAATTTTGCCTAGACTAAGTGTCAGATTGCCATGCAGCTCAGATAAGGACAGCTGGGTTACAACACTGTCGGAAAATCCCAGTCGACTGACAATCTCTGAAAAGGACTGACCAGCTGACAATCCTGCCCGCATTTCAGTGACATATACCTCCTCCAGCAAGGCACTTCGCCTCAGAAAGTCTACAATCTCTGCTAGGTGAAAACCGCTGCTGAAGAGATTATGAAAGAGCTCAATAATCTTTTTCTGCTTAGGCGTAGACAATTTTTTCGGTCTGCCTTTGCTCAGCACTGATATGTCCTTCTGCAAAAAGCTGATCAATCTGCTGATTCCAGACTGCGGCTTCGTGCTCTTGATAGTTTTGACTGACAAAATCAACGACACCTCCTCCCCCAATTAAACGCTGGTAACAAACACCTTGCAGCACCATTCTTAGCTCATCCTCGCTAACGCCCAATTCCAAAAGCCGCTCATAGACACCGCGAACACTCTTGGCATGAATCGTTGAAAAGACCGTAGCTCCGGTCAAACTTGCCCGAACCACTGCTCTGGCTGTCTCTCGATCACGGATTTCCCCGATAATCAAGAGATCCGGCCGATGTCGCAGGGACAGCTTAATTAGACTGTCATAAGTCATACCAATGGTTTCGTTCAGTTGCAACTGCAGCATAGCCTCTTGCTTAATCTCAACCGGATCTTCAATCGACATAACCTGCTGGCCAGAAAATTTGAGCTGAGCCAAATGATACATCAAGGTAGTCTTGCCGCTGCCGACTGGCCCTGAGAATAGATAGAGGCCGCGAGCCTGAATTTTCTTGCGCAGCTCCGGCAATTGCTCAAACCAAAAGCGCAGCTCCCTGTCTTCATCATGAAGGAGCCGGATAACCAGACTTTCAAAACCACGGTAATCCCCAACTGTCGACAGCCGGATTGAAACCTTGGCTTCCTCACAGTCATAATCGCAAGACCCCAGTTGACTGCGGCGCTTTTCTCCAACATTCATACCTGCGACAAACTTAAAGTGGCTGATAACAGCTGACAGAAGCTCAAAATCATAAGTCTTTATAAAGCGACGTTCATCACCGATTCTCATATAAAGCTCATAACAAGTAGTCTTAGGAATCAGGTAAACATCCTGCGCCCCTTCTTGCCGAGCCTGCCTAATCATTTCTTTTGCAATTTCTTGAACCATACATCCTCCTCACCTTACTATTCGCAAAAAATCCAGAAAAAGAAAAAAACAGCGGAAGAAACTTAACTTCTAACAAGTTAGGTCTCTTCTGCTGCTCTAATATCAGATTTGTAAAATATATTCTGTCGATTTAAAGAGGCTTAGCGGATTTTAGTTTAGTTGAGCAAGCTCGGTGCTTTTCAAGACCGTTCTGCTTAGTATAGCCCGGGCGGTATTTGCTTTTAGGAATCTTGCACTCATTCTCCAGCAAAAACAGAGAGTGGTATTGCTGAACATTCTCATCGCACTCCTCGCACCAGCGCTGATCCTCCGGATCCCAAAAAATTGTCATTAAATCACTACGGCTCTTATACAGAGGTGACTGCTCTTCCATCTGCAGCCAGCGGTTTTTATAATATTTAAGGGCTTGATAATAATCATCGAAGTGCTTCTTTGCAACGACATCTTCTTCCCAGCCATCCAGGAACCACCACGGTTCATAGTCCCCGTACATCTCAATTACACAATACATACTCGTCCTCTCTTTGTACCGTATATTATATATAAATTCTTTGACGAACAAAACTATTTTGCTCAGAATCATAAAACAAGAACTTTATTGGAACGGAGACAAGAACATCGCTCTTCATAATATGAAGAGTAACCTCATGGATAGTGTTCTTAACCATGCGAACAAATAGTGTCGGACCATTTGAACATATGACAGACTTCTCAACATCTAGAAACTGAGTAAATCCTGATTTTGCATAAATACAGGCTTTCTATTTTAACGCTTTGCGAAATAAATCTCAATCCTTTTATTCAAAAAAGGATGAGACAAACATTATTCTGTCCCACCCTATTGTCTGCATCATCTTAAGCAAAATTTTCATCTTGCTTGTTTCTACATTATAAAGTTTCTAAAGCAATCATTGTGGTCACAGCTGCGTCATAGTAATTATCTGACGGTAAGCCTTGCATGAAGAGATATTTATTTTGCTGCACCAATTTGCGGAATTCTATATTGTTATTAGCCGCATAGAATACTGGAGCGGTAAAGCTGCCAGCCTGATTACTATTGAGAGCCTTGCCTTTCAGGTTGTAGCCCGCATAAATCTTTTCTTGATTGAGGAAGAAGTTCAACATCTTCTTCAGCATTTTTTGACTTTTTTCATCCTTGCTTTGAGCCAGGTTGTAAGGAAGTCGGCAGGCATTATAAGAATAATAGCCATCATTTGCAGATTCAACCGTATCAGCATCAGCTGCCCGAACTTTGTCGCCTTCAACCCAGATAAAGTCTGGTATCAAACCAGTCTTGTTATCAGCGCTGATTGCTTCAAGTTTGCTGAGCATCTTATCCCGGATTGTCAGCCACTGCTTATCTTTGGTCAACTCATAGAAAGCTTGGAACTGCTGCGGCAATGTATCAGAAGTCCGCATGAGATTATAAAATTTCGATTCTGCATTTGCCCAGTTCCCAACCGTCAAAACGCCATTGCTTTCATTATAGTTATAAGCCAAGACATCTTTCAGAATAGCCTGAGCCTGAGCTTGGTATTCTTTAGCCTTGTCCGGCCACTGTTTAGCCGCCTGAATCAAAGCATAGGCAATGTAGAGATCGCCGTCTGTAGCATTGTTTTCGTCTTCATGATTGCTCTTTCCGTCCTTAATCGTCTGTTTCCAAGACATGAGCTGGGTATCTTTCAGACGATGAGCTAGATAATATTGGTAGAGCTTCTCAAAATCAGCCGAACTTGCATTGCCTTGTTTAGCTGCATCCACAGCAATTACCATGCCATATCCCTGTGCTTCAGACAGCACAACATCTTCAGTCTTACTGTTTGTCGTCCTGATATAAGACAATTTGTCCTTGGTTACGACATATTCTTTAGACCATTGGCTGTATATCTTCTTTTTGATATTAGGAGTACTGCCCATACGGGTGTACAAGAGGATACTAGCCAAGACAGCCAGAATTATCACAAACCAAATAAATCTTAATCTTGTTCTTTTCACACTTTCTCCTAACCTGCAAATCGTTTTGTTTTAACCCACTTGGTTTCTTTCCGCTTCAAAATCTTGTCCAAGATAACAGATCCTACTGCATCTAAAGAGACAACGATAAAGAGCTGAGAGTAAGTCAAATAGGACACAAGGGCCAGCCAAATCTGTTTGGTGGTCGCCTGTCCAAACTGAGAAGCCAGGGCAATATTGATCTGCAAAAGATAAAGCAAAATCATCAGAAGCCAGTTAAAGAGCATCAGCTGGACGATATAGATATTCTGAGCATCAAAAGCGAAAGGAATCCGCACATCCGGTATAAAGAGCTGGGTAATCATTGCCGCTACATTGGCAAAGAAAACCAAGTCAGATAAGACAATCGCCAAATTAAACCAGAAGAAGATACAAGAATAATTGAACACTTCCAGTTTCACGCGCCAGTTACCGCCGCTAAAAAGATGCTTGAAGTTGTCAATAACCACCTCATAGTTCCCCTTAGCCCAGCGCTTACGCTGCAAGTAGTAGGACTTGAGGGTTTCTGGTTCTTGCTGGAAAGCCTCTGAGTTATAAGCCAAAGCAATCAGCTTGCCGCTCTGCATAATCTTAAAGGAAATTTCCGTATCCTCTGTCAAGGCACCATTTTTCCAACCACCAATACTCTTAACAAACTCAGTGTTAATCAAGAAGTTTGTACCTGGAATCCGTCCAATCTTGAAGAGATGCCACATACCTACGTGGTAAACACGCTGAGTTACAACGATTTCTTGGTTGATACAACGGGTCAGGAAGTTCTGGTTGGCATTACGGGTCTTATTGCGTCCAAAGGAAGCAACGTGACGTTCTGGATCTTCTAAAACTTTCTTAACTAGGAAGTAAAGAGCATTCTTTTCTGGCATGGCATCCGCATCGTAGACACAGATATATTCACCCTTGGCCATCTTCAGGGCATCATTCAGCACCCCTGCCTTACCTCCCGTACCTGTACGGTCTGTAATTATAACATTGCGTCCAGCATACTCAGGCATAGCCTGTACTTTCAGCATTTCCTGATAAGTATCGTCCGAGCAGTTATCCGCAAAGAGCAGAACTTCCACTCGATCATGAGGATAGTCCAAATCCAGAATGGCCTTAGTTGTCTGAGCGATAACCACATCTTCATTGTGGGCTGGGACAACGACTGTAACCATAGGATAATGTTCCAATGGGCTGGTATCCACGTTGAAGTCACTGCGTTTCATCCAGAAATGAACGGAAGAGCATAGAATAACCAAGGCCCAAGCCAGAGACATCCAGATGGAAAACAGAGTGACAATCATAATAAGTTGACTAATCATGACGAGTCACCGCCCTAAAATTTTTATTGACCCGATTGTAAATAACCAGATAATAAATGAAGAGGACCAAAAAGCTAATAGCAAAAAAGATACTTAGCACCATAGAGATGATAAAAAATACTTCTGTTAAAGACATGTGTTTACCTCCTAGTATTCTACGATAATGTCGGTTTCAAGCTGACGCTCCAGATTGCTCAAAGCGTCATCAAAATTATGGAATTTGTCAATGTTTTGAGAGTTCAATTTTAAACTGCCGGACTGAAACTGAATTTTTTGGTCAGTTTTCTTATTCTCAAAGTGCATCATCGTTAAATCGTCACGCACTTTCTCTTGGAAATATTCCTTGACTTCCTGATCCAGATCTTCTACCAGAACGAGAAAGTTACCATTGGATACATAGTAAACTGTTTCTACATTCTGGAAGTCCCAGTTGAGCAGTCGTAAAATTCTCTTGAGCATCCGCTTGTACTCCCGAGAGTGAATTTGATAAAAATGATGATTGTGTGCCCAATGGACCAGCAAAGCCTGAAAGGCTGGAGCTTGTTTCTGATTTACTTTCTGAACCATTTCTTCATAAGCCTCAGCAGCATCTTCACTGTCATCCTGCACTAATCCCAAGCGCTGATGGAGATAGAAATTCACTCGGCTGGTCAGCCAAGCGCTGACAGGGAAGACGTAAAGCAAGAAGAGAACCTGATTGTCCGGTAGATAGGTTACATCAAAGAGTAAGATCAGAGTTGCGATAACCACACCCAGAATCATAGCCCATGTCACCAAGAGATCAGATAGGACAAAGACACTAAAAATACCTAATAAAATCAGCGCGATTCCGATATAAAATATGTTAGCTGCAAAATTCCAACTGTAGAAAAGAATTAGTCCAATTGCCAGTACAAAGACTGCTAATGATTTTTCTAGTCCTTTTTTCCTAAACATTTTTTACTCCTGTCTTAAATTCTTCCGGCCTAGCCGTCTGCTTAAAATAGTGGGCAATAGCTTGAGCAATCCGCTCAGAAGCCTTACCGTCACCATACGGATTGCTGGCTTGGGCCATTTCCTGATAGAGTGACTCATCTGTCAGCAGGGCTTCCATTGCCTCTGCTACTGCTTGAGTTTCTGTACCGACCAGCTTCAAGGTGCCGGCTTCAACTCCTTCTGGTCTCTCTGTTGTATCACGAAGTACCAGTACAGGCTTACCTAAGGAAGGTGCTTCCTCTTGTACTCCGCCTGAGTCTGACATGATGAAATAGCTTTTAGCTGCGATATTATGGAAATCCAACACATCCAAAGGCTCAATCAGATGAATCTTTTCATTATCACTCAGAATTTCTCTGGCCGCCTCCTGAACCGCTGGGCTCAGGTGAACAGGATAGACAATTTCCACATCATCATGGGCATCTACAATCTGCCGTAGAGTTCGAAAGACCCTTCTCATCGGCTCGCCTTGATTTTCCCGGCGATGCATGGTCACCAAAATCATCTTGCGAGCTGGATCAATACGATCAAGCACCTCATGCTGATAATCAGCCTGGACGGTCAGCTTGAGAGCGTCAATAGCTGTATTTCCTGTCACAAAAACTGTTTCTGCCAGATGGTTTTCCTTGAGCAAGTTAGCCTTACTCTGATCTGTTGGCGCAAAATACAAGTCCGTCAAAGAGTCAGTCATCTGACGATTCATCTCTTCTGGGAAAGGAGAGTATTTATTCCAAGTCCGCAAGCCAGCTTCTACGTGGCCGATACGAACTTGATTATAAAACGCTGCAAGACTAGCCGCAAAAGTCGTTGTCGTATCACCGTGCACCAGCATAATATCTGGCTTGTTTTCCTTTAAGATATCATCCAGCTTATGCAGGATCTTGACAGTAATATCTGTCAGGGTTTGATTCTTCCCCATAATATCCAAATCATAATCAGGCTTAATCTTAAAAGTCTCAAGTACCTGATCCAGCATCTGACGATGCTGAGCAGTCACAACTGTTGTCGTTTCAAACAAGTCTGCCTGCTTCTTCAGTTCAATAACCAGTGGAGCCATCTTAATTGCTTCTGGACGAGTTCCAAAAACAACCATTACCTTAATTTTCTTCATTTTTCCTCACCAAAAATCAACATTGTTATATTAACTTTTTACTAAAAAATGTTTGTTTTAAGTAACCTTAGTTATTTTACCATCAAGCGTTTCAATAATCAAAGCATGAACTATTATTTTATACTTTCTTAATAGTAATTTACATGTTGGTAACTTATTTAAGATTATTTTAATTTTCTTAACTTAACTGTAACTTAAAATTACTG
>NZ_CAJPNR010000003.1 GCF_905372115.1 uncultured Streptococcus sp.
AGTTAGATTTTTTCTGTCTAACTTTTGGGGTGCGGTTCATTTTTCCTAACCTCGTTTTAAATTTACGATTTAAATTGACATATGTTTACAATTTAAAAGACTATAAAAGCTGTTCTAATAACAATTCGATATAATTCGTTTACACTATAAGCAATATTTTGTAAATGAAATTTACAAAAACGTAAAGTTTGTGTAATGCTAGGATTGAGATACAATTTGTCCTTGCTGGATGGTGAAAATTTTTATATCTTGTGGAAGATTTTTTAAATGTTCTAAAGTTGTTGTAGTGATGAAAGTTTGAATATCCTGAGAAATAGTTTCTAATAATTTTAGTTGGCGGTTATTGTCAAGTTCGCTCATTACATCGTCAAGCAACAAAATAGGCGTTTCCTTTGTAATGCTTTCTATTAACTTGATTTCGGCTAGTTTCAGTGATAAAACAAGACTGCGATGCTGACCTTGACTACCAAAGTTGGCATCCATCTGGTTGATAAAAAAAGCAATATCATCACGGTGGGGACCAACGCCTGTATTTTTTTTGAATAGATCGCGTTTACGGCTGCTTAATAAAGAAGAGCGGTAAGTTTCTTCTAAACTGTCAATTTGGTGTAAAGGAATAGATGACAGATACTTGACAGTCAATTCTTCCAAATTTTGAGAGATATCCCAGTGCTTGTCTTGAGCAAAGCTTTCTAATTTTTGCAAAAAATCCAACCGATGACTTATGACACGACAGCCATAGTCAACCAGCTGCTCATCAAGGACAGTCAAGAAGGTTTCATCAACTTTGTCATTAGCTTTCAGATAGGCATTGCGTTGTTTGAGGACATGGTTGTAATTGGATAAATCTGATAGATAGACAGGTTTGATTTGTCCAAGCTCAATGTCTATAAATTTACGGCGTAGACTGGGGGAACCTTTAATCAACTGTAAATCTTCAGGAGCAAAAAGAACAACATTCATCGTTCCAATGTAGTCTGATAATTTACTTTGTTTCAAGTGGTTGACTTTTGTGATGCGACCTTTTGGTGTCAAGTTAATGTCAAGGGGAACTTTACCAGTCTTTTTTTCTAAGATGCCAGAGACAAAGAGATCATTTTCTGTAAAATGAATCAGATCCTTATCTGAGCGTGTGCGGTGGCTTCTTGTCAAGGCTAGGAAATAAACAGCTTCTAAAATATTGGTTTTACCTTGTGCGTTCTGGCCTAGAAAGACATTTAATCCAGGATGGAAGTCAATATCAGCTTCCTGATAATTTCGGAAATGCTTGATTTTTAATGATTTCAGCCACATGATTAGATACCAGGGAAACGAACAGGGCTTTTAGTAGTTTTCTGCTTTTTAGGTAGCCCTGTATTCTTACGCTTTTCTTTTTTAGAAGTCTGAGATTTTTTTAAATCCTTATTCATGGCTTTGATAAGTTCAGCAACTCGTTTTTTTTCTGCGATTTCTTTCTGGTGTTGCAGAATTTCTTCTTGACTAGGAGCTGTCAGATTAATTTCAATTCCTTGCTCAGGAAGGGAAATCCTGTCATTGACACGGAGTTTTTTTCCCCGACGGTTTTCTGGCTCGCCATTAAAAAGGACTGGATATTCACTTAGAAATGTCTTAATTGCTCCGCCACTTTGGATAATTCCTGTTTCTTTTAAAAGGGCTTGCAGCGTGATGTAGTCATCAAATAATTTATATTCCATATTTCACCTCAACCCTGTCATTATATCATATTTGTTAGTAAAAAGTGCTGAGGTGCTTTGTATAAAATCGGAAATTTTCTCTTGTTATCAGAAAACGTTTTAATCAGTAAAAAGCTTTCTAGAACAAACAAATCAGGTGCATTTCATGATATAATAGTAGTCTATATTATTCAGTATGAGGGGCGTCATGGAAATCACTAAAGGAGTTCGTCTCCATTTTATTCAATCAGAAAAATTTAAAACAAACAAAATTAGGGTTCGTTTTTCAGCGCCTATGTCCAAAGAAACAGTAGCTGGTCGGGTTTTAACAGCCAGCATGCTAGAAACTGTCAATGCTGTTTATCCTACTTCGCAGGCTTTCAGAGAACGTTTGGCCAACTTGTATGGTGCTGATTATTCTACGAGTCTTTCAAGGAGAGGATTAGTGCATTATTTAGATATCAATCTTTCTTTTGTGCGGGATAAATTTTTGAGTCGTAAGAATGTCCTGACAGATGCCATGCTTGATTTTTTGAAAGCCAGCTTGTTTTCTCCATTGGTAAGTCAGGACGCTTTTGATGAATCTGCTTTTGAAATTGAGAAGAAAAATATCTTGAATGATTTGGAAGCTGAAATTGAGAATCATTTTTATCATGCTCACCGAGAATTAGATAAACTCTTTTATGAAGAAGAGGAAATGCAGATGCCTCGTCTTGGGACGATTGAATTAATCCAGAAAGAGACAGCTGCAAGCAGTTTTGCTGCTTTTCAGCAGATGCTTCAGGAAAATCAGATTGACTTTTTCTTTATTGGGGACTTTAATGAAGTGGCTGTTCGGGAGAAAATTCAATCTTTCAATTTTGCACCTCGCCAGCAAGAACTTCAGCTAGTTTATCAGCAAGAATATTCCAATGTTTTGCGAGAAGGACTGGAGCAGAAAGATGTCCATCAGTCAATTATTGAGTTGGGCTATCACTTCCCTATTCAGTACGGAGAGAGTGAACACCTGCCTTTGGTCGTTTTAAATGCTTTGCTAGGTGGCTTTGCCCATTCGAAATTATTTGTCAATCTTCGTGAAAAGGAAGGGCTGGCTTATACAATTTCTAGCAATTTTGATATTTTTTCAGGAATGATGCGGATTTACGCTGGTATTGACCGCGGTAATCGGACCAGAACAATTGCTTTAATCAACCGACAGATTGTTGATTTGAAGCGTGGGAATTTTAGTCTGGAAGAACTGAATCAAACCAAGAAAATGCTGAGAAATTCAGTATTGTTAGCTCAGGATCGACAGAATACAATCTTAGAGAGAGCTTATATGGCTTCTGTTTTAGGGAAAAAATTCTTATCTCTTGAAGCTTGGCTGGAAGCTTTGGAACAGGTTCGTAAGGATGATATTATCAAAGCAGCTGGTCTCTTAAAATTACAAGCTATTTACTTTATGGAAGGAAAATAATGCAGGGAGAAGTGCTAGAAAAAATCAATTATTCAGCAGTGGGAGAAACTGTCTATCAGACAGTATTAGCAAACGGTTTACGTGTTTTTCTTCTGCCTAAAAATGATTTTAATGAAACTTATGGGATTATCTCAACTAATTTTGGTTCAGTGGATACAGGGATTGTTTCACGTGAAACCAAGCAGGTTACCCAATATCCGGCGGGAATAGCTCATTTTTTGGAACATAAGCTTTTTGAAGGCCCGCAGGGAAAGGATCTGCTGCTGGAATTTACTAAGCTAGGGGCTGAGAGTAATGCCTTTACAAGCTTTACTCGGACTAGCTACCTGTTTTCTGCAACGGATAATATTTCAGAAAACCTACAGCTTTTGCAAGAACTGGTGCATCGGGCTGATTTTACAAAAGAATCCATTTTGCGGGAACAGGATATTATCGGCCAAGAAATTGAAATGTATCAGGATAATCCGGATTATCGTCTCTTTTTTGGAGCATTGGCCAATCTCTATCCTCAAACACCTCTGGCAGAAGACATTGCAGGAACGAAAGAGTCCATCTCTGAGATTACCGTCGAAAATTTGAAGGAAAATTTCAGTAACTTTTATCATCCTTCTAATATGACTTTGTTTGTAATTGGTAATTTCGATTTGGAACAGATAGCTGCTGAGATTGCAGAACAGCAGGAAAAACTAGTTTTTGCTGGGAGTTCGGAACCGATTGAAAAAATTCCTGTTAGCCTTCACCCAGTGGTATCAACGGATACCTACCGAATGGAGGTGGCTAGTCCAAAACTGGCAGTTGGGATTCGAGGGACAGATTTTGTTGATGAATCGGAGTTGTATCGCTATAAAATCACTTTGAAACTCTTATTTGCCATGATGTTTGGCTGGACTTCCAAGCGTTTCCAGTCCCTCTATGAAAGTGGAAAAATGGATAATTCTTTAACGCTGGAAGTGGAAGTAGAAAAAGATTTTCACTTTGTCATGCTGACGATGGATACTCAGGAACCGGTGGGACTTTCTCATCAATTTCGCTCGGCCATCAAGAATTTTGAAAAGGATCCGGATGTGACAGAAGAGCATTTGGATACGATTAAAAGTGAGATGTTTGGTGATTTTCTGCATGGTTTAAACTCGCTTGAGTATATTGCAACTCAGTATGAACCGCATTTGACGGGTGAGAATCTGTTTGATTTGCCGAAAATTTTACAGGACATCAGTCTGAATGATGTGATAAAACTAGGTCATCGATTTATCGATCAGTGTGATATGACAGATTTTACTATTTTTCCAAAATAATTCCAGAATCGTTTTTAAAATTTTGTTAAAATAGTGAAGAATAGAAATAAGGGAAAAGTACGTATGAGAAAAAAAACGATAGGAGAAGTGTTGAAGCTTGCCCGGACTAATCAAGGGCTGAGCTTAGAGGAATTGTCAAAAAAGACAGATATCCAGCAGGATTTGCTAGAAGCGCTGGAACGAAATGACTATGATTTGCTTCCTAGTCCTTTCTATGCCCGTAGCTTCTTGCGGAAATATGCTTGGGCTGTAGATTTGGATGAGTCTATTATTCTGGAGGCTTACGAAGCTGGTGAGATGATTGTCTTTGATGAAGTGGCACTGGCAGCAGATGAGGAATTCAGGAGCAGAAAAAATAAAAATAAAAGCTCTTTTCTGCCCTTGTTCTATTTTCTCTTGTTGGCTTCAGCTATTGCTGCTTTCGTAGCTTACTATATCTGGAGCTATGCTCATACTAATTCGGTAAATTTTAAAGCATCTAACAGCAATTATAGTCTGGTTTCCTCTACAAGCACTAACAGTCAGAAGAGTTCCTTTTCTTTGGCTGATTCTAAGTCAGTTTCTTCCTCGGCTAGCAAATTGACAGTTAGTGGAAACGGAGATAATTTGACTGCTGAGTATAGCGGAGCAGGTCAGCCTGTTAAAGTGACCGTTTCTGTGGAGCAAACAACCAATTTGGTAAGCATAAGCGATTCAGAACTAGCCGAAGGCGTCACCTTATCTCCAGAAAAATCAAGCCAGACGGTTTCTCTTGATCCAGGAAATAAGTATCTTATAACGTTAGCACCTGTTAAAGGAGCAACTGTGACGATAGAGGGACAAAAACTAGATACTTCGGCTTTGACTAGCGATAGTGGAACCATTAGTTTGAACATTACGAAAGGATAAAAACGAAGGGAATCCCATGAAAAAAGAAAATATTCCAAATGCCTTAACTCTTGTTAGAATTGCTTTAATTCCTGTATTTGTTGTGATTTTAACATTCGGTCATTCTTACACCATGCATATCTTGGCAGCTTTTATCTTTGCTTTTGCCAGTATAACTGATTATCTAGATGGTTATTTGGCTCGAAAGTGGGAAGTGGTAACAAATTTTGGTAAATTTGCTGATCCCATGGCTGATAAGCTTTTAGTGATGTCTGCTTTTATCATGTTGATCGAGATGAAAATGGCTCCTGCCTGGGTTGTAGCTATTATTATTTGCCGGGAATTGGCAGTAACAGGTCTGCGCTTGCTTTTAGTGGAAACAGGAGGGACAGTCTTAGCAGCTGCTATGCCAGGTAAAATCAAGACCTTCACGCAGATGTTTGCTATTATTTTTCTACTGATTCATTGGACTCTCTTAGGGCAAATCCTTCTGTATATTGCTTTAATCTTTACGATTTATTCTGGATATGACTACTTCAAGGGAAGTGCCTATCTCTTTAAAGATACCTTTAAATAATATGGAAAATATCATCAAAGTAAGAAATCTTAAGTACAAATACGATAGTGAGTCTGAGAATTACACTTTAAATGATGTCTCCTTTCAAGTAAAAAAAGGGGAATGGCTGTCTATTGTTGGTCATAATGGGAGTGGAAAATCAACTACAGTTCGTTTGATTGACGGTCTTTTAGAAGCGGAAAGCGGAGATATTATTATCTCAGGCGATAAGCTAACTGCTGAAAACGTCTGGGAAAAACGCAGACAGATTGGTATGGTATTCCAAAATCCAGATAATCAGTTTGTCGGAGCAACTGTAGAAGACGATGTAGCCTTTGGTTTGGAAAATCAAGGGCTAGCCTATGATCTGATGGTAGAGCGAGTCCAGCAGGCATTAGAGCTTGTCGGTATGCGGGATTTTAAGGAGCGTGAACCAGCTCGTCTTTCCGGAGGCCAGAAACAGCGAGTAGCTGTTGCAGGTGTGGTAGCTCTGAGACCGGATATTATTATTTTGGATGAAGCAACCAGCATGCTGGATCCAGAGGGGCGTTTGGATCTTATCCAGACCGTGAAAAAAATCAAAGATAGTAATCAGCTGACCGTCATTTCTATCACTCATGACCTGGATGAAATAGCCTTAAGCGACCGTGTTTTGGTCATGAAAGAGGGGCAAGTTGAATCTACCGCTACCCCGAGAGAACTTTTTTCTCGAGAAGATTTGGAAGAGCTAGGATTGGATCAGCCGTTTGTTAATCAGGTAAAGGCGGCTTTGCGTCAGTCAGGCTTTTCTCTGCCAGACTCTTACTTAACAGAAAAAGAATTGCAGGATCAACTATGGGCATTACTCTCAAAAATGTAAGTTATACTTATCAAGCTGGCACCCCTTTTGAGGGACCAGCGCTTTTTGGAGTGGATTTGGAGATAAAATCGGGCAGTTATACAGCTCTTATCGGGCATACTGGCAGCGGTAAGTCAACCATTCTTCAGCTTTTAAATGGCTTGCTGGTTCCCAATCAGGGTAGTGTTGAAGTAGGCAGTACAGTCATCACAGCTGATTCTGTCAATAAAGACATTAAACAGGTGCGCAAGAAGGTCGGTCTAGTCTTTCAATTTCCGGAAAGTCAAGTTTTTGATGAAACAGTTTTGAAAGATGTGGCTTTTGGCCCTCAGAATTTTGGTGTTTCTAAGGAAGAAGCGGAAGCTTTGGCGCGTGAAAAGCTGCACTTGGTCGGGATTTCTGAGGATTTATTCAATCGCAGTCCTTTCGAACTTTCTGGTGGCCAGATGCGCAGGGTGGCCATAGCAGGTATACTGGCCATGGAGCCTGATATCTTGGTTTTGGATGAGCCGACAGCAGGACTTGATCCATCCGGTCGAAAAGAACTGATGAGGCTCTTTGAAGAGCTGCATCAAGCCGGTATGACCATTGTTTTGGTAACTCACCTAATGGATGATGTAGCCAACTTTGCTGATACAGTCTATGTTTTAGATAAGGGCAGAGTCGTCAAGAGCGGTCAGCCTGCTCAGGTCTTTCAGGATCTTGATTTTATGGAGAGTATTCAATTGGGTGTTCCTAAGATTACAAAATTTGCACACGAATTGGCGGAGAAAGGGATGACCTTCTCGCACTATCCTATTACAATTGAAGAATTCAAGGAGATCTTGCATGGATAAGTTGATTTTAGGCCGCTATATTCCCGGACATTCAATTATTCATCGTTTGGATCCGCGGAGCAAGTTGCTGGCGATGTTTCTTTTTATTCTATTAATTTTCTGGGCCAATAATCTTGTGACCAATCTGCTGCTGTTTGTTTTCGTTTTTAGTTTGGTCTTGCTGTCTAAGGTTCCTTTGAAGTTCTTTTTAAAGGGTATCCAGTCTATGGTGTTTATCATAGCTTTTACCACCTTGTTCCAGCTGTTTTTGACCTCGGGAGGCGCTACAATTTTTCAGTTCGCTTTTGTCAGAATTACAGAACTAGGACTGTCACAGGCTGGCATTATTTTTAGCCGCTTTATTCTGATTATTTTCTTTTCTACTCTTCTGACTCTGACAACGACACCCTTAAGCTTGTCCGATGCGGTTGAGTCTTTGCTGAAGCCTCTGAAGGTTTTCAAGGTGCCAGCACATGAGATTGGTCTGATGCTCTCTATGAGCCTGCGCTTCGTTCCAACTTTAATGGATGATACTACTCGGATTATGAACGCCCAGAGGGCGCGTGGTGTTGACTTTGGCGAGGGAAAGCTTGTTCAAAAGGTTAAATCTATTATTCCCATTCTAATCCCTTTGTTTGCTTCTAGTTTTAAAAGGGCAGATGCTCTAGCTATTGCCATGGAAGCACGCGGCTATAATGGAGGTGAAGGTCGGACACGTTTTCGCCGTTTGGCATGGAAAAGAAATGACAGCCTGGCTATTATTAGTTTACTTATATTAGGTATTCTACTTTATATATTGAAAAACTGACCTGCTGTTTAAAGTGTTTTTAGAGAATAGTATAAGTTAAACTTGTCTATTTTTTACTTGGTCAAAGAAAATATTTGGCAAAAAAGCTCTAAAAGTCTGTTTTTAACGTCTAAACTAAATGTTCTTGTAACGTTTGACTTGGTAATGTAACTTTTTGGTAATATTTTATGTGTAAGATAGTATTATCACCGAAAGGAGAATTACTTTTTAATGAACAAAAAAACAGCAAAATGGACTTTAACAGGTGCAGTCGCTGCAGCGGCTTTCTTGGTTTCAGGTATTGCAAATGCTGAGACCTATACAGTTGAAGCCGGTGATACTTTATCAGCTATTGCTAACGAAAAAAATACAACTCTTGAGAAATTAGTAGAGTTAAACAAGATTGCAGATCCAAATCACATCCGTGTTGGTCAAATCTTGGAACTTGGAAATAGTGCCAAAACGTCTGAAACAAGCGTAGCAGCAACTGCAACTCCCGTAAATAATTATGCAGCACCTGCAGCAACAGCTAATTCAGCAGCAACTTCAGGAGGCCTTGTACTTAGCAATGGTAATACCGCTGGTGCAACTGGTTCTTATGCAGCATCACGTATGGCAGAAATGACAGGTGTTCCTGCATCAACTTGGGAAGCTATCATTGCTCGTGAATCAAATGGTCAAGTAGATGCTTACAACGCATCTGGTGCTAGTGGTCTTTTTCAAACGATGCCAGGTTGGGGATCAACGGCTACTGTTGATGATCAAATCCAATCAGCATATAGTGCCTACAGTGCTCAAGGACTTTCAGCTTGGGGCTACTAAGATAGAAATAAAAAAACCACAGATTTCTGTGGTTTTTTGGTTTACATAAAGTTGACAATTTATAAGCAGAAAATGATAGTGTAGATAAAGATTTAAAGGGAACAATCTTATCTAGATCGACAAATGTGTAAAGTTATGAAAAGTGTTCGTTCAATATTTTTAAAATGTGCTTGGGAGAATTAGCCAGCAAATCTGCTCCGTTTTCTAGTAACTCTTTTTGGTTGCCAAAGCCCCAAAGGACTCCCAGAGTTGAGATTCCTACTTCTTTACCGCCAATTATATCAAACTTTGTATCGCCTATAATTATGGTTTCTTCTGGATTTGCATCTAGTGTTTGCAAAGCTCGACGCAGAACATCTGCTTTATGGAATGAATCTGGCAGTGAGCCAAAAATATCATCAAATTGTTCAGAGATAGCTAGATTCGCTAATAAATCTTGTGCTGTGGGTTGATTTTTACTTGTTGTTACATAAATCTGATAGCCGGCTTCTTTTAACTGTGTCAGCAATTCTGGTATCCCCTCATAGAGGCGGACGCCCCAGATGCCTTTTTCCTTATAGAAGCTGCGGTAATAGTTAATCGCTTCTGGAACTTGGCTTTCTTCAAGAACAGAGGCGAAGCTTACTTCCAGAGGCGGCCCCATAAAACTTTTGATGATACTTTCTTCAGGGCACTCTTTTCCAAGTTGTTTGAAGCTGTATTCAAAGGATTCTTGGATGCCCTTTGAACTGTCAACTAGGGTTCCATCCAAATCAAAGAAGATATATTTCAAATGACTCATCTTGTCTCCTTGTTTACTATCTAGTAAATCTACTTGACAAATTTGTCAAGGTTATTCTCCAAAGATTTCTTTTGAAAGTCTGCGACCTGTCGGTGTTGTAGCTAGGCCGCCTTCAGCTGTTTCTCTGAAAGCAGTAGGCAGACTTGATCCGACTTGATACATGGCGTCAATGACTTCGTCAACAGGAATTTTAGATTCGATTCCTGCAAGAGCCATATCAGCTGCAATAAAGGCGTAACTGGCTCCCATAGCATTTCGCTTGACACAAGGCACTTCGACCAGACCAGCTACTGGATCACAAATCAAGCCCAGCATGTTTTTAATGACAAAACAAATAGCTTGACTGGCTTGAAAAGGTGAACCTCCAGCAGCTAGAACTAAAGCAGCTGCACTCATAGCAGAAGCGGAGCCGACCTCAGCTTGACAGCCACCTTCAGCACCCGAAATTGAGGCGTTATTGGCAATGACGAGGCCGAAAGCACCTGCGGCTAATAGAAAGTTTAGCTGTTCTTCTTCTGAGAGTCCTAATTTTTCAATGGCAGATGTAAGAACAGCTGGCAGACAGCCAGCGCTGCCGGCAGTAGGTGTTGCACAAACCAAGCCCATTTTAGCATTATGCTCATTGACAGCAATAGCATTTTTTGCAGCAGTCAGCACAGTGTGGTCTGATAAAGCCTTTCCTGACTGGATATAGTGGTCAAGTTTTGCTGCGTCACCACCAGTCAATCCGCTGCGAGACTTGCTCTCATCGAGTCCAAGAAGGACAGAGGCTTTCATGACTTCCAGATTGCGATGCATCAACCGCAGGACTTCATCTCTTTCACGACCAGTCAATTCATACTCGGTAGCAATCATCAATTCAGCAACATTTCCTTGGTAATCCAAGTCAGCTTGCTCTACCAATTCTTTGATGGAATAAAACATATTTTCTCCTATTTAAAGAAATTTACATTATGCAGATGAGGAATATTGCGAATTTCATCGATGGCTTCCTCACAGCTGCGGCTGTCAACTTCAATAATCATAATTGCTTTTTCTCCAGCCTTCTCACGGGTAACATTCATCTGAGCTATATTGATATTGTAGCGTGACAGAGCTTCGGTGACATGGGCAATCATACCTGGGACATCCTGGTGGACAATAATGATGGTCGGAGTATTCATGCTCAGAGATACTGAAAAGCCATTCAGCTCTGTTACTTGAATGTTGCCACCACCGATAGAGACTCCAGTCACACTGATTGTTTTACGGTCATTTTTGACAGTAATCTTGGTCGTATTGGGGTGGGGAGCATTGCTATCCTTTTGAATGGTCCAGACAATCTTGATACCGCGTTTATGAGCAATTTCAAGGCTGTTAGGAATCTCAGGGTCATCTGTCTCCATGCCTAGAATCCCTGCTACAAGAGCCAAGTCAGTTCCGTGACCTCGGTAAGTTTTGGCAAAAGAGTTAAAGAGCTGGAATTCTACTTCCGTAGGCTCATCGTTAAAAATAGAGGAGACAATTTTTCCGATACGAACGGCGCCTGCTGTATGACTGCTTGATGGGCCTATCATCACGGGTCCGATAATATCAAAAACAGATTGAAATCTTAGTGAAGTCATGATTTCTCCTTGCAGCTAATTTATTATTTTCATTATAACAAAGTTAAGGGCTTTCTGCTGATTTTTTAAATGAATTAAAAGTGGATATTATAAAATTTCGTTAGATAGGAAAGTAAACGAGAAAATCAATAAGTTTACAATGTTGTAAATATTCTTTACAGATAATAAATTTAGTTGAATTTATGATTTGTTTTCCTAGTCCTTTCGTGCTATAATAGGCCTTGCTCAAGCGACCTTCAATCGTTGAAAGCACAGCACGACCTTCAATCGTGAAATAACGAAAAGATGGGAGAACACAATGAGTGATAACTCTAAGATTCGTGTCGTTGTTGGTATGAGCGGAGGTGTCGATTCATCAGTAACTGCTTTGCTCTTAAAAGAACAAGGTTACGATGTGATTGGCATCTTCATGAAAAACTGGGACGACACAGATGAATTTGGTGTCTGCACAGCCACAGAAGACTACAAGGATGTAGCTGCTGTTGCAGATCAGATTGGCATTCCTTACTACTCTGTCAACTTTGAGAAAGAGTACTGGGATCGCGTTTTTGAATACTTCTTGGCGGAATACCGAGCTGGGAGGACTCCAAATCCAGATGTCATGTGTAACAAGGAAATCAAGTTTAAAGCCTTCCTTGACTATACCTTGACACTGGGTGCAGATTACGTTGCAACGGGTCACTATGCTCAGGTTAAGAGAGACCAAGATGGCTTGGTTCACATGCTGCGTGGCAAGGACAATAATAAGGATCAGACTTACTTCCTAAGCCAACTGTCACAGGAACAATTGCAAAAGACCATGTTTCCTCTGGGGCATTTAGAAAAGCCAGAAGTTCGAGCGATTGCTGAAAGAGCTGGTTTAGCTACAGCTAAGAAAAAAGACTCGACAGGTATTTGCTTCATTGGTGAGAAGAATTTTAAAGAATTTCTGAGTCAATATTTACCAGCCCAGCCTGGTCGCATGATGACCTTGGAAGGCAGAAATATGGGCCAGCATGCTGGGTTGATGTATTATACCATTGGCCAGCGAGGTGGTCTTGGAATTGGTGGTCAGCATGGTGGTGATAATGAGCCTTGGTTTGTGGTTGGGAAAGATCTCAGCCAAAACATTCTTTATGTTGGTCAGGGCTTTTATCATGACAATTTGATGTCAACCAGTCTTGACGCTAGTCAGGTTCATTTCACAAAAGAAATGCCAGAAGAATTTACTATGGAATGTACAGCTAAGTTCCGCTACCGTCAGCCAGATTCTAAGGTGATAGTTACTGTAAAGGGTGACAAGGCAGTTGTCAACTTTGATCAGCCTCAAAGGGCTATTACTCCAGGTCAAGCAGTTGTCTTTTATGATGGCGATGAGTGCTTAGGTGGTGGCTTGATTGACAGAGCTTATAAGAATGGTCAAGTCTTGCAGTACATTTAGATTGACAATTCAACATAATTTGCTAAAATAAGATAAGCAATACCTATGATGGTCAAAGCTCATGGATGCTGCAGGCTTTTTTGTCCCGCACTTCTAGAGACTTGGCCTTTTTTGGTGAAAAAACGAAGGAAAAAGAAAATGACACACAATTTTACTGAAAGTTATGATATTGTCGTGATTGGGGCAGGCCACGCCGGAGTTGAGGCGTCTCTGGCTGCCAGTCGAATGGGCTGTAAAGTTCTGCTGGCAACCCTTAATATTGAGATGCTGGCGTTTATGCCCTGCAATCCATCTATCGGAGGCTCTGCTAAAGGGATTGTTGTCCGTGAGGTAGACGCTTTGGGCGGCGAGATGGCCAAGAATATTGACAAGAGCTATATCCAGATGAAGATGCTCAACACAGGTAAGGGTCCTGCAGTGCGGGCTCTTCGGGCGCAGGCGGATAAGGAAGTTTATTCCAAAGAAATGCGGAAGACTGTTGAAAATCAAGAAAATCTAACCTTGCGGCAAACCATGATTAATGAAATCTTGGTAGAAGATGGTAAAGTAATTGGAGTTAAGACAGCGACCCATCAGGAGTATGCGGCTAAAGCCGTCATTGTTACGACTGGAACAGCCTTGCGGGGAGAAATTATCATTGGTGATCTTAAGTATTCATCTGGTCCTAATCACAGTCTGGCAGCTATTCCTTTGGCTGATAACCTGCGTGATCTAGGTTTTGAAATTGGTCGTTTTAAAACCGGAACGCCTCCGCGTGTCAAGGCCTCATCTATCAATTACGATGTGACCGAGATTCAGCCAGGTGATGAAAAGGCCAATCATTTCTCTTACACGTCTCGTGATGAGGACTATGTGAAAGATCAAGTGCCTTGCTGGTTGACTTATACCAATGCAGAAAGTCATGAGATCATCCAAAATAACTTGCATCGGGCTCCTATGTTTTCAGGAGTAGTCAAGGGAGTGGGGCCACGCTATTGCCCGTCTATTGAGGATAAGATCGTCCGTTTTGCGGACAAGGAACGCCACCAGCTTTTCTTAGAGCCTGAGGGACGTGATACAGAAGAGGTTTATGTACAGGGGTTGTCAACTAGTTTGCCAGAAGATGTACAGAAAGACTTGGTTCACTCTATCAAAGGTCTAGAAAATGCTGAGATGATGCGGACAGGCTATGCCATTGAGTACGATATGATTATGCCTCACCAGTTACGGGCAACCTTGGAAACCAAGAAAATTTCAGGGCTCTTTACAGCGGGTCAGACCAATGGAACTTCTGGCTATGAAGAAGCTGCAGGTCAAGGGATTATCGCTGGGATTAATGCAGCCTTGAAAGTCCAAGGTAAGCCAGAGCTGATTCTGAAACGCAGTGACGGTTACATTGGAGTTATGATTGATGATTTGGTGACCAAGGGAACAGTAGAACCTTACCGACTCTTGACTAGCCGAGCTGAGTACCGTTTGATTCTCCGCCATGACAATGCTGATATGCGTTTGACAGAGATGGGACGAGAAATTGGTCTGGTAGATGATGAGCGCTGGGCTCGTTTCGAGATTAAAAAGAATCAATTTGACAATGAAATGAAGCGCTTGGAATTGATCAAGCTAAAACCTGTCAAGGAAACCAATGCCAAGGTAGAAGAGCTTGGTTTTAAAGCTCTGACAGATGCGGTAACTGCCAAAGAATTTATGCGGCGTCCGGAAGTATCTTATCAAGATGTGGTTCAATTCATTGGTCCAGCGGCAGAGGAGCTTGATGAAAAGATTATCGAGCTGCTTGAGACAGAGATTAAGTACGAAGGCTATATTTCCAAAGCTCTTGATCAGGTTGAAAAGATGAAGCGTATGGAAGAGAAGCGGATTCCAGCTAATATTGACTGGGATGATATTGATTCGATTGCGACAGAAGCGCGGCAAAAGTTCAAGAAAATTAATCCAGAAACGATTGGTCAGGCAAGTCGTATTTCTGGTGTCAATCCAGCAGATATTTCTATTTTGATGGTTTACCTAGAAGGCAAGTCCAGAAGCATTTCTAAAAATCAAGCGAAGTAACTCTTGTAAAAGGCTTAGTTTCCTTTGGGAAGCAGCCTTTTTGTGTAAATTTACAAGAGGTTTACAAGGTTGTAAACTTTGAAAGACTGTTTTTCGCTTCCTTTACCCTTCTTAAATGATTTGATTATTGGGAGAAATTCGCTTTTTTCTAGGATTTATGGTAAAATGGCGGAATAAGAGGTCTATGATGAAAAAATTTCGTTTTGCCCCAATTCACTTGGCGATGGCGGGTCTAATTTCCTTTATAATCTTAGCCATCTGTCTGAGGCTTTTTGGTGATAGTTTGGCCATGCTAGCTGCTCTCATGCTTGTGCTGGCTCTTTTGATTGTGCTTTTTATCCAGCAACAGAAAGTATCCGAGCTAGATGAGATTGAGCAGATTCATTATGTCAATCATCAAGCAGAAGGAAGCCTCGCTTCCTTGCTGGATAAGATGCCAGTTGGTGTCATTAAAATCAGTGAAGATAATGGTGATGTAGAGTGGTTTAATCCCTATGCAGAACTGATTTTTACAACCGAAGATGGCGATTTTGATGCTGATATGCTGAAGAATATCATGAAGGCTGCTTATTCAGACTCTGGTCATTATGCTACTGTTGGAGACAAGAAATATTCGGTTTACTTGGACCGTGCATCCAGTGTGTTTTATTTTTTTGATGCATCCAATGAATACGAAGCCACCGTTGGTCTGGTAACAACGCGCCCGGTGATCGGGATTATCTCGGTGGATAATTATGATGATTTGGAAGATGTCGTTTCAGACACGGATATTAGTCATATCAATAGCTTTGTGGCCAACTTCGTAGCAGAATTTTCTGAGCAGTTTCACATGTTTTACCGTCGGGTAGGCATGGATCGGTTCTATCTTTTTACGGATTACACGGTGTTGGAACAGCTGATGGAAAATAAATTTTCTATCATTGATCAATTTCGGACGGAAGCTAAAAATCGAGAGCTGTCGCTGACACTCAGTATGGGCTTTTCTTATGGTGATGGCAATCATGATGAAATCGGTCGGGTCGCCCTGCTTAACCTCAACTTAGCTGAAGTTCGGGGTGGGGATCAGGCTGTCGTCAAAGAAAATAACGACAACATGAACCCAATCTTCTTTGGTGGAGGAACGGCGTCAGCTGTTAAGCGCACGCGCACCCGAACTCGGGCTATGATGACTGCGATCTCTGATAAGATTAAGAGTGTGGATCAGGTCTTTATAGTCGGACATAAAAATTTGGATATGGATGCTTTGGGTTCTTCTCTTGGTATGCAGCTCTTTGCTAGTAATATCATTGAGAAAGCTTATGTGGTCTATGATCCGTCTCAGATGGCTTCTGACATTGAGCGCTCCATTACAAAGCTCCAGCAGGAAGGGGCTGACTATCTGGTGCCACTTTCTGAAGCAGTAAATATGGTGACCAATCGTTCGCTTTTGATTATGGTTGATCACTCCAAGATTTCTCTGACTCTGTCTAAGGATTTCTTTGATCAATTCAGTCAGATTATCGTAGTCGACCACCATCGTCGTGATGAAGATTTTCCAGAAAATGCTGTGATTGCCTATATCGAAAGTGGGGCTAGCAGTGCCAGTGAGTTGGTAACGGAGCTGATTCAGTTCCAGAATTCTAAAAAGAACCGTCTTAGCAAGATGCAAGCCAGCCTTCTCATGGCGGGGATCATGCTTGACACCAAAGGATTTTCATCTCGAGTCACCAGTCGGACCTTTGATGTGGCCAGCTATCTACGGACTCGGGGCAGTGACAGTGTTGTGATTCAGGACATTTCCGCTACGAATTTTGAGGAATATCGTGCGATTAATGAACTGATTTTAAACGGCAAGAAGATTCTGCCTAATGTCATTGTAGCAGCTGGTCCAGAGGAGAACACTTACGATACAGTTGTCATCAGTAAGGCAGCTGATACCATGCTCTCCATGTCAGGAATTGAAGCTACTTTTGTCGTAAGCAAGAATACCAAAGGCTATGTGTCTATTTCGGCTCGCAGTCGCAGCAAAATCAATGTTCAGCGAATTATGGAAAAGCTGGGCGGTGGCGGTCATTTCAATCTGGCGGCAGCTCAAATTGAAGGTAAAACAGTTTCTGAGGTCCTTCAGTCGCTGAATCAAGAAATTATGGACCAAGTCATTAAAGAGGAAGTAATAATAGACGAGGAGAAAAAAGGATGAAAGTAATTTTTTTAGCAGATGTAAAAGGCAAGGGCAAAAAAGGCGAAATCAAGGAAATGCCGACTGGCTATGCTCAAAATTTTCTGATTAAGAAAAATTTAGCCAAGGAAGCAACAGCGCAGGCTATCGGTGAACTGCGCGGTAAGCAAAAGTCCGAAGAAAAAGCCCACGCGGAACTAGTGGCAGAAGCTCAAGCTATTAAAGCTAAGTTAGCAGAAGAAGCTACTCTTGTTGAATTTACTGAAAAAGTTGGTCCGGACGGCCGTACCTTTGGTTCTATTACCAGTAAGAAAATAGCAGAAGAGCTGCAGAAGCAGTTTGGCATCAAAATTGACAAACGCCATATTAAGGTGGACTCACCGATTCGCTCCATTGGTCTGATAGATGTTCCAGTGAAAATTTATCAGGATATAACTGGGGTGATTCGTTTGCGGGTTAAAGAAGGATAATAGTGATTTGAAGGAAGGATTTACCGATGGCAGAGATTGATGAACTCCGAGCTCAGCCTCAGGATATTTTAGCGGAGCAGTCCGTCTTAGGAGCCATTTTCATTGATGAGAGCAAACTGGTCTTTGTTCGTGAGTATATCGAGCCTGCCGACTTCTTTAAGTATGCCAATCGCTTGATTTTCAAGGCTATGATTGACTTAGCTGACCGCGGGGATGCCATTGATGCAACGACGGTTCGTAATATTTTGGACAGTCAGGGTGACTTGCAGAATATCGGCGGTCTCAGCTACTTGGTGGAAGTAGTCAATTCTGTGCCAACCTCTGCCAATGCTGAGTACTATGCTAAAATCGTTGCAGAAAAGGCCATTCTAAGGCGGCTGATTTCGCGTCTGACAGAGTCTATCAATCAAGCCTACGATGGCGACCGGCTTTCAGAGGAAATTATTGCCGGAGCTGAAAAAGCTCTGATTGATGTCAGTGAGACGGCCAACCGCAGTGGCTTTAAAAATATCCGTGATGTGCTGAATCTTAACTTTGGCAATCTGGAGGCTCGGTCTCTGCAGACATCGGATATCACTGGGATTGCGACTGGCTATCGTGAGTTGGACAAGATGACGACTGGTCTGCATGAGGAAGAGTTAATCATTCTGGCGGCTCGGCCAGCGGTCGGAAAGACGGCCTTTGCCCTTAATATCGCTCAGAATATCGGAACCAAGCTGGATAAGACTGTAGCCATTTTCTCTCTGGAAATGGGTGCGGAGAGCTTGGTGGACCGGATGCTAGCTTCAGAAGGGGTCATTAATTCTCACTCCATTCGTACGGGGAAACTGACAGATGAAGAGTGGCAGAAATATACCATTGCGACAGCTAATCTGGCCAATGCTAGTATCTATATCGATGATACACCGGGGATTCGGATTACTGAGATTCGCTCGCGAGCTCGAAAGCTTGCCCAGGAAACGGGGAATCTAGGGCTGGTCTTGATTGACTATCTGCAGCTGATTACAGGAACGGGTCGCGAAAACCGCCAGCAAGAGGTTTCGGAAATTTCCCGGCAGTTGAAAATCTTGGCTAAGGAGCTCAAGGTGCCGGTCATTGCGCTGAGTCAGCTCTCGCGTGGCGTGGAGCAGCGGCAGGATAAGCGACCAGTGCTGTCTGATATTCGGGAATCAGGTTCCATTGAGCAGGATGCGGATATCGTTGCCTTCCTTTACCGGGATGATTATTATGATCGAGCTGGTGAGGAGGAAGAAGGCATTCCTAACAACAAGGTTGAAGTCATTATTGAGAAAAACCGGAGTGGAGCGCGTGGTACAGTAGAGTTAATTTTCCAGAAAGAGTATAATAAATTCTCAAGTATTTCCAAAAGAGAGGACGAATAAAGATGAGTGATGCATTTACAGATGTGGCAAAAATGAAAAAAATCAAAGAAGATATCAAGGCACATGAAGGACAAATCGTTGAGATGACGCTGGAAAACGGTCGTAAGCGCCAAAAAAGCAAGCAAGGCCGTCTGATTGAAGTCTATCCGTCTTTGTTTATTGTGGAATATTCCAATGAAGGCGGTCAGCCAGGGGAAATCTCCAATACCTATGTGGAGTCTTATACTTATTCTGACATTTTGACAGAAAAGAACCTCATCCGTTATTTTGATGAATAGAAAGGTCCGGTGGGCCTTTTTACTTATATTTGAAGTATTTGAAGCAATTCCTCAGTCAAATCGACGTATATAGAGGATGATAAGCAAAGAAAACAGGTGGTCATCATGATTAAAAATTTAGTTTTTGATTTGGGCAATGTTCTGATTGAATGGAATTCTGAGAAAATCTTGACCTATTTTGAACCTGAGGAAGTGCGGCAGAAAGTTCTTAGACAGGCCATTTTTGAGTCGGGTGTCTGGCATCAGACGGACAAGGGAGAGCTGAGTTTGAAAGAAGCCTGTGAGGAAGTCCTGGCTCAGTTGGACGTTTCCTATCATTCCGCCATTAAGAATATCTTTTATCATTGGTATGAGGTTGTGCATGTTTACAGTGATTTACAGGAAAGGATTCGGCTATGGGCTGACCAGGGCTATCGAATCTATATCTTGTCAACCACTTGTGAGATTTTTTATCATATTGAAAAAGCTGGTTTGTTGCCCATTTACCCACTTCTGTCGGGCTATATCCTTTCCTCAGAGGTCGGTGTCGTCAAGCCGGAAGCAGAGATTTACCAAAAGCTCTTGAAAAAGTATGGTTTGAATCCAGTAGAATCCGTCTTCATTGATGATATTCAGGCTAACTTAGATACGGCAGCTGAACTGGGCTTTGAAACCATTTTATCCACAAGTGAGACTGAGAATATCAGTGCTATGGAGACTTTGCTGGCTGTGAAAGGGAAGTTTGGCTGATTGATGATAGTTTGCTTTACTTATAGTTGAAAAGGAGTGAGCCCAAGCTCAAACCTTGACATTTGCTGATGATTGCGCTATCATAGTTCTATATATGGGAGTCTGTGTACAGTCTGAGAGGAAGTGTAAGCTTCGACCGCACCTGATCTGGGTAATGCCAGCGTAGGAAACATACCGAAAAATGTGGTATTTGTGCGCCTTTTCCATATACGGAAAGGGCCTTTTCTTTTATCATCTTTATCGATGGTGATATCTTGAAGAATTGCAGCGCTAAAATGCAGGAAGGGAGGAAAAGTATTCTAATGAAAGCACTACAAAGGCTGATGCGGCAGCAAATCGGTCTCTTAGGGATGCTGGGTGTACTTGTCATCTGGCAGGTCATGGGCTGGCTCAAGCTCTTGCCCAAGTTTATCCTGCCGACGCCACTGGAAATCGGTCAGGCCTTTATCAGAGATGCTAGCTTTCTAGCAGGTCATAGTTGGGCCACCTTAAAAGTAGCCTTGTTGGGTTTAGTCTTGGGCGTCATCTTGGCTTGTATACTAGCTATACTCATGGACAGCATGAGCTGGCTCAATGATCTGATTTATCCCATGATGGTCGTGGTGCAGACGATTCCGACCATTGCTTTGGCGCCAATTCTGGTTCTCTGGCTGGGTTATGGGATTTTGCCCAAGATTGTGCTCATTATTCTGACGACGACTTTTCCGATTATCGTCAGTATTCTGGACGGTTTTCGGCATTGTGACCGGGATACTCTGACTCTCTTTGAGCTTATGCAGGCCAATCGCTGGCAGATTCTCTGGCATTTTAAGATTCCAGCTAGTTTGCCCTATTTCTATGCGGGTCTAAGGGTCAGTGTTTCCTATGCCTTTATCACGACCGTGGTTTCTGAATGGCTGGGCGGTTTTGAAGGCTTGGGTGTCTATATGATTCAGTCTAAGAAACTTTTCCAGTACGACACCATGTTTGCTATTATCATATTGGTTTCGGTCATCAGCCTTCTGGGAATGAAGCTGGTGGCTGTCAGTGAAAAATATGTCATTAAGTGGAAATAGGAGTTCAGCTCTGCTATTTCCCAAAGAAAGAAAAGAGGATAATGATGAAAAAAAGTTACAAAATGCTGCTGGCAGGTTTAGCTGCCGTGTCTATCGTTGGCCTAGCGGCCTGCGGTCAGTCGAAATCTACATCTGAAAGCAAGCATAAAAAGATTGATTTTATCCTAGACTGGTCACCTAACACCAACCATACCGGCCTTTATGTGGCTCAGGAAAAGGGCTACTTCAAGGAAGCAGGCGTGGATGTGGATATCAAGTTGCCGCCTGAAGATAGCAGTTCGGATTTGATTATCAACGGCAAGGCACCTTTTGGTATTTACTTCCAGGACTCTATGGCTAAAAAACTGGATAAGGGCGCAGAAATCACAGCTGTCGCTGCCATTGTAGAGCATAATACTTCGGGCATTATTTCCAAGAAGTCTGCAGGGATTACTGGACCTAAGGACCTAGCTGGCAAGAAATACGGCACTTGGAATGATCCAGTGGAGCTAGGCATGCTCAAAACTTTGGTTGAAAGCCAAGGCGGCCAGTTTGATGAAGTGGAAAAAGTTCCTAACAACGATTCTAACTCTATTACGCCGATTGAAAATGGTTTGTTTGATGCGGCCTGGATTTATCATGGTTGGGACGGCATCATGGCAGAGACGCAAGGCATGGACACTAATTTCTTTTATATGAAGGACTATGTAAAGGAGTTTGACTATTATTCTCCAGTGATTATTGCTAATAATGACTATCTCAAGAAGAATCCGGACGAGGCGAAAAAGGTCTTGCAGGCCATCAAGAAGGGCTATCAATATGCCATGGAGCACCCTGAAGAAGCAGCGGATATTTTAATCAAGCATGCGCCAGAATTGAAAAACAAACGTGACTTTGTTTTGGCTTCTCAAAAATATCTGTCTGAGCAATATGCATCAGATAAGGACAAGTGGGGTCAGTTTGAGGTTAGCCGTTGGAATGCCTTTTACAAATGGGCCAAGGATAAGGGTATCGTGGACAATGACTTGAGTGACAAGGGATTTAGCAACGATTATATAAAATAATGACAGAAATTAAACTTGAAAATGTAAGCTATGCTTATGATGAGCAGCAGATTTTAAAAGACATCAATCTTGAAGTGAAAACTGGTCAGGTGGTAGCAATCTTGGGGCCTAGCGGTGTTGGAAAGACGACCCTCTTTAATCTGATTGCGGGGATTTTGGAGGTCCAGTCGGGCAGGATTGTCCTAGACGGGCAGAAAAATCCCAAGGGCCGGGTGAGTTATATGCTGCAGAAGGACTTGCTGCTGGAGCACAAGACGGTGTTGGGTAATGTCATCTTGCCCCTCTTAATCCGAAAGGTATCCAAAAAGGAAGCGACGGAGCAGGCAACTCAGATTTTGAAGGAGTTCGGGCTCTTTGATGTGGCAGATAAGTATCCACATGAGCTGAGCGGGGGGATGCGGCAGCGCGTGGCTCTGCTGCGAACCTATATGTTCGGCCACAAGCTATTTCTTCTGGACGAGGCCTTTAGTGCCTTGGATGAGCTGACCAAGATGGAGCTGCACACTTGGTATCTGGATATTCACCGTAGGCTGGGTCTGACGACTCTCCTTATCACTCATAGCATCGAGGAAGCTCTGGCTCTCAGTGACCGTATCTATATTCTGAAAAATCGGCCTGGGCAAATCGTTGCAGATCTCCAGCTGACCTGGTCAGACAGCGAGGATAAGGAATTGCAGAAGCTGCGATACAAGCAGGAGATTTTGAAGATTTTGGGAGTGTGAAGCAACTACCTGAATTCCTTTGCTTTCAAGAAACAACTTAAATCAAGCCTCTGTGCTTGATTTTTTGTCTGACCCTCTTTACTTTTGACTTTATTCATGGTACAATAGCCTTTGTGTGAAATAGCAGCAGGAAAGCATGGAGCTCGTCAACAGGACATCAGCTATAAAAGTAGCCTTAGCTGTTTGGGCGAAAATGTTCTGCACGAATCAGGGCTTTCTAAGTGACTATTTCCTCAAAAATATTTTACAGGAGGACATTTTTATGTCACGTTATACAGGACCATCTTGGAAACAAGCTCGTCGTTTGGGTCTTTCTCTTACTGGTACAGGTAAAGAATTGGCTCGCCGCAACTATGTACCTGGTCAGCATGGACCAAACAACCGCAGCAAATTGTCAGAATACGGTTTGCAATTGGCTGAAAAGCAAAAACTTCGTTTCACTTACGGTGTAGGTGAAAAACAATTCCGTAACTTGTTTGTTCAAGCTTCAAAAATCAAAGAAGGAATCCTTGGTTTCAACTTCATGCTTCTCTTGGAGCGTCGCTTGGATAACGTTGTTTACCGTCTTGGTCTTGCGACTACTCGTCGTCAAGCTCGTCAATTCGTAAACCATGGACACATCCTTGTTGACGGCAAACGCGTTGATATCCCATCATACCGCGTAACTCCAGGTCAAGTAATCTCAGTTCGTGAGAAATCATTGAAAGTGCCTGCAATCCTTGAAGCTGTTGAAGCAACTCTTGGACGTCCAGCATTCGTATCGTTCGATGCTGAAAAATTAGAAGGCTCATTGACTCGCCTTCCAGAGCGCGATGAAATCAACCCAGAAATTAACGAAGCGCTTATCGTTGAATTCTATAACAAAATGCTTTAATTTGTATTTGTTCAGAAGTCGGTTTCCCGGCTTCTTTTTTATACTCTAAATGAATTAATTGGAGCTATTTCCAACTAAAAAAATGTCAATGGATTGAGACAGCTGTTTTGGGAAATTATCTGATTTCTTTCTGCTCCCATCCAATCAGGTGAGACACTCTGTAAAGATTTTTTCCAGCTTTTTTAGGGAAGATTTGCTGAAATGGTGTATAATGGGGACAAGACAGAAACAGAAAATTGTATGAAAGGAGTAGCGATGAAGGTTCTAGTGACAGGAGCGACTGGCTTTCTAGGAAAGTATGTTGTTGAAGAGCTGGCTGAACAAGGCTATCAGGTGCGGGCTTTTGGCCGCAATCTGAAGGCTGGTCGGCAGTTAGAAGGTCCTTTAGTAGAGTTTTTTGCTGGTGATTTTACCAGAGAAGAAGAAATTTTTGCAGCCTGTGAAGGAGTGGATGCAGTGGTACATGCGGGTGCCCTCTCAACGATTTGGGGACCCTGGGAGCAGTTTTATCAGACCAATGTGGTAGGAACCAAGCTGGTTATGGAAGCTTGCCGACATTTTGGAGTGCAACGACTGGTCTATATTTCCTCGCCAAGTGTTTATGCTGCGGCGCGTGACCAGCTTGCTATCAAAGAAGAGGCTGCTCCTCAGGAAAATGAGCTGAATTTTTATATCAAAAGCAAGCTCATGGCTGAGCGGATTGTCGGAAGTTATCCTCAAGTTCCATCGGTTATCTTGCGTCCTAGAGGGCTTTTTGGTATTGGAGATACCAGTATCTTTCCTAGGATTCTGCGCTTAAGCCAAAAACTGGCGATTCCACTCATAAGAAATGGTCAGCAAATGATGGACATGACTTGTGTGGAAAATGTGGCCTTGGCTGTTCGTCTGGCTTTGGAAATTCCAGAAGCGCAAGGACAAGTTTACAATATTACCAACGGAGAATCCCGTAGATTCAAGGATATGCTGGATGAAGCTTTAGATGGTTTACAGGTTCGTAAACGTTATGTTAAGTTGCCCGCTGCTTTTCTAGGATTTCTGGCACAGGGATTTGAAAGCTTTTATCGCTTCTTTCATATTGAAAAAGAGCCGCCTCTGACTCTTTACACCTATTACTTAATGCGTTACAGTCAAACGCTGGATATATCAGCAGCAGTAAGGGATTTGGGCTATCAACCCAAGTTGACAATCAGTGAAGGGATTGCAAAATATGTCCAACATTATCGAGAAAATTGAGTATCTTCAGCCTGGGCGCTGCAGCAGTCACTTGCAGCAAATGTTTAAGGGAGTTGCCAAGAAAAAAATAATTTTTCCAGCTGGCGTTTTCCTCTTGAAGCATCATGAGAAAGGTTATATTCTCTATGACACTGGCTATTCTCCAGCTATTCTGAAGCCCAACTTCAAATACTGGCTTTATGGTCTAGGAACGCCTGTCGATATGTCAGAAGAGGAGCGTGTGGATCAACTGCTTGAGCAAAAAGGAATTGCGCCAGAAGATATTTCTTATGTCATCTTGTCGCACTTGCATCCAGATCACATCGGCGGAGCCGCTTTCTTTCCCAAGGCCCGCTTCATTCTGACCAAGACCGTTTTCCAAACTTACCAGCGTGGGAAGCTTAAGGACCTTATTTTCAAGGAATTTCTTCCGCAGGATTTTGAGAGTCGGTTGGAAGTGGTGGAACCTCATCAGGTGCAAGAAGCATTCCTCTATCGCAAGACAGTCGACTTGTTTGGGGATGGCAGTCTATATCTGGCCTCAGTTGATGGGCATGCTGCTGGTCAAGCTTGTCTCTTTTTGCCAGATTATCATCTGTTTATCGGGGCTGATTTGTGCTGGGGCGTGGATCTGTTGCCGTATACGGAGCAGATGCGTTTCTTGCCGTCACTCATCCAAGATAGCAAGAAAGAATACATGGCCGGTGTGGCACTGCTTCGGCAGTTACTTGCTGTTGGCTATCAGGTGCTAGTCAGTCATGATCCGGCTGAGAGAGCGGAGCAGATTTTGTATGAAACTAGGAACATTTCTAAAAACCTTTAGCGTCATGCGCTGGGGGCATCGATTTAAGGATCGACAGGTCTTGGAACGCTATCAAGTCAAGGCTTTAGAGACCTATCGGGAATTTCTGCAGCAGGAATCGCCTTATTTTAAATCAGGTATTCCAGCAGATTTTAAGATGAATAAGGCCTTTATGATGGAGCATTTCAATGAACTCAATACTCAGGGGCTGAATCGTGATGAGTTATTGGCCTTGGCACTGGAGAGCGAGAGGACACGTGATTTCAGTCCCATGATAGGAGAAATTGCTGTCGGCTTGTCTTCGGGGACATCCGGTCACCGAGGTTTATTTGTCACTACTGAAAAGGAGCGGAGTATGTGGGCAGCAGCCATCTTGGCCAAGATGCTGCCTACAGGCAAACTCTTTGGGCACAAAATTGCCTTCTTTCTTCGGGCAGACAACCAGCTCTATCAGACTGTCAATTCAGGCTTGATTTCTCTGGAGTATTTTGATACTTTCCAAGGAGCTGAAGAACACGTAGAGCGCTTAAATGCTTACCAGCCGACGATTTTGGTAGCGCCAGCATCAATGCTCTTGGAGCTGGCTAAACAAGTTCAGGTTGGAAATTTGCAGATTGCCCCCAGCAAAGTCGTATCTGTGGCAGAAATTTTGGAAGAGCCGGATCGGCAGAGAATTCAAGCAGGATTTGGTCTGAAAAAGGTGGACCAGGTCTACCAAGCGACTGAGGGCTTTCTAGCCTGCAGCTGTAGTTACGGGAATCTTCATCTAAACGAAGACATTGTCCATGTAGATAAGCACTACTTGGATGATAGGCGCTTTTACCCAATTATTACGGATTTTAAGCGGACTTCTCAGCCAATTTTTCAATATGAGCTGAATGATATCTTGGTGGAAAATCCTGAACCTTGCCCCTGCGGCTCGGTCTTTACACGGATTGATAAGATTGAGGGGCGCTCGGATGATATTTTCATTTTTGAAAATGCCGCAGGTCAGTCGGTGGAGGTCTTTCCAGACTTTATTCGCCGTTGTCTGCTCTTAGTTGATGGGATTGGAGAATATCAGGTAGCTCAGAAGCAGGACTATACGCTGACCATTGCTATCGAACATCGTAGTCAGCATCGAGAAGACGAGCTTGTCCAGCAGTTTCAAAACTTGGCGACTGATAAAGACTTTCTTATGCCAGCTATTTCTTTTGAAGATTATCAGCGGGACAGAAGCCGTAAGCTGAAACGCATCTATCGGGCCTAAGAATGCCCCAATTTGGCAAACATATGAATTGGTGGCTGAAGCGCTTTGGCAGTTTACCCAGCTGTCGAGAAGCCCCAAGTCTGACAAGAAGGAGTTTAATATGACAGCAGTAAAGAATCATATAAAGATTGTTGGTTACGGTACGCATCTACCTAGAAATACTGTGACTTTTAAGGATCAGACCCGTTATCGGGTGGTGGAAAATGAAGAAACCCAGCTTTCTATGGCTGTTAAGGCGATTGAAAAAGCCCTAGAGCAAGCGGGCTTGACAATCAAAGACATCGACTGTATCGTGTCAGCCAGTGCAGTGGGCGTTCAGCCTATTCCCTGCACCGCGGCTTTGATTCATGAGTTGGTGGCTAAGGGGCTGTCCATTCCAGCCATGGATATCAATACGACCTGCACCAGTTTTATCTCGGCTTTGAGTCTCATGTCTCATTTGTTGGAGGCTGGTGAGTACCATAGGATCCTCATCGTGTCCAGTGAGGTTGGAAGTTTAGGGCTTAATCCCAATCAGAAAGAAAGTTTTGAGTTGTTCAGTGATGGAGCGGCTGCTTTGATTTTTGAAGCAACAGAGGAAGAAAGAGGGGTCATCTCCAGCCTGCAGCGAACGTGGTCTGAAGGAGCTCATGATACAGAGATTCGTGGTGGTTTGACATCATTTCAGCCTAAGGAGTATTCGGATGCTACCAAGACTCACTACATGTTTGACATGAATGGCAAGAAGATACTCTTGCTCTCTGCCAGAAAAATTCCGGAAATGTTTAAAGAATTTAAAGAAAAGAGTGGTCTCAGCCTATCTGACTTGGATTATATCATTCCGCATCAGGCGAGTCGTGCTCTGCCAATGGTCATGCGCAGCTTGGGTATTCCTGATGATAAATACCTCAATCTCGTGCAAGACTATGGGAATATGGTGTCAGTAGCAGTGCCCTTTTCTCTCTGCTATGCTCTGGAGCGCGATTTAGTCAAGGAAGGGGACACCATCGCTCTGATGGGAACAGCAGCTGGTATGACAGTCAATATGTTGGCTATGAAATTATAATACAATAAAAATAGGGTGTACAGAACCTCTTTTGGTTTCGTACACCCTGTTTAATTGTTCAAAAATTTGAGTAGAAGTGTGCCCGATAGGCTTAAGCAACTTCTTACAGCATTTTCAAAAGAAATTCTGCTATTTGTTCAGGACTTTCTTTTTTCCCTCTGGAAACCCACATCTGGCAGACGCCGAAGAAGGCATTAGCGAGAAAGACCCGGCTGTATTCTTTTTCAAAATGATTGTAAATGCGATTGCTAAAGCGATCCTGAAGGCTATCAGCTAGCATCATCTGCAGCTTATGGCGCAGGAAATTTTGAATTTCTTTCGTTCCGTTTTCCGTCAGAAGAGCAGCTAAAAGCGGCTCTAGCTGGAGGAACTGAAAGACCTCCGTAATCGCAGTTTGAATATCCTCCTGATTGTTATCAAAAATATACCCCAACTGATGAAAGAGGTTTTGCTGATAACGTTCAATCATATCGTACTTGTCCTTGTAGTGAGTATAGAAACTACTACGGCTGATGCCAGCAGCTTGAGCTAGCTGGACAGTAGTGATATGGTCGAAGGACTGCTGATGCAGTAGTGAAACCATGGCTCTCTCAATAATAGCCTTGGTTTTTCGGCGTTTATTGCTTTCTAACATAAAATCTCCCTTTGAGGCTAAGCCTCAGTCTGCTCTTCAAACTAATAGCTATCATAGCAAACTACTTTTTCTTTTTCTCCATGTACTATTATATCAAATGTTTTTCAAGTGGAAAAGAGTTAAATTCCGAAAACAGGCATAGATAGGCAAAATTTTATTTTATTAGGTTTCTTAGACTGGTAAAATAATAAAGCCAAGACTTAAAGTAAAGTCTCGGCCTTCGTTTTGAGCATTATTTAAAGTAGAGGTAGTCGGGGTCGGGAGTGACGTAAAGCAACTCACCCTCTTGAGAGAAGATAATAGAAATTTGTTCATTTTTATAAGAGTAAATCGTATAGGTGTTTTGTAACCTTGATGCTTGAGAAATATCAACTACACCTGCTAAGAAAGCACGCGCTTGTTCGGTGTTGATTTTTTGCTCCTGAACCAGCCTCTTCAGATTTTCTAATTCTTTGTTTTGGAAAGCTTCATATTCAGAAGCGAGATCGGTGCTTATTTTTTCTGGTTCGCCGAGAATACTTTTGACTTTTTCTTGAGTATATCCTTTAAATTCAGGAATTTGAGCTTCAAAACCGCCAGATTCATAGGATTGGTAATAAACCTTGGCATTGCCAGTCGCATAAATCTTGTCTTTCTTAGCATGATCGGCATCTTCTGGAAGACCATCTGTGGTTTTTTCTTGTTCTTTTCCGTCCTCTTGATGTTCAGAGCTGCTGGAAGATGAAGATTCTTTTGTTTCAGATTTTTTGCTGTCAAAACTTTTAGACTTGTTGGAGCTATCTTTCTTTTCTAGCTTTCTAGTCTCAGAAGACTGAGCTGGACGATTTGACCTTTGTGGCAAAAACAAACGGCAGGCTGACAGCAGAAATAGTGCTGCAACTAGAGCAAATAAGCTAAATGGTGTTCTTTTTTTCATTGTCTTAAACCTTTCTTTACTATGCTCAATCTGACTTGAGCTATTGTGATGTGAGGCATCTGCTGGCAGCAGTGTTTCACATGGAACCCTATCATCAAGTTAAGTACTCAATGTTTGACTCCATTTACCTCGCTTATCATTCTAACATAATACTGAGTTCTAGTGTACCTACCTGTGGAAAAATATTTTTTATCTACAGATTATTTAGGGATTAAAGACAGTAGGACTAACTTATTCCGCTTCTCTACAATCTTTTTAAACAAAATTAGACACGGTGTCCAATTTTTAAAGAATAAACTTGTAATAATTTTCGATTGGTGTATAATCAATTTTATCGAAATTTGGACACTGTGTATAATTTTAGGAGGTAGACATGTTAAGAGAATGGAAAGCTATTTTAAAAAAGCCGACTTTTATCATTGTGATGTTAGGAGTCTCTTTGATTCCTGCCTTGTATAACGTTATTTTCTTGAGCTCCATGTGGGATCCATATGGAAAGGTATCGGACTTGCCAGTGGCGGTCGTCAATCAGGATAAAGCTGTAACTGCTAGTGGCAAGACCTTGTCTATAGGCGATGATGTTGTTTCCAGCCTCAAGGAAAATAAAAATCTGGATTTTCATTTCGTCAGTAAAGAAGATGCTCAAAATGGTCTGGAAAAGGGTGATTACTACATGGTTGTGGCGCTTCCAAGTGATTTATCTGAACGTGCAGCCAGTGTTTTGACCGATAATCCTCAGCAAATGAAGATTGACTATCAAACGTCTAGCGGCCACAGTTTTATTGCTGGTAAGATGAGTGATTCAGCTATGGCTTCTTTGAAGCAGACTGTGGCGCAAAATGTAACGGATACTTATACAAACGCCTTATTTAAGAATATGGGAGACCTAAAAACTGGTTTGATGAAGGCATCCGATGGTGCTCAGCAATTAGCATCTGGCAGTCAACAACTAGGCTCAGGCAGTCAGACAATTGCAGATAACTTAAGAACTCTGAATCAAGCTACGAGCAAATTATCGTCCGGTGCAGCTCAATTTAACACAGGACTACAGACTTATACTGGGAGTGTTGCACAAGTATCGTCTGGACTGGGTAGTTTGTCAAATGGGATAAACACTTATGCAAATGGTGTAAGTACTGTGGCCGCAGGTGCAAATCAGCTGTCGGGTCGATCAGCCGACTTATTGGGTGGAGTCCAACAGCTCACCCAGTCAGGAGATGGAGTTCAGGCCTTATCAACAGGTGTAACGAATTTGAACACTGGCTTGGCTACATTAAAGTCATCGGTAGATACAACCTTAGCCAACAATCAGCAAAACGTGAATGATTTGGCAACTAGCTTGACTCAGTTGAATGCAAGTATTCAAGCTGCAGCAAGTGACTCAGCAGTATCGACAGACAGCATTGAAGCTTCACTGACTAGCATAGCAGCATCCGCTCAGGCCATTATCAATAATAATCAAGACGCCAAGGCCGCAGCTTTGGCAAGTGTCCAAGGGACGAGCGCTTATCAAGGCCTTTCTAGTGAGGCTAAGGCTGAGATTGACGCAGCAGTCAGTGCTAGTCAAGCAGGAAGTGATCAATCTGCTCAGGCGATTTTATCAGAAATCGATACAATGAGGGCTTCTCTTGAAACGATAAAAGGCGCTAGTCAAACAAAACTTAGTCAGTTAGAAGGTGCATCAAATCAAGTTCTGCCACAGGCAGCTAGCATGATCAATGGCCTTTATAATGGCTTATCAACGGTGAGTACTGGCCTCGGTTCAGCAAGCGGAGGAGCCAATCAACTAGTTGCAGGTGTAGATACCTTAAATGAGAAACTAACGACTGGCGCGACACAATTGGAACAAGGGGTGACAAGCTATACCAATGCAGTCGGTCAGCTATCTGAGGGGACATCAGCTTTGGCAAGTAAGAACCCTGATTTGCTAGCAAATACAACAAAATTAGCAAACGGGGCAGCCCAATTAACAGATAAATCGTCAGAATTGATCTCTAGTTTCGGGAAATTAGCAGATGGGACCAATCAATTAGCGAGCGGCATAGAAAAGCTGGCTGATGGCAGCAGTGCTTTAACAGATAATCTCTCTAAACTTACTGTGGGAACGAGTGATTTGTCCAATGGCCTCTCAGATGCAGGTGATAAATTGTCGGTTGTTTCAACCAAGGAAGACAATGCAAAAACTCTGGCAGATCCTTTGACACTGAGCAAGACAGATGAGAACAAGGTGGAGAAAAACGGCATTGGGATGGCGCCTTATATGATTTCAGTAGCTTTATTTGTGGCGGCTATTTCAACCAACATCATCTTTAGTACACTTCCATCGGGTCAAGAACCTAGGACGAAACGAAATTGGCTGAAGGCCCGTATAGAGGTAAATGGAGTAATTTCCGTCGTGGCGGGTGTTTTGGTCTATGGTGCTGTGCACTTGATAGGCCTATCTGCTAATCATGAGTTGGCAACCCTTGGTTTGATTGTCCTAGCCAGCATGACCTTTATGGCTCTTGTGACCGCTTTGGTTACTTGGGATAGCAAGCTCGGCGCCTTTGCCTCTCTGATTCTCTTGCTCTTACAGCTGGCTTCTAGTGCAGGAACCTATCCGCTGGAGCTGACTAGTAAGATTTTCCAAGTTATCAACCCTTGGCTGCCAATGAGCTATTCTGTATCGGGCTTACGCCAAACGATTTCCATGAACGGCCAAATAGGTACTCAGGTGCTCTTCCTTGCCTTTGTTTTAGTTCTTTTCATGGCACTTGGTACTCTGGTCTACCGAACAGATAAAAAACAGCTAGCTTAGGGCACGTGCTTTTATAAATCTGTAAAAATGTAGATGGAAAGTCTATCTGTAATTCTTTTACTTTTTCTCTAATCAACATCTCCTGAAAAGGGAGATGTTTTGTTTTCTTTAAGTTTTCTTTATCTTTCTTTTAAGTTTTCATCTTTAAAATTGCATTACATTCAAGAAAGATAGAGAGAGGAGAAGCCCATGGCAGAAAAATTTTTTCAACATCATTTTCAGCGCTTTGAAACCAAATACATCATTTCCAAGGAAACCTTGTTGGATCTATTGCTAGAGTTTGAGGGCTATCTGGTGGAGGATGAGCGAGCTTATTCGACCATTAACAATCTCTACTACGATACGCCGTCTTATCAGCTCATTCGTGAGTCCTTGGAAAATCCTTGCTTTGACGAGAAGGTGCGCTTGCGGACTTATCAAGAGCATCCGACCGAGGATAGTCAAGTATTTTTGGAAATCAAGAAAAAGGCTGAGAATCTGGTCACCAAACGCCGGCTTGCAGCAGATTTGCTGACAGCGGAATCCTATCTGGACGGTGATTACAGTCAGCTGACTGACCTTCAGATAGATAAGGAAATGGTCTGGCTGACCCAGCATTTTGGCAATATTCAGCCCATGATGTATATCGGCTACAATCGTTATGCGATGAAGGGGATTGAGGATGAGCGGATTCGGATTACCTTTGATCACGACCTGACCTACCGTCCTTATGATCTGAGTCTCTTGGCCGGTCGCCACGGAGATCATCTCCTGCCAGCCAATCACGTCATTATGGAAGTTAAGATTTCAGAAGCTTGTCCGCTATGGCTCAGCGAGATCATGGATCGCTACCAGCTGTCTCCGAGCTCTTTCTCCAAATATGGCTTTGCTTATAAAAAGGCAAACTGTATCAGCAGCAAATAAAATAGATAGGAAAAGAAAAATGAAACAATCAAAATCAATCCTTAAAAAAATTAAATTGATGATCCCACTAGTCTTGATGACAGCAGTTCTAGGAGCATGCAGCTCAAACGCCAGAAGTTCTACAACTTCAAGCACTACCCAGGCTGCTAATACTACAAGCACCAGTCAGACCAAGACCAATACTTCTGATTACTTTGCCTCAGAGGATTCAGACGCTTCTTATGATGAGTCCAAGGCGACGACCATCAACCTGAGTGGCTCTAGCGCTAAGACTTCTGGTGACGGTGCTAGTGTCTCCGGCTCGACTGTGACAATCTCAAAGGCTGGAACCTATGTCATTTCCGGAACGAGTGAAAATGTGCAGATTGTCGTCAAAGCAGGTGATAGCGACAAAGTTCAAATCGTCCTAAATGGCGTAACCATGAGCGGGACAGACGCAGCTATCCTAGTAGAAAATGCGGGTAAAACAAGCCTGACTCTGGCCGACGGCAGTCAAAACACAATCTCAGATTCATCAAATCATAGCAATACGGATGCAGATGCAGCTATCTATAGTAACTCTGACCTGACTCTCAATGGCTCTGGAAGTCTGACAGTTGACGGCAAGTATGAAACAGCGATTAAGTCTGAGCAGACCTTGCGGGTAACAGGTGGCACTTATACACTCAAAGCAGCTAAGCATGGTCTGTCAGCAGCTTCAGCTATTAATATCAAGGACGCTACTATTGATATCACAGCGACAGAAGATGCTATCCACGCGGACAATGATGAAGATACTTCTCTGGGAAATCTCTATATCCAGTCCGGCACCATCACAATTAATGCTGGTGATGATGGTCTACACGCTAGCAATATCGCTTTGATTGATGGTGGAACAATTACGGTTTCTAAGAGTGTAGAAGCTCTGGAGGGGACTAATGTCACCATTAACGGCGGGAAATTGGATCTTTATGCGACGGATGATGGTATCAATGCAGCTAGTGACGTAACTGGAGCTGATATCTTTATCAAGATTACCGGTGGCGATATCAAGGTCGAGGTCGGTGAAGGCGATACCGATGCTATCGACTCCAACGGCGATGTCATCATGTCAGGAGGAAACTTAGACATTACTTCTACGGTGTCTGCCTTTGACTTTGACGGAACGGCTACCTATACTGGCGGTACCATCACGGTCAATGGTGAAAGCCGAACAGAAATCACAGCAGACGGACCTGGCGCTGGTGGACCTGGTGGCGGCGGTGCCCCAGGCGGCCAAGGCGGTTTTGGTGGACGATAAAAAAGCCGATGAGATAACAATGAAATAGTGCCTAATGAAATAGAAGAATCCTCATTCCAGCTGGAATGAGGATTTCTTGCTATTCATCAATTCTGATAGATAATTTTTCCGTATCCACCGTCACTTGAGCACCGATGGTAATGGTAAAGAGTGGCTGAGTATGAGCAAAGTCCAAGTCATAGAGGACGGGAATCGTCTTTAGAATTGGATGTTTATCCAAGATATAAAGGAGCAGCTCCTCTGTCATCTGACATTCTTTTGGAAAGCGGCCGATGAGGAGGGCCTGCGGGTTAGGATAGGCCTGAAGGAGGGCAGCTAGATTGCGGTCAAATTCCACATAATCATCTTCCTCCGCCTCTTCAACAAAGAGGACATAGTTTTCATCTGTCGGGGCGTAGGGCGTGCCGCGAAGGAGTGAGAAGGTGGAGAGATTGCCGCCGATAACAGTGGCTTGGGCTTGTCCGTGGTGATAAACTTTCCACTCCGTTTCATGGAAGGTTAGTGGCGCATCGGGCAGATACCAAGCATTGTCGCCCCATTTCTCACTAGGAGTCAATTCATAAGAAGTATGGCTGACGGCCTTGAGCCAGCTCTCGGTCTGGTAGTCCTGCAGGGCATCCATTTTAAAGCTGGAGTAGGACGGTCCCATGTAGGTTTTCATGCCGGTCTTGCTATAGATAGCGTTGAGCAAGGCAGTAGTATCCGAGTAGCCGCAGAAAATCTTAGGATTTCTAGCAATCAATTCAAAGTCCAGATAGGGCAGGAGCTCATTGCAGTTGAAACCGCCGATAGTGGCCAGAATAGCATCAACGGAGTCATCCGAAAAGGCAGCATGGATGTCTGCCACCCGGCTTTCGATGGAGGCAGAGCCTAACATATCATTTTCCAGATAATGCTCCGAAAAAGACACGGTAAATCCTAGCTTTTCCAAGCGCTCCTTGGCGGCTAGATTGGCCTCAAAGCCACCGATGTGTTCGATTGATGCCGAAGGGCTGACGACCCGAATGTGCATACCAGGTGCGAGTTTTTTCATAGGAACCTCCTTGGGATAAATTTTTATAGAATATCATAGCACAAAGGCCAAGACCTGTAAAGCAAACTTAGGTCAGTGCGGGAATTTTTATCAAAAAAAGGGAGCCGCTGAAGACTCCCTGATTGTATATATTCTTTTCTATGATTTATTCGCTGAGCTTAATGCTACCGCTTTCGACGCTGGCAGTAAGTGTAGTTGTCGGATTTTCGACTTTACGGATGGCAGAGCCGCCAAGTTCATGGCCTTTGGAGTGCTCTACACTTATACTACTAGGGATGTCAATTTCACCTAGATCCGTTTTCAGATCAAAGGATAGCTGCGACAAACTGCCAGAAACCAGATGCAGATTAATATCGCCCAGTTGGTTAGTGATAGAGATTGTACCAGCTAATTCCAACTGTTCAGAGTTCAGTGAGCCGCTTGAGATTTTCAGAGTGCTGTCGGAGATTTTGCTCGAGTTTAGATTGACCTCTCCCAGAGAGTTTGATATTTCGCCAGATGCGAACTGGCTGTTGCTCAGAGTGATGGTACCCGAAGAATCAATGATTTTTCCAGAGCTAATCTGACTGTTATTGATGGTAATCTCTCCCAGAGAGTTCTTAAATTTACCAGATGCGAATTGGCCATCATTCACAGTCAACGAGCCCTGAGATAGAGAGAAGTCAGCATTTTTGGCTGATAGATTGGACAGCGTAACATCTCCTAATGACGAACTGCCGCTGAATGTCTCAAGCTTGGTCCCCTTGGGCAGGGAAAGCTCCACAGTACGCTTCTCCTGAGATTCTTGGTCAAATAAGCTGAGTAAGGAGCGGATGCCAGTGCTTATGTGGAAGGAGCGGATGTCAGTGCTTATGTGGAAGGAGTCTGCACCATCTTCCTTGATGTTTAAGTTTCCATTTTCAGAACTTGTTGTTATTTTTCCAAGCATGCTGCCGCCAATCTGATAGTTGCCGTCTCTTTGGTAATAGGTCAAGTGAGCCTTGTCATCAGGAGATTCGCTGATGACGAGGTTTCTAGCTGCTAAGTTGATATTTAGGGAAGAAAGATCAGAGAAACTTTCTTCTTTTTTCGTTAGTTTTACCTTGCTTTTGGTAGAATTGACCAAGTCATTGACACCGCCTGTAATGGAGCCGATAGTTGTCAGGGCTCCACCAAAGAGGCAGGCTAAAATAGCTGCAGATAAAAGAGGTTTTTTCAATTTGATGTTAGCCATGACGTGTTCCTTTCTTTGCGAAAAGTTGAGCTAGTTTGACAAAGCCAGCCTTGCCAAACTGAGTAACAGGAGAAATGCCTGCGTAGAAGATGCCGGACAGTCCCAGAGCTAGAACACTGAGCCCCAGAGTGAAGAGGAAGGCCGGGATCGATGTCGTCAGTCCCACTGTCAAAGTGTCCCAGATCAGGCTGATTCCAAAAATAAAGAAGGCGAAGGCACCTATAGCCATGACGAGAGCAAAGATAAAGACTAAGAGGAAGAAAACGAAAGTCAAAAGTGCTGCTACTATAAAGAGCGGAATAGCCAAGGGTGCTGCCAAAATAGATAGGATAGCAATCTGGACGATGTTCTTAGTGTTTTTTGATGAACTGCTGTCTTGATTATCTTCCTCGACTTTTTTGTCCAAAAGATTTAGCATAATCTCGTGGGCCGCTTCCTTAGGGCTACCAAGCTCAGCAATAGCAGCCGCCTCGCCCTCTGGGCCTACCTCGTCGAAGTACTCAGTGAAGTAATCCATAGCTTCCTCATAGTCCTTGCGTGGCAGTTTTTTCAGATATTTTTCTAGCTCAGCTAGATACTCGGTTCTTGTCATGACGGATGCTCCCTTCTATGATACCGCTGATGGTCATGGTATAAGTTTGCCACTCTTCTTTTAGAGTGAGTAGATGTTCATGCCCGTAGGCAGTGAGTGAATAGTATTTTCGTTTTCGTCCTTGGTACTCCTGCGAATAAGTCGTGAGGCAGTCATTTTGCTCCAGCTTCTTCAGAATAGGGTAAAGTGTTGATTCTTTGATATTAGCAATCAGCTTAATCGTCTGGCTGATTTCATAACCGTAGGAATCGTCTTTTTCAAGGATGGCTAAGATGAGAAACTCAATCAAAGCCGATGATGTGGGGAAAGACATAGGACCACCTCCTTGTGTAAAATATTTATATATAATCTTTCTATATATAGTCTACAACCTCTTAGGGAAAAAGTCAAGCAAAATATATAAAATTTTTATATATTTTTTGAAAAAGTCTTTTAATGGCTGTTTATAAGGCACATCAAAGTACATTTCTTCCTTACAAGAACTTTACATCTTCCTTAGCTTTTGTGTTGAAAACATCTTCCATAAAATGGTAAAATGGTGTAAGTCTAACTAAAAATATAAGAGAGATCAATGAAAAAACATCAAACCCTATATAAGTTTTTGGGCCAAACCCTACTATATTTTGTTATCTTTCTGGCCTTGCTTTATTTCTTTAGCTATCTGGGTCAGGGTCAGGGTGGCTTTATCTATAATGAATTTTAATGTGAGAGAGTAGGAAACAATGTCAAATAAAGTGATACATGATATGATTGAAGCGATTGAGCATTTTGCTCAGGTGCAGCCGGATTTTCCAGTTTATGATATTTTAGGTCAAGTTCATACTTATGGTGATTTAAAGAAGGATTCCGATTCGTTGGCGGCTCATATTGACCGTTTGGGACTTCCTGACAAGTCTCCGGTTGTGGTCTTTGGCGGCCAGGAATACGAAATGCTGGCTACTTTTGTGGCCTTGACCAAGTCTGGTCATGCCTACATTCCTATCGACAGCCACTCAGCCTTGGAGCGCGTGGCAGCGATTGTGGAAGTTGCTGAGCCAAGCTTGATTATTGCCATCAATGATTTTCCGCTGGCAGATGTGGCAGCTCCTATTTTTGGTGCGGAGCAAGTTCAGGCAGCCTTCAGAGAGGGAGCATCCTATGAGCTTATCCATCCGGTGCAGGGAGATGACAACTATTACATCATTTTCACATCGGGAACGACTGGCAAGCCTAAGGGAGTGCAGATTTCCCACAATAATCTGCTCAGCTTTACAAATTGGATGATTACGGATAAGGAGTTTGCGACTCCGGCTCGTCCTCAAATGTTGGCTCAGCCGCCTTATTCTTTTGACTTGTCAGTCATGTACTGGGCGCCGACTTTGGCCTTGGGAGGAACTCTTTTTGCCCTACCTTCGGCTGTGACTCAGGATTTCAAGCAGCTGTTTGAGACGATTCTCAGTCTGCCTATTGCTATCTGGACTTCGACGCCTTCCTTCGCGGACATGGCCTTGCTGTCGGATGACTTTAATAGTCAGAAGCTGCCTCAGCTGACGCATTTCTACTTTGACGGTGAGGAGTTGACAGTCAAGACAGCTCAGAAGCTGCGTGATCGCTTCCCTCAAGCTCGCATTATCAATGCTTATGGTCCGACTGAGGCAACAGTGGCCCTGTCTGCAGTAGCAGTGACAGATGAGATGCTGCAAAATTGCAAGCGCCTGCCGATTGGCTATACCAAGGCGGACTCTCCGACCTTTGTCATTGATGAAGAGGGGCAGAAGGTGCCGAATGGCCAGCAAGGAGAAATCATCGTCTGCGGTCCAGCCGTATCTAAGGGCTATCTGAATAATCCTGAGAAGACAGCGGAGGCCTTCTTTGAATTTGAAGGTCTGCCAGCCTATCATACGGGAGATGTCGGCTCCATGACAGATGAAGGCCTGCTGCTCTATGGCGGCCGGATGGACTTCCAGATTAAGTTTAATGGTTTCCGTATTGAGCTGGAGGATGTGTCTCAGAACCTCAACAAATCGAAATACATTGAGTCTGCAGTGGCTGTGCCCCGCTACAATAAGGACCACAAGGTCCAAAATCTGCTGGCCTATGTCATTCTCAAAGACGGTGTGGCTGAGCAGTTTGAGCGGGAAATCGATATTACCAAGGCAATCAAGGAAGATCTGCAGGATATCATGATGTCCTATATGATGCCGTCCAAGTTCCTCTATCGAGAGACCCTGCCTCTGACCCCGAATGGTAAGATTGACATTAAGGGGCTGATTAGCGAGGTCAATAAGCGATGATGGATTTCTTGAAACAGCTGCCTCACTTGGAACCCTACGGCAACCCAGTTTACTTTGTCTATATCGTTCTGGCAGTTCTGCCAATCTTCGTGGGACTTTTCTTTAAGAAACGCTTCCCCCTTTATGAAGCCTTGGTCAGCTTGGTCTTTATCGTCTTGATGCTGATAGGTCCCAGTCTGGCGCAACTTTGTGCTCTGCTGGGCTATGTCATCTGGCAGATAGTCTGGGTTTACTCATATAAGCTTTATCGCAGGTCGCGGGACAGCAAGTGGATCTTTTATCTGCATACCTTGCTAGCAGTTCTGCCACTTGTGCTTGTCAAGGTAGAGCCCGCAATCAGCGGCCATCAGTCTCTCTTTGGCTTTTTGGGGATTTCCTATCTGACCTTTCGTTCGGTAGGGATGATGATTGAGATGCGGGATGGAGTTCTGACAGAGTTCACACTCTGGGAGTTCCTGCGTTTCCTGCTCTTCATGCCGACCTTTTCGAGTGGCCCTATTGATCGTTTTAAGCGTTTCAATGAAGACTATTTGAACATTCCTGAGCGAGATGAGCTGCTGGATATGCTGGAGCAGTCTGTCAAGTATATCATGCTAGGCTTCCTTTATAAGTTTATTCTGGCCCATATCTTTGGACATCTGCTGCTGGGTCATGTCAAGACCTACGCTCTCTATACCGGCGGTTTCTTTAATCTGGGAACTCTGGGCGTCATGTATGTCTTTGGTCTGGATCTCTTCTTTGACTTTGCCGGTTATTCGATGTTTGCGCTAGCTATTTCCAATCTCATGGGAATCAAGAGCCCTATCAACTTTGATAAGCCCTTTCTCTCACGCGATTTGAAAGAATTTTGGAATCGCTGGCACATGAGTCTGTCCTTTTGGTTCCGTGATTTTGTCTTTATGCGACTGGTCATGGTCCTGATGCGTAATAAGGTCTTTAAAAACCGCAACACGACCTCTAGTGTGGCCTATCTGATCAACATGCTGATAATGGGCTTCTGGCATGGTGTGACCTGGTACTATATCGCCTACGGTCTCTTTCATGGAGCTGGTCTGGTCGTCAATGATGCCTGGCTGCGCAAGAAGAAAACTCTAAACAAAGAGCGCAAGGCTAAGGGGCTTCCGCCTCTGCCAGACAATAAATGGACTCAAGCTTTGGGGATTGTGGTAACCTTTCACGCGGTCATGTTCTCATTTTTGATCTTTTCTGGATTTTTAAATGAGCTTTGGTTTAAAAAATAAAAATTAATGAGGAAGAAAAATGGATATAAAAACAGAAGTAATTGAAATTATTGAAGAACTATTTATGGAAGATGTGTCAGACATGATGGACGAGGATTTGTTTGACGCTGGTGTCCTAGACAGTATGGGAACGGTGGAGCTGATTGTTGAGCTGGAAAACCGTTTTGATATCCGCGTGCCAGTGTCAGAGTTTGGCCGCGATGACTGGAACACAGCCAATAAAATCGTTGAAGGCGTGACGGAGCTTCGCAATGCTTAAACGACTCTGGCTGATTCTGGGGCCGGTTTTCTGCGCCATGGTCATGGTTGCCCTGCTCTTTTTCTTCTATCCGCTTGATAAAAAGCATGATATAGAAGCGGAGAAGCGCTCAGCAGTGACCCTGACAGCAGAAAACTTCAAGAGCCGCAGTAAGAAGGTGACAGCCTTGACCGATAAGAAGATGCGCTTTGTTCCCTTCTTTGGGTCCAGTGAGTGGCTGCGCTTTGATAGCATGCACCCAGCGGTGCTGGCTGAGAAATACGACCGCTCCTATCGTCCCTATTTTCTAGGACAGCGCGGGGCAGCATCGTTTAATCAGTACTTTGGTATGCAGCAGATGTCATCTGAGTTGGAGGGACAAACGGCGGTTTATGTAGTGTCGCCCCAGTGGTTTACCAAGACCGGCTATGATGCTTCGGCCTTTCAGCAGTACTTCAACAGTGATCAGCTGACGGCTTATCTGTCTCAGCAGCAAGGAGATGCGGCGGCGCAATATGCAGCTCAGCGCCTCCTTCAGCTCTATCCAGATGTCGCTATGGCAGAGAGCGTGCAGAAGCTGTCTGAAGGTAAAAAGCTGAGCAGCTTTGAAGAGCGCCATATTGAGATGACGGCTCATCTTAATGAGCGTCAAGATGCTTTTTTCAGCAACTTTGCTGCCCTCAACAATGAAAATTATGACCAGCGAATTTTGCCTTATATGGCGGATCTGCCAGACACCTTCTCCTATAAAGCTTTGGAAGAGATTGCCACAGCAGAAGCCAAGAAGAAGACCAATAACAATCAATTCGGCATAGACAATCAATTTTACAAGACCCGTCTAGCCGGCAAGGTTGCCAAGCTCAGAGGTTTTCAGACCAAGCAATCTTATGAAAAATCCCCTGAGTACAACGACTTGCAGCTAGTTCTGGATCAGTTTGCCAAGTCAAAGACCAATGTCATCTTCATCATTCCACCGGTCAATTCTAAGTGGATGGAGTATACAGGACTCAGTCCTGAAATGTACCAGCGGACGGTGGCTAAGATTCGCTACCAGCTGGAAAGTCAGGGTTTTACCAACATTGCTGATTTTTCTAAGGACGGCGACAAGCCTTACTTCATGCAGGACACTATTCACATGGGCTGGAATGGCTGGCTGGCCTTTGATAAGGCGGTTGATCCTTTTGTAGCCAATCCACAGCCGGCGCCAAACTACCAGATCAATGACCGCTTCTTTAGCAAGGAATGGTCTCAGTATACTGGCAAACCAGAAGAATTCAAATAAGGTTGGGATTTTCCAGCCTTATTTTTATAAAGGAGGAAAGATGAAGATTCGTTTGTCCCAAACAGAAGATATCCCAGCCATTATGGCGATTTATGATGTAGCCCGTCAGTTTATGAAAGACCAGGGCAATCCGACTCAGTGGGATGGAGGTTATCCCAGCGCGGGTTTGATTGAGGAAGATATTGTGGCTGGCCACTCCTTTGTTGTCGAGGAAGAAGGGCAGCTGGTCGGCACCTTTGCCTTTATCATCGGAGAAGACCCGACCTATCAGGTCATCGAAAAGGGCAGCTGGTATTTTGCAGAGCCTTACGGCACCATTCACCGCATCGCCTCGAACGGGCAAGTCAGAGGCCTATCCCGTCAGGTCTTTGATTTTTGCTGCCAGCAGATTCCCTATTTGCGAATCGATACCCATGAGGCTAATCAGCCTATGCAGGCAGCAGTGCTGAACTACGGGTTTAGGGAGTGCGGCATTATTTATGTGGCAGACGGCAGTCCTCGCCTGGCTTATGATTATCATCAATAAAAAAAATCTGCCCTTGAGCAGATTTTTTGCGTTATATCAAAACATACTTTTCTATAGCTTCCGCGACCCCGTGCTCATTGTTGCTTTTGGTGACGGCTTTTGCCTCGGTTTTGACTGCTTCGGGGGCATTGCCCATAGCAACTCCAAGTCCAGCCAGGCGGAGCATAGGAAGGTCATTGAAGTTGTCTCCGATTGTCATGACCTGCTCTAGGGGCACTTGGTAGTGCTGGGCAATTTCGTACAAGGCTTGCTCCTTGGAGACATGCTTGGCTGTGACTTCCATGTAGTTGTTCTTAGAGAGGTAGAAGGCTGTCTTGGGAAAGTCTAAGGTTTGCAGGTAGTCATGGAGTTTCTGGATGACAGGGGCTTCATCAATGAGGAGTAATTTGTGAGCAGGCATTAGCACATCCAGCACCGGCATTAGTACATTCTGAATCATCGGCTGCTCCCCTGTAATAGCAGCCTCTATCTGTACCCACTTATCAAAACGATCGGCAATCCAATCCTTGCCGGAATAGAGATTGATGGCCACGCTAGGAAATTCAGCCTTGACCAACTCCAGAAAAGTGCGGATTTCTTCCTTATCCAGAGGGTGCTCGATAATGGTCTCGTAAGCTTGCGGGTCGCCCTTGATGACCAGAGCGCCATTGTAGCAGGCTAACGGATTATCTCCCAGTCCCAGCTCACGCGCAATCGGCTCCATGCCTAGAGGAGAGCGAGCAGAAGCGAGGACGAAAGGGATTTTTTCTCGGTTTAGTAGAGGAATGATATCCTTGAGCTCAGAATCTACTTGGTGCTGGTCGTCCAAAATGGTGCCGTCAATGTCGCTGATAATTAGGCGAATCGCTTGTTTTGTCATGGGGCGTCCTCCTATGTGTCTAATGAATCGATTTAATAAATTATTTTAACCCTGTCTCCAAGCAGTTTTTGGACTTCAGGGCTGGGCTCTTGGTCCGTAATCCAGTAGTCAAAGTCGCTGACAGGACCTAGTATGTACTTAGACTCTTTCTGCCATTTGTCTTGCTCGACCAGCAGAATCTTAGTCTTGGCGTGCTTCAAAGCCAGTTTTTTCAGGTGAGTATCAGCCTCGTCTTCAAAGCTGACTAGACCATCAGAGACACTAGCTGCCCCTATAAAGGCAATGTCAAAGGAAATTTGCTGCAGCAGCTCTGCTTCATTGAGCGCATAGTAGAATCGGTTTTTGGGATAAAATTTCCCGCCTAAGAGGTGAAAGTCCACTTTGTCCTGAGTGCTCAGCATGATTGCATTATCCAGAGAATGGGAGTAGATTGTCATAGGCTCCTTGATGCGCTGAGCCAGATGGAGAACGATGGTTGAGACATCAAAGAAAGCTATTTGTCCTGCCTTGAGAAAGTCATGAGCCTTCTGAGCAATAGACTTTTTTTCTTGACTTAGTTGGTTGATACGGTCGTTGAAGGAGGGGATTTGCCGGCTAGTATCCAGCGGGATAATGCCTCCGTGGGTGCGCTGTACAAGCCTACGCTCGCTCAAAATCGAAAAATCTCGCCGAATAGTATCTTTAGAAACCTGAAAATGCTCAATCATATCCTTGGCTGACAGCTGTTTTTTCTCAGCCAATAGCTCTAAGATTTCAGCTAAGCGTTGTTCTTGGTACATACTTGTCCCTCCTTACTTTTCTAAATAGAGTATAACACAATAAATAAGTTTTTAAAAGCATTTATAATCATTTATAAGTCATCAAGAATTACATTGTAGAAAATCAAAAAACCGAGCAAAACTCGGTTTTTATTATTTATAATAATCGAAATATGTTTTTCAATTAAGGTGTTTGGATATTGACAGATCCATCGCTGCCGACCTTAACATCAACACCGCCGCCTTGAACATGAACGCCATCTTCATTTACGCTAACACCAGCGTTGTCAGTTTGTACATTAGCACTACCGTCTCCGTTAGTTTCAACAGAAGCATCTCCGCTTTCGTCTCCGCCATTTACATTAACGCTAGCATCTCCGCCGTTTACGTTGACTTTGGCACTACCGCTTTCTTCAGATGTGCTGCTAGAGCTTGTCTTAGCCTTAGATGAAGAAGATACGCTTGAGCTTGAACTTGAGCTTTCTTCAGTCTTCTTATCTGCAGAATTTCCGCAAGCTGCCAAAAAGAAAAGTGCAATTAGTGGTAATAAAAATAAAGAAATTTTAGATAATTTTTTCATCTTACCCCTCCTTCTAGTATAATATTAAACAAATATTTCATTTGAAGCAATGAAAAACTGGATTGATACACAAATAACATACTGTATTAATAAAAATGTTACAAATTATATGTACGATAAATAGAAAATATACAGATTCTACAAGCTTTTTCGCGCTTTCTAGGCTATTTATCTTGTAATCGTTTTGTAACAAATAACAAGTCTATGAGAAGGAGAAAAATAACATTTTTGCAACATTTCTTTTCCTCTGTAAATGGAGAAATCATGCTATAATCAACCTATGTTATCAAGAAATTTCCAGAAACTAATCGAGGCAGACACAGTTGCGGCAGCGCGAGCTTTGCTAGGTATGCAGCTGATTCTAAATGGCCAGAAGTTAGGCCGAATTGTCGAAACAGAAGCCTATCTAGGAAGTCAGGACAGTGCCTGTCATTCAGCTAGAGGGCGCCGCTCCCCTAAGAATGAATCCATGTATCTGCCAGCTGGTCACTGGTATATCTATCAGATTCATGGCCATCAGATGCTGAATCTGGTGACCAAGGCTGAAAATGTGGCCGAAGCCGTATTGATTCGAGCCTTGGAACTGCCGGATGGCCGTCTTATAGCTAACGGCCCTGGCAAGCTGACCAAGTATGCTGGGATTGATAAGCGCTTTGATGGACAGAGTTTAGCGACCTCCAGTCTGCAATTAGCCCATGATCTGACTCCCAATCAGATTGCCAGTCGTCCGCGGATTGGCGTGACCTGCACAGATGCTTGGCGAGAGGAGCCCTTGGGCTTTTATGTGGCCGGCAATCGTCATGTCTCAAAAGTTCCAAAGCGAGGCTTGCTGGATGATGAGGACACCTGGAAGAAGGAGTAAAGGATGAAGAAAACAGAGATTTTTGAGCAAGTCGTAGAAATTATGCGAGAAGATTCCTCTACAAAGAAAGACATCACGGGTGCAAATCCCGAAGAATATCGAGCGCGTATCACAGACCAGATGAGCAAAGAGGACTTTCTTTACCAGATGCATTGTTATATAGCCAGTTTTGGAATTTTGTCTCATGTTTGGTTTGGACTTAAGGAAACGCAAACGCCCGGCTTTAAACTGAGATACTACCAAGACTGCCTCTACGTCCTGCAGGCAAATAATGACACGGGGCTGAAACGTGGCGACCAGATTCTAGCCTTGGATGGGAAAGCCTTGCCTCAGGTCTATCAAGAACACAAGGATTATTTTGTCAGTGCCACACCAGAGCGACAGCACAAGGAGTGGGCCTACTTTGTGGAGCATGCCGGAGAAGTTACGGTAGTACGCAATGGCAAGGAAGAGCAACTGCATGTTCAGCCAACCGCCCACCCAAAGAAGCCGCCACAGTTTGAATGGCGCAGCCTTTCTGAGGATGTCGTCTATCTTAAGTTAGAAGATTTTACGGATGAGGCTGCTATCAGTCAGCTATATGCAGACAGTCAAGCAGCTATTGAGCAGGCCAAGTATTTAATCATTGATGTTCGAGTCAATTATGGCGGGACGGACTCGCTTTATTATCCACTTTTCAAATATACTCTCCCTCAGGGAAAGGCCTTCAGTGACTTAGATTTGCCAAACGATGATGGGATGGAGATTCTCTATACTGATAGAAATGTTGATTTGCGTCAGCAACTGATGCAAAAGTTCTTAGAAGATCCAAACTTGTCAGCAGAAACTCACCAGATTCTCAAAGAATTTCTAAAAGAGTTAGATGAAAATCGGGGGAAAGGGTATGTCCTTTATGGCGATGAGGACAGTGATCAGAACATTCTGCCAGACGTCCTAGGCCTAGCACGCCCTGAAAAAGTCTTTGTGCTAGCAGATGTGACCTGTGGGTCTTCAGGTGATAATTTTGTTGATACCATGAAAAAGATGCCCAAGGTTACGGTTCTAGGGCGTCCGACTATGGGAATTCTAGATTATTCCAATTGCTGCGTGAAGGATTTTGGTGACTATGAGCTCCTGTTCCCCACTTCACGTGACACTAGGATTGATCAAGGAAAGGGCATGAATGACAAGGGAGTTGAGCCGGATATCTTGATTCCTTGGACACCAGAGCACTTAGAACGGGATGTGGACCTGGAAGAGTGCCTCAACTATTGCAAAAACGCTTAGGATTTCTAAGCGTTTTTTCGTCTATATTAGATCTTGTCAAACTTCTCAATGTAAAAGAGAGTTAGTGTCACGATGGCAGCCAAGCCAATGAGAATGAGGATGGCTGGAGTCCAGGAATGGAATAAATCAAAGCTGTATCCAAAGAGGCTAGGTCCAAAGGCGGCCAGAATATAACCACCAGTTTGAGCTAAGCCAGATAGCTGAGCGGTTTGCTCAGGAGTGCTGGTTTTCAGCGAGAAAGTAACCATAAGGTAAGGGAAGAGGGCGCTGACGGACATACCGATTAGCAGATTGAGAATGAGCCAGTAGATAAAGGAATCTGTCTTGACCAGCAGCATTCCCAGACCAACCATACCAGTTACAGAAAAGAGAGCAATCATCCCCAAGCGTTTTTTAGCGGATAGACGCGTTGTCAGACTAGGTATCGTCATAGCCAAAGGAAGGCTGATAATTGAAAAGATAGAGGCTAAGAATCCAGTAGCATCATCGGAAAGTCCTGCCAACTGGCCAAGAGTCGGCAGCCAAGTGATAGCTGTGTAAAAGAGCAAGGACTGCAGGCCGCCGAAAACAATCAAAGCCCATACTCTAGGATTTGTTAGCGGAGACCCCATTTGCTGCTCGCGGCTTCTGCTAGTCAGTTTGTGATTGTGACGGCTGTTAGGAAGCCATACCAAGCAGGCCAGTAAGCAGATGAGGGTCAGGACGAGAATCAGGCCTTTCCAGCCAGCTAAGCGGACAATAGGTGTAGCCAAGGGAGACATGATCGAGATGGCCAGTCCCATAGAAGTGATATAAAGCGTGGTTAAAAATCCAATTTTCTCTGGCTGATTAGCCTGAATGACATTGGGCAGGAGCACATTTAAGACAGCGATGGCAGCCCCTAGCATGATTGTACCTGCATAGAGTAGGGGCAGGTTAAAGATACGAATAAAAGAGCCCAGAGTCAGCACAATCATAGCTATTGTAAAGAGCTTTTCCAGGCCGACCTTTTGAGCCAGGCGTGGGGAAAAGGCTGAACAGAGGGCAAACATGATTAAAGGCAGGCTAGTCAGCAGTCCCAGAGAGTTGACGGGAACTTGCAGTCCCTTAGCAATATCGCCCAGCACAACAGGTAGCACTGCAAAAGGCGCCCGTAGGACAACCCCCACCATCAGAATACCTGGAAGCAAAAATGTCGAATGTTTCTTTTTCATAAAGTAAGGTTTCCTCCTATATAAATATCAAAATAAAATCAGTCCATCAAATCCAGAAAATACTGGCTGATAACTGTTTCTGGCAATGTTTTCTTTTGCTGGAGCCACCAGCTGACCGTCTCCACAAAGGTAGAGGTCACGTAATTTCTCAGAAAAGGCTCCGGCAGCTGAGATTTTTTCTGCAGGAGCTGCTCCTGAATCATCGGAAAGAGATAGTTTTCCAGCTCAATCTTTAAGCGATTGGTGAAATAGATATTTTTCGAAAGCAGCAAGGTCGCAATCTTGTCCTGATTCTTTTGAAAATGCTGGAAAATATGCGTGGTTGCTTCAAAGAGATCCTTGCCGTCGTCGCGCTCAAGAAAGGTATGCTGAAAGAGGTCTTGGCAAACCTCCTCTAGCAAGGCTTCCTTAGTATCGAAATGGGCATAAAAAGTCGACCGGCCAACGTCTGCCAGGTCGATGATTTCTTGCACTGTAATGCTTTCATAACTTTTTTGATGCAGCAGGCTGATAAAAGCTTGGTAAATAGCTGCGCGTGATTTCTTGACTCGTCTGTCCATAGCATTTCGGAACAAAAGAGCAGGATTGTTCAGTAACGGACAAAGCCCCTCAATTGCTTCTTGTTTCCTTTCTGAGAATAAGGGATAATAAAGATGAAGAAAACTGAACAAGGTGTTCCGTTTTGATTACATTATACTATAAATTTAGCCAAACTGAAAGGAGGCTGCCGTGAAATCTAGTAAAAATATGACTATTGCTTTTCTATTAAACTTTTCCTTTGCCATTCTTGAGTTTATCTTTGGCTTCATGTTCAATTCCAGCGCTGTACTAGCCGATGCTGTGCACGACACAGGAGACGCGATGGCCATCGGACTTTCCACCCTTTTTGAAAAAATTTCTAATAAAAAAGAAGACAAGAAATACACTCTGGGCTATAAGCGCTACAGTCTTTTGGGAGCCCTGCTGACCTCAGTCATCTTGCTGGTCGGCTCGGCTTTGGTGATTATCGAAAATGTACCCAAGGTCTTTGCGCCTGAAAAGGTCAATTATGACGGCATGCTGGTGCTGGGTATCTTTGCCATTATAGTCAATCTAGCAGCCAGCAAGGTGGTCGGTCATGGGCATGGACACAGTCATAATGAGTCTATTCTCAGTCTCCATTTCTTAGAGGACATTCTGGGCTGGGTGGCTGTTATTCTAGTCTCCATCGTTTTGCGCTTTACCGACTGGTATTTTCTTGATCCGCTGCTTTCCCTGCTCATTGCAGGCTTCATCGTCAGCAAGGCCCTGCCTAAGTTCTGGGAAAACATCAAGATTTTCCTGGATCACATCCCAAGCGATATTGATTTGAGCCAGCTTTATCAGGAAATTCTGGCGGTTGAAAACGTTCAGGCTATTACCCAGCTCAATGTCTGGACCACAGACGGTTTGGAAAAATTTGCCATGATTCATATCTGTCTTGAAAATCCAGACCTGCTGGCCGAGACCCAAACCATCCTGCGTCAAGAACTGCAAGCCTATGGCATCACCAAAATCACTATCCAGACGGATAGCAGTTTGGAAGAGCATGAAGAGTGGTGTTTAGGTGGAGAGGGCGATTTAAAACCTCATACTTAAATAGTGCTACTATAAACTATATCTCTGCAGTCCGATATTCGGGCTGTTTTTTCGTTTTGCAGTCTAATTTTCATCACTTAACTGGTTTTATTTTTACGATTTTCTTCTTATTTAATTCCTCTATTTCCCTTTCTGAAAATTCTAGCTTTTTAAATTTTCTAGGTTTTTCAAGGAAAATAGACAAGCTAAACACTCTGTGCATTTTTAGAGAAGTTATACATATAATAAAATGCAAATGTATTGACAATGCATTTTCTTTAGCATATACTATTGAGTAGGAAGAAACAGGCAAAGCTTGCTAAGCCTTGTCCTGAAGCGCCTTTCCTAAGCATATCGACTACCGACCAGAAGAAGACAGATGCTGTCACACTGTCCATCTGAAGGCTGGAGAGAAAGCGACAAAAGGGGAGAAATTCCCTTGAAAAATTGCTTTTTTTAAACCTCGAAAGAAAAAAAGTCATTAAAAAAACGTTAGAAACGTTGATATAACAAGCTTTTATCAAAATTAAACATTTTTTTAAATGCAATCATTTTTTTCGATGCAAACTTATTGACAAGATGTCAATTATGTCATATACTGTGATAGGTAAATGTTTTTTAAAGCAAATAAAGCTTTTGTTCCTAGCATTTCCTACCAAAATATGCATATCGGTAAAAAGAAAAACCATAAGACAAGAATTCTTATCTTATGGCACTGGCTGCTTGCTGATTCGGGTTAAACCAACTTCACACACACACGGTTTAACCTAAATCTCAAAGCATGAGAAATTTTGCAAGAGAACTTGCTTTGTATAGTATTTAAGAACGCAAGAACAAATGTTTTTGGCATCTGCTTTTTTGCGCCCCTTTTGACAAATCTAAAACGCCCCTTATCAATCCTAGGATTGTTTTAAGGACTGTTTGCTAGGTTTATCAAATGGAGATACTGCTCAAAGCATCTAACTTAAAACATTAAGTTTGGTTCTATTGGTAAATTTTCCATGTACTAGCCTAACTTAAAAAGCTTAAAGAAACCTTAAAGGAAGCTTTAAGCGAGGGAGATTTTTTTAAGAAAGCTGTTATCTAATAACGCATAGAAAGAATTGAAGGATTTTTACAAAAAAATCACAGACAGGAGAAACAAATGGCACTAATCGCTATATTGGTTCAATTCAATCTGATAACGGCAGCTCAAAAAGAAGAAATTCTTCAAGATATGCCACAATCAAACATGCAGTTAGAGAGATATCTAATCAGCAAGGGCTATGTGACAGAAGAAGATATGCTGAAAGTTATGAGTTACTATTACCGTGTACCTCATGTCAATCTATCACAATTTGTGATAGAAAAGGAAGCTGTCGAGAAGGTTTCAGAAAAAGTTGCTAAACGTCATGGATTGATTCCGATCTCTTTCACAGATGGAGAAGAGGGAGAAGAACCCAAGTTAATAGTTGCGATGGCAGATCCAAGCAACTACATTGCCCTAGATGACGTTAAAATCGTCTCTAAGATGGCGGTAGAACCTTATGTAACTTTTCGGGATGATATTGAGAAGTATATCGATCAATACTATTCTAAAGGAGAAGAAGCCCAACAGGCAGCGACCGAAATCGAAGGTTTTAATGTGGATGAAGAGATCGTCGAAGAAGATCTCGAAATCAAAAACGCTCCGGTTGTACGTTTGATTGACTCGATTATCAGTCAGGCAATCAAGACGCGGACCAGCGATATCCATATTGAACCCTTTGAAAAAGTTGTTCGTGTTCGTTTTCGGGTTGACGGGACCTTGGTGGAAAACATGCAGTTGAAAGCCAATGCTCACTCAGCCATTGCGACACGGATTAAGATCATGAGTGGTCTGGACATTGCTGAGCGGCGGATTCCTCAGGATGGACGGATTGAAACAACCATCGACGGCAAGGAAGTCGATATGCGGGTTTCAGTCTTGCCTACTGTATTCGGTGAAAAAATCGTTATTCGGATTTTGAGCCGGAATGCAACTCTCCTCAGTAAAGAGGAGCTGGGATTCTCGCCAACCAATGAGAAACTTTTTGAAGAGATTCTCAAGGCGCCAGAAGGCATCATCTTGCTGACTGGTCCTACAGGAAGCGGAAAGACAACCACTCTCTACACAGCGCTCCGTGAGCTCAATGATGTAGGAAAAAATATCATCACTGTTGAAGATCCGGTTGAGTACCGATTGGAAGGGGTCAACCAAGTTCAGGTAAATAACAAAGCTGGACTGACCTTCGCGAGTGGTTTGAGAAGTATCCTGCGTCAGGACCCGGACATCGTTCTTTTGGGGGAGATTCGGGACGAAGAGACAGCTAGTATCGCGGTTCGGGCCGCTATCACTGGTCACGTCGTTCTCTCGACTATCCACACCAATGACACAGCTAGTACAGTCAACCGTTTGGTCGATATGGGCATCAAGCCTTATCTGGTCTCAACGGCGACTGTCGGGATTATCGCACAGCGCTTGATTAAGCGCATCTGTCCTAAGTGTAAGACTGAATATACTGTAGAAACAAATGAACATGCAGGTATCGGTATTCACAAGGGAGACACCTTGTATCGCGGACGCGGCTGCAACTACTGCAGCGGTACGGGATACTATGGACGTATAGCTATCCACGAAATCATGGCAGTGACAAGGGAGATTAAATCACTAATTAATGATGGTGGAACAACAGCACAGCTTCGAGTAGAAGCTAAGAAAAATGGTATGCGAGACTTGGCGGAGGAGGCCATTGATATCGCAAAACAGGGGACTACAACGATTGAAGAAGCAATGAAGATTGCCTTCAGTCTAGAAGGGGAAGTTTAGGATGAATTTGGATGAGTTAATTAAGCAGGCGATTGAAGCGGGTGCATCAGATATCCACTTCACGGTTGGCGCTGAGCCAACTATGCGTCTGCACGGGAGGTTAACACAACTCAACAATACAATTTTGACCAACGAAGACACGGTTCGCTTCACCAAGCATATTTTAAATGAGAAGCAGATTGCTCATCTTTTAGAAGTCGGTGAAGTGGACTGTGCCTACGAGGTCGACAATGGCTATCGCTTGCGGGTCAATATCTTTAAGCAGAAAAACAACTGCGGGATTGCCTTGCGGGTCATTCCCAAGGATATTCCATCTATGGAATCTCTGGGATTGCCACCAGTTATCAAAAAGCTAGCTGAGAAACGCCGGGGGCTGATATTGGTTACCGGACCAACAGGAAGCGGAAAGTCAACGACCCTGGCAACCATGATCAACTACATGAACAGCTTGCGGGACGAGCACATCATCACGATTGAAGATCCGATCGAGTACATGCACACGCATAATAAGTGCTTGGTCAACCAGCGTGAGCTGGGAGCGGATACGCAGAGCTTCGGCAATGCCCTCCGCGGTGCACTTCGTCAGGACCCGGATGTCATCCTAGTCGGTGAGATGCGGGATAAGGAAACGATTGAAATCGCCCTGCGTGCGGCGGAAACAGGTCACTTAGTCCTGTCAACTCTCCACACGGTCGGTGCCGTAAACACCATGGACCGGATTATCGACGTATTTCCAGCCGAGCAGCAGGAGCAAATCCGCGTACAGCTTTCAGCCGTTATGGAAGGGGTTGTATCGCAGCAGCTTATGCGTACAGCGACCGGCAAGGGTCGTGTGGCTGCCTTTGAAATCATGCTGGGAACACCCGCTATTCGCAACCTCATTCGCGAAGGGAAGACCCACCAGCTGCTGACGCCAATCCAAACGGGGGCTCAGCTAGGCATGATTACCATGGATACTTCGCTCATGGGACTCTACCGTCGCAATGTCATCGATCAAAGAACGCTACTGTCTTACTCAGTAGACCGCGCTCAAGTTGAAAAATCCCTAGGAATAGTGGGGTACTAGAGCATGACAGTATATGTTTGTAAATACTTAGACACTAGGCAAGGAGTCGTCACACTAGAGGTAGATGCTCCTAACCGGACTGACGCAGTCAACCGGATCCGTCTCAAAGGTAAGCCAATCAGTGTCGAAGAAAAGGTCATGGGTTCTAAGGAGATTGTCCTTTTCCAAAGCAAGAAGATCAAGCTCAAGGACATATCGCTCTTCTGTAAGCAGATGTCAGTTATGCTGGAGTCAGGGATTCCCCTCAATAATGCAGTGGATATCCTAGAGCAACAGGCTACTTCAAAGAATCTCAAGTCCAGCCTTAAAATCGTCAGCAAGAGCCTAAAAGAAGGTAGTCAGCTGTCCAAGGCCATGCTAGATCAGGAAGGGATGTTTCCCGATCTCCTGATCCGTATGGTACAGGCTGGTGAAAAGACTGGTAAGCTAGACGAGGTACTGGAAAAGATGTCTGAGCACTATAACAAAGAGCTCAAGACCAGCCGCCAGATTCGCGGAGCTATGATCTATCCTGCAGTCCTAGCCTTTCTGGCTGTGGCGGCAGTCCTAGCCTTGCTCTATGTCGTTATCCCAAGCTTCTCAGGAATCTTTGAGCAGAGTGGGATGGCCATGCCGCTGCCAACGCGTATCGTCCTAGCAGCTAGTAACTTTGTCCGCTCTTACTGGTATATCCTCTTCGGTGTGACAGGGATTCTAGTCTTCCTCTTCCTGCGCTATCGCAGCACAGAGGCAGGACGCTACCAGCTGGACCGCCTTAAGCTTTGGCTGCCGGTCATCAAGGGGCCGATGCAGAAGATTGTCACTGCTCGCTTTGCCAGTACCTTGGCTATCCTGACCAGCGCAGGTATCCCTTTGGTCGAGGCCATTGAGTCTGCTGCTGCAACGACCAACAACGCTGTCGTCATTGAAAAGATGAAGATCGCTAATGAAGGTCTGCAAAAAGGGGAACGTCTGACAGGGATGATTACCGCAACCGGTCTCTTCCCCCCTATGATGCTCTCGATGGTCAAGATTGGTGAGGAGTCCGGGTCTCTGGAGTCCATGCTGGTCAAGACATCCGATTATTATGAAGAAGAGCTTGAAACAGCTATTAAGCAACTGCTCTCACTCTTGGAGCCAGCCATGATCATCGTCATGGGGGTTATCATCGGAGGTATCGTTGCCTCTGTCATGCTGCCAATGTTTGAGCTTGCTCACGCTGTGGATGCAGGATCTGGAGCTGACCAGTAGGAAGGCGCTTCAGAAAAGTTTAGGAGATAGCAGGGCAACTGCTCTGCACAAAAAGTTAGGAAATCGTTCTGATGCTGGGAGTTTGTAGGGTCTCCCAGCTAGGAACAAAACAAATGCCCCTGTGGGCGAAAATAGTAAAAATTGTGAAAAAATAGGAGATCTATTCAAATGTTAAACAAATTGCAAAAATTCCGTCAGGATTTGAAGAAAAAAGGTAAAGGTTTTACCTTGGTTGAGTTGATCGTGGTAATTATCATTATCGCTATCATTGCAGCTGTAGCGATTCCAGCTATCACTTCTTTCCAAGACAACGCTCGTAAGAGCCGTATCCAGTCTGAACACCGTGAATTGGTATCAGCTATCCAGTCTTATATCGGAGCACAAGATGATCCATCAGATGTTAAGGATATTACCATTGAAAAACTGGCGCCATACATTTCTAAAAATTCCGCTAAAAAAGATGCCTCTACCATTGTAGAAAGCTTAGCTAAGAATGGTGAGAATACAGCCCATGTTATTTCTGGCAATAAGCTGACTTCAACCTTTATCCCATCTGGTAAAACTGCTAGTGATACTGGAGCTAAAACTTGGGAATACGACTGGACATCAGCTGGTGTGAATTCTAACTAGGGATAACATGTCTAGTTAGGCAATTTCAGAAAGTGGCAATACTTATCAAATCATCTAAGAAAAGATGAATTAAAACCCTACATTTGAGAGATATTTAAAAAAGGTTGCTCAGCAGCCCTTGTGAAAAAGAATTAGGAGAAGTTAGTGCTCAACAAATTGCAAAAATTTCGTCATAATTTTAAAAAAAGCAAAGGTTTTACCTTGGTTGAGTTGATTGTGGTCATCATCATTATCGCGATTATCACAGCTGTAGCGGTTCCGGCTCTCACTTCCTTCCAAGATAACGCTCGTAAGAGCCGTATCCAATCAGAGCACCGTGAGTTGGCAACTGCTATTCAGTCTTATATCGGATCGCAGGATGAACCAGAAACTGTAACATCAATTACAATGGAACAACTGGCACCCTATATTTCTAAAAATTCCAAGGGAGATTCAACTAAAATTATGGATGCCCTTGCTAAAAATGATAAAGAGCCGGCTCATAAAATTGATGGGACAACCTTGGTTTCGACCTTCCACCCCTCAGGAGCAGGAACTGATAAAACCAAGGACAAAACTTGGCTTTACGATTGGAGATATAGTAGTTCAAATACCAACTAATTAAATGTAATTTAAAAGTTAAGCTGATATTCAGTGAATAATAAAGATAAAAAGAAAATAGGAGAATATTTAAATGTTAAACAAATTGCAAAAATTCCGTCAGGACTTGAAGAAAAAAGGTAAAGGTTTTACCTTGGTTGAGTTGATTGTGGTAATTATCATTATCGCTATCATTGCAGCTGTGGCTATCCCAGCTATCACTTCCTTCCAAGATAATGCTCGTAAGAGCCGTATCCAGTCTGAACACCGTGAGCTGGTATCAGCAATCCAGTCTTATATCGGAGCTCAGGATGACCCATCAGACGTTAAGGATATTACCATTGAAAAACTGGCGCCATACATTTCTAAAAATTCCGCTAAAAAAGATGCCTCTACCATTGTAGAAAGCTTAGCTAAGAATGGTACTGCATCTGCCCATGAGATTAAAGGAACAGAGCTAATTTCTACCTTCAAGCCATCAGGTGCTAAGGATGCTTCAAAAGATAAAGTATGGAAGTATGACTGGTCATCAGCTGGTGTAAATGCTAACTAGAGATAGGTTCTCTACTCCGACTGCTTCGGCAGTCGGATATTACCAAAGTAGTTGTCAGATTGTGACAACTATTTTGGCAATATCAAAAGTAGAAGTATTAGGAGAGTAATAAAATGAAAGGGAAAAAAAGACAGGGTTCAACCTTGCCCATGGTCATTGTAACCATTGTGATTCTGGTTGCTATGATTGGGATTTTAGCTTCTATCGTGGATACGGGGCAGACACAGACTCAGCGTATGTATAGCTATCTCAAAGCTAAATATGTGGCAACATCTGGTTCGCAGTTGGCTTTGGGAGCTTATTTTGAGCCTCAAAACGGAAATCCCTCATCGCTCAATACAGAGTTTAGAAATCGAGCTGAAGGTCGGTCGCGTTCAACTGAACCTATTACTGCAACCCATACTTTCAAGGATGGAGGCGTAGCTGAGATTGAAATGACAGGGAAGTTTGATGGAAATGGTTCCGAAAATTACAATGTCACCATTAAATCTAAGTCTAAATTACCTGGTAGCAGTGATTATTATGAACATGTTGTCATTTTTAACTGGTCAACCAGCGGTATTCGCTCAGAAGAAGGTCACTTGGTTTCGGCTCAGAAATGAAAAATAGGTAGGAAAGATGAAACAATTACGCAAAGGGTTTACCCTAGTCGAGATGATTATGGCCATTATGCTCATGAGCATGATAGCGGTAATTATCGGTATTATATTTAATACTATGTTTTCCAGTCGGGAGTTAATAGAACGTGAAGCTAGTATTCAGGCAGAAATGAGAACTTCTATGCAGTATGTTGACCGAACCATTGGAAAAGCTACTTCGGTCTTTATCCTGGATGATAGTAAGTTTAAAGGAAATAAAGAAGGCCTGACTAAAGAATGGAGCTATATCGGTCTTTCATCTGATGGTAAAAAAGTTCTTAATTATGTTTGGGATAAAAGCAAACAAGACTGGAAGGTCAGTGAGTTAGGAACTAAATCCCTTTATAATATTAAGTTGGACTTGGAGTTTAAGACTGAAGGTAGCTATCAGGATAACCGCTTGATTAGCTATAATCTGACAGGGAAATATCCTGATACTAACAATAAGTTGTCTATTGATACAGCTATATCAGCTCTTAATACTAAGCAGGTCTTCTCTAAAGTTGCTAAAGGCAAGAAAGGAATTGCCTTAGCCTATCGGAACGATCCTATTGAGGGACAGATGAATGTAGCTATTTCTTTTGTTTTTGACAAATCTGGCTCCATGTCTTGGGATTTGAACGGTAATAATACTAACTATTGGGGCCCTAAAAGCCGGATGAGTATTTTGAAGGACAAAGCCACAATCATGATGAGAGATTTAAAAGATATTGGGAATGTCAGTGTTAATCTAGTTTCTTTTTCAATATTGGGTTCTTATGTTCAGAAAGACTTTTCTGAGCTAGACAAGGGGACAACAACTATAGAAGCAAGCATTAACGCTTTACAGACAGGTGGTGTAACTAATCCAGGGGATGGTCTACGCTATGGTATGATGAGTCTACAAAATCATTCTGCACAGCTTAAATACGTTGTTTTGTTGACAGATGGAATCCCTAATGCTTATACTGTGGACACTAATGATACATCTTGGCGTAATCGAAATGTCCAACCCTACTATAATCGTTGGAGAGAAACAGTTGGGGAATTAGTAACCTTTAATAATGGTCCTTATGATGTAACGACAAATCTAACAACAGATCAAAATCGTGTTTCTTATGACTCTTATTCTAATGAAGCACTACGGAAAAAGGCTATTGAATATGCAGGGAAAGTTTCTCAGACCTTTGGTGCAGGAGTTAAGCGTGTCAATGTTATCGGTTTTTCTGGAGTGCCATCTGAGATTGCTTATGGTGAGGATTTAACGAGAAGTATAGGAAGCGGAGGCATGGAAGCTAAGTATGTACCTGCTGCTGATGAGGCAGCCTTGCAGCAGACCTTCTCTGATATTAAGAAGCAGATTCAGCAGGATCTTTGGTTTGTATCAGGACCATAGAAAGGACAAAAGATGAAAGGATTGAAGAAACGTAAAGGAGTAACTCTGGTTGAGGTCTTGATTTCTCTAGTACTGATAGGTGTTATTACAGCTGGCCTATTGACCTTCTTTGCTGGAAGTTTTGATAATATCCTCCGTCAGCGGAAGCAGAATACAACAAATTTTGATATTCAGGAGTCTTTTGAAACTCAGCTGGCTGATATTAAGAAAAACAGTGGTAAAGGAACAGAGGTTGAAACGTTTACTTATCGTGTTGGTACAGGGAACAGTCAAAGCGTCAATGTGACGGGGCAAACCCTATCTTATAAAGAAAAAAATATTCATCTTTTTGCTGCTAACGAAAAAGAAAGCGTATTGTCAATTCCAGACGATTTACAAGTTCAAATTCCTAATTCCAAGCGGTACTATTATGTTGGTGAAACAACTCCCAGTGGAGTAGTGGGTTTGAAAGATAGTCAGCAAAATAGTAAAGCTCGAGTTTATACTGAGTCTGGTTGGTTTCTCAGTGATCGCAGTATTGGTTCTGGGGTTTCTGGTGTTGTACCTGTTGGAACAATCGGCCAAGCAGGAAATGATAGTATTTCTAAAATGGTTTTGCCAGAAATGCCGACTGATTTTCACGAAATATCAAAGCAGGACACTGGCCGCCGGATTACAGATGAGATGCGAGGCAAATACTTGACCTTCGCTGCCAGAGCTATTAACTCTTACGGTCGTGTTGGTAACTATCAAGAATCAAAAGATCAGGGGGATAATAGTCGTATATGGGTTATGGGTCTGCCATTGACAAATAAGTTACGGCTCCATACTGATGCAGATTTAGCTTTGCTTAAAAATGGGAACAAGACTACAAGGATCCCAACAACTGACCGACCTTATGAAAATACTGAGGTTCGCGACTATTTTAACAATGTTCTATATGGTGCAACAATCCCGGTTCTTAACTATTATGAGGAGGTGATTAAGCAAACTCGTCAGTTGATTGCTCTGAATGATAATACTATGATGTTTAGCCGAGATGGCAAGAACGGGACCATTGATTTCAATACTGGTTATACTACTTCAGTTCTGATAGGTAATCGTCAGCAGACAGGGGCACTTCTGACATATAAGCTGGATAATACCCTGACTTGGGGTCTCAATCTAGAGAGCGACGGTAGGATTGCTGTTAAAACTGTAGATACTACAGGAGCTAATAACGGTGGTCAGGAATTTATACAGAATATTAAGTTGGACTATACTAAAGATAATTCTATCCAAGTACGGAGTGCTGTGAAGAACGGCGGTCTAGGAATTGAAATTTTTATTAATGGACAGTTAGTCCATAATAAGACACTTACACTGAGACGTGGACAAATAACCCATAACATTGGTAGTGGTCAGATCATTTTTAGTGGCAAAACTTACATCAATGAATTTGCAATTTATATGCAAAGTTTGAGTGATAGTGATATACAAAAGCTTGCTAAATATTTTAGTGAAAAATACAAGGCGAGCTAATAGGGAAATAGTTTTTAGGAAAAATAAGGGAGATTAGGAGATTATGGCAAAAAATATGTTTTCGTCTAAGGGGCGCAGAAGCACTCTGGATGAAGAAGATAATGAGAAAAAGGGCTCATTTTTAGGAAAATTAAATAAACCGCTCTTCTCATCAAAAGGGAAAAAGAGAGAACACCTTTCTATTCAGGGGGTTCAGATTAAGTCAGATCGTCAGGATGACTTTGACGACGAAGAAAAGTCAACAGCAAAAGGTAGCTTCCTAACCAAGCTCAACAAGCCACTCTTTTCGAAGAATAGTGGTGACGATTCGTCTGCTAAGCCAGGGAACCGCTCGCCCTTTGCCAAGAAAGGCAGTGGTGCTGCTAGCCAGCCTGTTACCAGAATGCATGCACCTTACACTATGTTTGGCAAACCAATCAAGGGTAATCTGATGGCCATTGACTTCACTGACGAATCAGTCTATCTGGTTGTTGCTAGACAGAAGCGCAATGAGCTGGAGATTATCAAGATGGCATCTGCCAATCTGCCAGAAGGTGTTGTACTGAATAGTGAGATTATCGACCCGATTACTCTCAAAAATATTATCAGCGACCTGATGGAGCAGCATGCTATCACAGCTAAGTACGCTTTCTTTGCTCTGGGCAATACCAATATCATCGCTCGTTCGGTTGATGTGGCAGCTAGTGTGCAGAATGATGAGGATATTGAGGGCTTGGTATCTTACGAGCTCCAGCAATATCTGGATATTGATCCGACTTCTTATGTCATCCAGTTCCAAGAGCAGGAGTCTAATTCAGCTTTTCCGCTTGATGAAGATACTCGCTCACTCATGGTCTATGCTGTGCCAAAAGGCGTGGTAGAGCAATATCTGGGCTTGGCTGAGAATTTGAAGCTGACACCCTATGTCTTTGACCTTCAATCTAATACCTTTGAAAAATGGCTGGAACGCGTACAAGCGATTAACAATCGCGCCAAGAAGCTGACCAAGGAAAATGTCGGCATGGTACATCTGAGCAAGAGCTTCATCGGTGTTTATCTCTACTCAGAAGGCAAGTTTGTGACCAGCAACTATCTCAACCGTGGCTACAAGGACATTCTGAGCTATGCAGACGACGCTAGTCTGCTGCAGAAGCTTCCAGCGGTGGCTTCAGATGATCTGGATACAGGTCTCTTGAAGCGGGCCTTGGATGAGTGGGTGGCTGATGCTAAGAACCACATTCTCAATACTGAAAACTTCTTTAGTGGCTCAACTGGTCTCAACATTGACAGTTTCTATGTCTTTGGTGACCAAGATATCTGCTGGCAGTTGGCAGCTATTCTGAAGCAGAGCATGAATCGGGAATTCATCTCAATTGATAATGTAGATTATGAGAATGTATTGTGGGAAGGTTCGGCCGAGTTTAATGCGGAGTTCATTCCAGCTACAGCCATGTTGATTAGGAGAGCAAACTAATGCGGAGAGATTTAAACTACTTTTCAAAATATCATGTGGCACCGGCTAAAACCAGTCCACTAAAACTTGCTGCTATTTCCGCTTTTGCTGGGATTGCAGCGATTATGATTGTGCTGATTGGCTTTTTCCAGTTTAGCGCTATGCACCTCCAAGGCGAGATTGACCAAGCGGAGCAGACGCTCAAGAGTCCAGAAATGGCTCAAGAGCTGAAGGCAGTCTCTGAGACAGAAGACAAGATTGTAACGGTCAAGAATGATCAGGTGCTCTTTGGCAGTCTGGAAGGCGACTTCCGTCGACTGCACCGAGTAAACAAAGCCTTTATGGACTTCCTTAATAAAAATGTGACACGGGACTTGGTCTTTGATCAGATTAAGATAAATAACGACAATGTAGAAATCGTTGGTTCGGCTCAAGAGCAACTTTCCATCGCTAAGTTTGAAGAAGAGCTTCGTAAGTCTGAGAAGTTTAATCACATTTTTGTGGATAACATTACTCGCGAGGAAAAAGAGAATAATTCAAGATATGTGTTTAACATTAAAATTTTGACGAAGGATGTAGATTTCAATGAAGAACAAAAATGAGAAAGAAAAGAAAAAAATCCTGAGTAATTTAAATGAGCGTGACAAGAAGTTGTTGGCCTGTGTCGGAGGAGTAGCAGTACTTGCTGGTGGGGGGTATCTGGTATCAAATTCATATACTCGGATGGCTCAGCTGAATGAAGAACACGCAACAATCATGACAGAGCTGGATGGCAAGAATGCCAAGATTAGTCAAAAAAGATCTCTTGGGAATCAGCTGAAAACTCTGAATGCCAAGACTCTGGATCAAGCTAAAAAATACTATGGTACAACCAATCAAGGGGAGTTCATTTTCTTGATTGACAAATTGGTCAGAGAAAGTGGCATTAAATTCAAGTCTGTCAACTATACTGAAAGCAAAGAGTTGGAACTCCAGCAGGAGGGATTAGCTGCGACCTCATCTAATGGTCAAAACTCCAACTCTTCTGGTACGACTGGCAGCTCAAGTTCCGGTGAAACATCATCTTCATCCAGTACGACCTCTAGCTCGTCTACTACATCATCCTCGTCTTCATCTAGCAGCAGTTCTTCATCAGATGCGAATACCGCAACAACAACCGCGGCTAGTACAGCGACTTCAGGAAACGGTAAGTACAACAATTCCAATATTACTCAGATGACAGCGGACATTGAGTTCGAAGGAACTTATACGCAAGTTTTAAAACTCTTAGAATTGATTGATGGAAATCAACAAAAAATCGTTTCCAGCGAGCTTGAATTAGGTGAAAAGACAAGCCACTCCAATGTCGAGGAGAATAGGAATCCAGAGTTAGCTACCGGTAAAATCAAACTACGTTTCTATCAAGTAAAAGATGTTGAGCGCTATGTGACTCCAGAGAGCAATGTTGATAAGACACCAATTCAGTTTGCTAACTGGGAGTCACCATTTGCGATTCCGACTTGGCAAGCACCTTTCTTGACCTTAGTGTCAGGTAGCGGTACAGATACGGCTGGTAACAACAGTACCTTGGGGGCTGCAACAACCAATACAACTAGTAGCGCGACTGCTAACAGCAATACCAATCTAGCTCCATCTTATCTGGAGCAGCTCAGCAATCTGTCCAGTCAGAACAACGGTCTGTCAGCTTATTACAATTCATCAACAATCTACCGTTTCGAGTCACCTCTTAAGCTGATTCAGTCCGGTGGCAGCAATCAGTATGATGTGACGGTTGACAATACGGACTTCCTTGAGGGTTCAGGTTCCAATGTGGTTAAGATTCCAGCAACCAAGTCTTCTACCATGTATGAAATGGAATTTGCAGCACCATATGTATCCTTGAACAATAAGCCAGATGCTATCAGCTTCTCTCTATCTCTGTCTAATCAATGGCAGGGCAAGATTGGCTTGATTGTCAAGAATGCCAGCGGTCAGAAGATTTATCTTCACGTCATTCGTCCTAACAGCTGGACTGGCTGGCGCGAAGTTAGCTTCAATCCTGAAAACATTCCAGGATTCAGCTATCCAATGACTATTGTGGGTTACTACTTCGAAACTCCAAGCGGAGAAAGTCCTGAAACGACTATGAAGCTGGATAACCTATCTGTGAATAACTTGGTAGTGAGCTAAAATACTTTGAAAAATACCAAATAAGTCTATGGTTTAAAATTTCAAGAGCATGAGTAAATTTTTCTTAAAAAAATGCTAAAAACCAAGTTATTAGACTAGTATTCACAGTGCATTTATAGTAAACTAAAACATAGAGATATTTGAAATATAATACAAGCAAACTCAGAATAGACGCCCGAGTCTATTTTGGGTTTTAATGGAGTTTATGGAAAAACAAAATCAAGATTGGTTTTGCATTGAAAAAGTTTAATATCATTTAGAAAGTGGGGGGTGTCGAAAATACTCAAATGGCATATTTTTTACCTTTTGGAGCAGGGCTTATAGCACTGCATACGATTAGCATTTTATTTGTTTCTAGGATTTCATTAATAAAGCGCCTTTTTCTCGTAGTATGGGTCATGCTATTTGCGATTGGTGCTCCATTCCTCTTTCAACAAGTTCCCGGCATAGCCTTTGTTGGACTCTGTGCTTTGGCCTTGGCTGTCTATATGGTGCTGCTCTTTTCACAGGAGCTAGCTCCAGTCAAGAAGAGAGCAACTGCTTCAGCGCGAAGCAGAAGCCAGAAGCATGCTAAGAGCACACGCAAGAAAGCGGAAGCGACGAGCGCAGGCTTATCATCTGCTAGGGATTTGAACTTATCCAATGCTTCAACCGGTAGGATGAGAAAGGAAAGTAAAGAAAGGGTTCAGGCTGAGGAAAGTCCGGCAAGGCAGAGAGTATCTGCTTCTGGTCGCACCCTAGCAGACCGTTCTATCAAAAAGGATATGACAAGATATGAGAAAGTCAAACCTCTCTACCCTGTTGATAATTTGGCTACAGCTCCTGCCTTTGGAGAATACGAGCCAAACAGTCAGCTAGCGGCAGCTGAGGTCGGCATGGTGGGTATGGAACACAGCTCACAAAAAGCCAATGATGAATTTTTGCAGTCTCTGCTTCATCACCGCAAGGGAGCAACCAAGATTAAGGTGGCCAACTCTCTGATTCAGCCTACGGAAGCAAATGCAGCCGGCAATCAAGGCTATACAGATATTGATGATCCAGCCTTTGAGACAGCTGTTCTGTCTAAGATTAGACCGATGTCCTATACGGAGTCTAGCTATGGCAACTTCAGACCGCAGGCGGTTGAGGTGACAGGTGTTGTTTCTCAAGATGAGGAAGAATTCTTCACTGACCAAGAACAAGCTCAGCAGCCAGTGGCAGAAGAAGTAGGCAACAGCCTTGAAGATGTTTTTGCTGCTACGGGAGATATCAAGCCAGTTAGAGCAGAAGAGTCGAGAGCAGCAAACAGCTTAGAATCTCTCTTCTTTGCTGACTCGGGTGTTGAACCACAAGCTAAGATGGATTCCGCCTTCAGTCAAGCAGCTGCAGAGCCAGAATTTTCTGCTACTGAAGAGTCTATGGTTAGCCGTGATCGTGCTGATATTCAGGGTTATCAAGATATTCTCAGCCAGATTCAGCATGATTTGTTGGGATCTGAAGAGGAAGATTTGACTGCTGAAGTGGCAGAGACTTGGGAGAAAGAAAGCAGCTTCGAACCAGCAGTAGAAACGTTTGAGTTTGAAGAAGCTGCTGAACCAGCAGTTGTTCAATCAGTTTCTGAAGACGCTGTTTGGACACAGGCTGGGCCTGTTCAAGAAGCAGTTGCAGATGAGACAGAAGAAGACCTACTCAAGGGAATTGCTGACATCCTCAAAGCTGAGGAAGCACAAGTCAAAGCTACTCCAGTCGTTCCGGCTGCAGATGAGACAGAAGAAGATTTGCTTCAGAAAATCACTGACATCCTCAAGGCTGAGGAAGCAGCAGAAGCACAACCAGCTGCAACAACTGCGGGAGATAAAGAAGTCTATTTCCAATTCCTCCTACTGGAAAGTCAGGAATTATTGGCTTCTAATGCAGTTCAAGAAGCTGAGAGCTACCTGAAAGAGATTGTCCAAGGAAGCTCAGATCAAAATCTTCGTCAAGAAGCGTTCAACATGCTGGACAAAATCGGGAAAAATTAATACTATATAAACATACAATTGATAGTAATCAATTAGAAGGGTTTTAGGGGAAATTATGAAAAGTTGTAAGACAATCACAGGGACCGTTGTCATTGAGATTGAAAAAGGGATGGGACTGGGTGAAGTCCATGAAGTCTTTGTTGATGAGGGGGTCAATCTGACTTTTGTCATTAAGTCAAAACAGTCTGAACAGCCTTTTGCCTTGCTGTCTAGCAAGAACATCCAAGGCATCGGTGACTTTGCGGTCATGGTAGAGAATAGCTCAGTCTTTCAAGAGCTACAAGAAGCTGACCTGAAGGTCTTGAACGACAAACAGGGCAGTATCTTTGACGAAATCGTCATTACCATTGATGGAAACAAGGTGGGAACTGTTGTTGACTATCATATTGACGAAAAGAATGAAATTGGCTACTTGGTGGTTAATTCTGAAGATGCCAGCGAGGAAATTCAGATTCCTAAATCACGCATCTTGATGATTGGTAAAGAGTACATCATCCTCAATGATGAAAAAAAGACAGCTCCTCATCTTGAAGCAGATGTAGAGATGGGCCGTCTGGCTGCAGCAGATCTGCTCCATGAGACTGAAGCTGCAAAACCTGCCGAAAAAATTGAGGAAGTAGTTGCTGAAGCACCTGTATTCGAGCCAGTTGTAGATGAAAAAGTGGATGTAAAAGAAGAAGCAGCGACAGATTTGACAGAGGCCTTGGCTGCTGTAGGTCTGGGAGCTGCTGCTTCTGACTTGGAGTTTTCTGAAGCGGTCGTAGAGACAGCAGAAGAACCAGAAGTCCAAGATTTGGTACAAGAAATGACAGCTCCAGCTGAAGAAGAAGTTGAAGAAACAGATGCAGCACTGAGTCTGGATGCTGCTTTGGAAGAAGTATTGGCAGCCCCTGCTGAGGAAGTTGAAACAACTATCAGTACAGCGCCAGTTGCTGAGGAAGACTCTGCAGCAAAGAAAGCTGTTAACGACTTTATCGATCAGCAAAAACGTCTTCTGGTAGGCAAAACACTGCAAAAAGATCTTGTTAATGCAGATGGAGGAGTTATCCTGAATGCCGGAGATACTGTTTCTGATGACATCATTGATTTTCTTCGCCGTATCGACCGTAAATTCCTTATCCGCTTAGCTGAATGCGTAGTATAAGGTTGGGATGAGATTCATGTCAAGAAGAAAAAGAAAGGTTTCATCAAAATATCAAAAACTACTTCCAGCAGCGACACTTGCTGCCTTTCTGCTGGGTAGTTTATTTTATGTCATTTTTGTCTTTAATCCAACGATTGACCTGAGTATCAATGGCCGTCCCTCTATGAAGGTTCGCTCTCGGAGCGAAGCTGAGATTGAAGTTTACAGAGAACTGCCCTATAAGGCTACATTTCAGCTGTCTACGGGGCAACACTTCTCTGTAGATATGCGCTTTTTAGGACTGAGCTATTTTACAGAAGAAGAGCTTAAGCGGCTGGATAATATCTCAGCCAAGACAGTCTGGGATAAGTTTACACCGTTTTTCGATACCAAGGAAAATCTACAGATTTCCATCTATCCTAACCGTCTTTTTTGGCTTAGACCTTTAAACGATGTCTTAGCTGCCCACCCTGATGTTCTCAGTCAGCTTCCAACGACCAATCATCTGGTCATGGACGGCGAGTCTAACGTAAAGGTGGGAGACAAGTCTAATGGCTATAAGATTGACCCTGCTGCTTTTATCCAAGCATCTGAGGAGATTGCCAAGACTGGTAAATTTGATGATGTCAAGGTTGAGAGTACGCCTGTCGAAGCAGAAGATCAGAGTGAGCTTCTGAGCCAATATACGCACTTTATAGAGCGTAAGGAAGTACCACTGCCGACCAACGCTGCCCAAGCTCAAAACATGAAGACAGCCTTTTACAAGCTGCAGAATGTTTACTTGGCTCCTGGCGAGACCAAGTCTATCTCAGAATTGCTGGGCGCTTTGAATGCAGAGTCTGGATATCTGCCAGTCAAGGGCAAGGATAATAAAGAAGTTTACGGTCAGGGTGCTGAGCAGATTATAGATGCCATTCAGCAACTCGCCTTTTCACGGACCAATGTTATTTCTTATCGAGGACAGTATTTCAACATCGGAACGCCGGCTGAAGGTTTGACTGAATTGACCATTCAAAACAATACAGAAACAGATATGGTATTTTCATTAAGTTTGGAGGAGGGGCAAGTATCCATCATTCTGGCATCTAAGTGATACTCAAGGGAAGTCTAGGTTTGACACCGTCATCTGAGATTTTCAAAGAGTGTAAAAAGGGAAAAATTATGATTGCAAGTTTAGTATTTATATTAGGTGTCGTATTTGGGAGCTTTTTCAATGTCGTCATCTACCGTGTTCCGCTGGAAAAGAGCATTGCCAAAGGTCGGTCTATGTGCCCGTCCTGCGGTCATGTCTTGACTTCGGTGGAGCTGATTCCGGTTGTGTCGATTATCATGCAGGGCTTTAAATGTAAGCACTGCAAGGAGCCGATTTCACCGCGCTATCTCATTGTGGAGCTCCTGACGGGTCTGCTCTGGATGGCCTCTTATCTGATCTTTCAGGATCAGGGACCCTGGATGGTTGTTTCAGCCTGTCTCTTGGTGTCGCTTTGTCTCATTATCGCTTATATCGATTTTGATACTCAGTACATCTCGGACTCGGTTCTGCTGGTTTTCTGGCTGGGCCGCATGGCTGTTACGTTTTTTACCAATGAGTTCAATTGGGAACTGCTTTTTTCGCTGCTAGTCGGTGCTGGTCTCTACTCTCTCATTTATTTTGGGGCCAAGGCTTATTACAAGAAAGAGGCCTTCGGGATGGGGGATATTCTCTACTTAGCTGCTCTGAGCAGTTGGTTTAGCCCCTTGAATACACTGATTTTGGGATATGGTTCTTTCTTTGTAGCTGGAGCGATTCTCTTAATCGCAACCATCTTTAAGAAATTCAAATTTAAGTTGAAAGAAGAAGTCCCTTTTGGTCCTGCTATGAGCATCATGGCGGTCATCCTATATTTCTGGGGAGGAATCTAGGGAAACCAAAAGCGACAATAGAAATGGATAGAAAAAATGTTTAGGAAGAAAAAAGTTATCATAGCATTAGCGACAGCTACTGTCCTTTCAGGCAGTGTGTTGCCTGTCAGCCGCCTAGCGGCAAATGAAAAGGCTAGTCTGGATCCGTCTTTAGTGCAGGTGTCAGATCAGTTTCAGGCCAAGAAAACAGGAGCAGTCGTCTTTTCAGAAGATGTAACAGTGCCAAGCACAGTGTCAGCCGATTTCATTGATAGTCGTCTGGCTGGCACACCGATGGCTGGATTGGGAAAAGCTTTCAAAAAAGCAGAGAAAGATCATGGAGTTAATGCAATTTTTCTCGTAGGGCTGGCTATTCACGAATCGGATTACGGCCGCAGTCAAATTGCTCAGGCCAAGCACAACTTGTTTGGTTTCATGGCTTATGACTCCAGTCCTTTTTCCAGTGCAGGAAATTTCGCAACATTTGATGATGGTATAGATACCGTTGCCCGCTATCTCAGCGAGCACTATCTCAAGCCTGGCGGTCAGTTCTACAATGGTAAGAGCATGGCTGCTATCAATGTAAGATACGCATCTGACAAAACTTGGTCAAGCAAGATTATGATTCGTATTCGAAATTTTTTGAAAAAAGGTTAAGGTGGCTGGGACAATCATGTCTCAGCTTGCTTTATTATAGAAAGAATTTCTTTTGGTGAGGCGACTGACGGGGTTTTTCTTGCTCTCTGGGGCTCTAAAAATTCCTAATCATCCTCTCGGGACTAAAAAATCAAAAACTTGCTTCTGCGACATCTACATCGTCTTTTATGGCGAAAAATGACTTAATTAGGGGATTTATGAAAAGAAAGTTTGACGTAAGCGATGTGTTAAAGGAAGCCTGGGGACTGACTGTTGATTACTTTTTTGTATGGACAGCAGGGCTTGCTATCATTCAACTGCCATTTTTTATTCTGGGGCTGTTAATTCTATTTTTTTCTCCATTGACTTCTACATTTCTTCCAAGTATAATTCTGCTGGGATTTCTATGTGCATTTGTGATTGCTTATATCCATAAGTTTTCCTTGACCATGGTTCGTAATCCGCAGATGGTGCGAAGAAACTTCTGGAGGGCTGTTGGCTACAGTATTTCTGATGGCTTTTTTGGGCGTTTGCTTTCTATGTCTATTTACGTCTTTATATTTTTCTTGGCTATGTTACTTCTTTTTGTATACTTCTATAATGCCTTGATGTCAGATGCAAATTTTCAAGAGATTATGGGAACTTGGCTTATTTGGGTTGCAAAAAATCAAGAGAAGATAGCTAGCATGCTCTTCCTGCTTTTTTTAATAGCACCAATGTTTAACTTGGTATTCCATTTGTTTTATAGTTATTTTATAGTCTCTCACTTCTTCTTGTTGCCTTATATTATTCAAGATACCAACTCCTCTGATAACCTATTGCGTCCTCTGTCAGCCTTTGGCAGCTTGGGCAAGTCCTTTTCTTGTATGAATGGTCAGAGGGGGCGTTACTTACTGGTAGAGCTTGTCTTAAAGCTTATTCCTGTAGTATTGGGTCTGATAGAAGTTCTGAGTTTACTTTTTAGTGCTGGTGTGTCTAATATTGTGGGAATGATTGTTAGTATGATTAATGGCTTTTTGCTGATTTATACCTTGGCAGCCCGCTCGGTTATGGCTGACATCCTGATGTCTTATGATCGGGAAATAGTTAATTTTGGAGATTAATATTTATGAAAAAATTAGAAAGGGTTTTAGGATTTAGGATAATGAACGATGAATGATGTAAAAGTAACAAGGGTTTTCAGAGAAGCTTGGATTTTTGTTACAGAATATTATTTTGTCTGGCTGAAAGGCCTTTTGCTGGTCGGAATCCCGCTTGCAGTGCTGGGCTGGTTTCTTTTTCCGCTGGTTTCGAGTTGGTCTTACCGGTCCATTTTAGTCTTGACTTGTTTGGCATTTATAATTGCCTTCGGTTTTGCTTATGTCAATAAATTTGCCTTGACAGTGATTCGAAATCCGCAGATGGTTAAGCTCTATTTTGGCTATGCGGTTTGGTACAGTATCTCGGATGGCTTGCTTACTCGCCTCTTTTATTCCTTCATTGTCAGTGCAGTCCAAGTCCTGATTCTGTACATGGGTTGGTCGGCAATTGGCATCAATCTTGGGGTGGCTAGTCTCTTTGCCTTTTATCGGAGGGCAGTAAGTCCAGAGGCCATTGTGATTTTCCAGTTTCTCTTTCCTTTCTTGTTCATGGTCTTTTATCTGCTCTTCACTTATCTGGTTGATTCGCACTTCTTTTTGCTGTCTTATATCATTCAGGATACTAGCTCCAGAGACAATCTAGCCAAGCCGCTTTCTTTTTATGGCTGTTTGAGAAAGTCAGTCCTACTGATGAAGGAGCGCAGGGGTCGTTATGTTCTGCTCAGCTTTTTTCTAGCTTCTTTTGGTGGGTTGATTGGCTTGGGTACTCATCTCCTGATGGATCTGATAAGGCAGTATATTGGTCCCTTGCTGGGTGAACTGGATGATTTACTTGGCTTGATCCAGATGATTCCTGTCCTAGTTTTCAGTAGCTTTTACTGTGTATTTGTTCTGGTTGTTCGGACAGTTTTTGCCGATACTCTGATGGAAAATGATGCAGAAGTGGTGGATTTTGGTGATTAATTTAGGAAGTTGCAAGACCATACAATACTTGATAGAAACAAGAGGAAGGATATGAAATCAGTAACAAGAATTTTAATAACAGCTTTGGTGCTAACTGGGATTGGCTTTATCCCCCTGCCTTATCAAGTGGAGACCTTGAGACCGGCTTTGAATGCCAAAGACTTTGTCCAAGTTCAAGGAGGAACTGATAAAGGAAAAGGTAAAATCTATGTCATGGCTGTTGGTGTTTCCAAGGCCCGGGTGTTCAGTCTCTTTTTGACTTTGCTGCCTAATTACAGGCTGGAAACAGAGTATGTCTCTGTGCCTGAAAACTATTTTGATAAGGAGAAGGGACGGGAAGAGCGAGAGAACAGCACTATGGGGTCTTCCCATCTCAATGCCTTGCAGGTAGCTTATCAAGCATCCGGTCATACTGTTGAGATTAGACATAAAGAGATTTTTGTGGATGCTGTCAGCCAAGAGACGCCGTTAGCTCAGGAGCTGCAGAAAGGCGATGTGATTTTAAAGATTGACAATCAGACTTACACTAGCCCATACGACATTGTCGATCAGATGGAACAGCGGCCAGTTGGCGATGTGGTATCAATTGAGTACAGCCGTAATGGTGTAATTGGTTTGGCTAGCGGTCCTGTGATTGTGGATGAGACAACTGGTAAGCCTGGTTTGGGGATTGCATTAGGTTCCAAAGCCAGTGTTGCCATGAATCCTCTGACCAAGTTTAAGAGCAACGGTGTAGCAGGCCCCTCTGGTGGACTCATGTTCAGTTTGGAGCTGTACAATCAGCTCGTGTCTGAAGACATTACCAAAGGAAAAGCTATTGCTGGTACTGGAACGATTGACCACAAGGGAAATGTTGGCCGGATTGGCGGGATAGAGATGAAGGTCATGGCTGCAGATAAGGCAGGCGCTGAGATTTTCTTTGTTCCTGATGATACCATTGACGCCGATATTGCCCAGTACAATCCCAAGCTGCGCTCTAACTACCATGAGGCACTTCGTGCTTCTATCAAAATCAAGAGTAAAATGAAAATCGTCCCTGTCAAAACCTTCAATGAAGCTTTGAACTATCTCAGAGAGATGGAATAAGAGACTTTACTACTCTATGAATAGTCAATAGAAACACAAGCTCTTGCTAGTTATTTATCTGGCGAGGGCTTTTATTTTATAATTTTTTCAAATAATTGCCACCTTGGCACATAAATTCTTGCTTTCCAAATTGAAGTGTGATATATTTATAACATAAAGAATGTTAAATATTTCTAACACAAGGAAAGGAGTCTATCATGAAAAAAAGTCAAAAAACGGGTGGCCTCATTGCAATGATTGCCGCAGCTCTCTTTATTGATTTTACTGTTTTATTTGGTTCTAATCTTAGTTGGGGACCCAAGTTAGTTATTGCTGGTATTTCAGTGTTAGGTCAGATTGTAGCTATTTGGGGCTGGCTACATATGAAACCATGGCCTCATAAGAGTCAGAAAGGTAAGGGAAAGACTATTTTTGACTTGTCTGCTAAGCTATACACGATGCTTTTGTTTGCAGCAACCATTTTTTATACAGTAGGAATTTGGGTTGCGACCCCAAGCGAAGGATCCAGTATTAAGGAATGGATTTTGGGAGTTGGCCTCGTTATTGAAGCGATTGTATTTGGTTTTTTCTCTTTGAAAAATGTCAAGGAAACTCCAGACGAACGCTTCTATGCTAATCTAGCTAAGGCAGCTAGCTTGATGTTTGTTTTTATAATAGGCGCACTGATGATCCTAGCAGTTATCATTGGGTACATGGGTTCTCTCACTCTTTACATGGGCCAGATCTTTATTAGCATAGCTGCCTTGATTTGCATCTTTGCGGTTGTCTATCTTATCTTAGAACGGAGAGGATAACCGTGGCCAAAGAAAGCAAGATTATCACCAATCTCAAATATATCCGAGAATCCAAGGGTATGACCCAGCAGGAGCTAGCCGACCGCATCGGCATGAGGCGAGAGACAATTCTGCACTTGGAAAATAACCGCTACAATCCTTCGCTGGAAATGGCTCTCAAAATTGCTCAAGTCTTCAACTTGAAAGTAGAAGACCTCTTTGAACTCAGACAGAAAGAGGAGGCATAATTCTTTTTGAGACCTAGTATTAAGTTTGTTGTTCAGCTAGGGCTTGAAACAAAAAGAAAAATCCTTTGAAACATTGATTTCAAAGGATTTTTGTTATATAAATTACTTAACTTCTGTAAACACAACGTGCTTGCGAAGTTTTGGTGAGTATTTCTTTAATTGAAGACGGTCTGGTGTGTTACGTTTGTTTTTAGAAGTAAGGTACAAGCGTTCACCAGATTCTTTGTGTTCAAGTGTAATATTTACGCGCATGGTATCTCCCCTCTATTATTCAGCTGCAGCAGCTTTAGCAATCTTACGTCCCTTGTAGTATCCTTTAAGTGATACACGGTGAGAACGTGAGTAATCTCCAGTAGTTTCGTCAAAGGTTACAGATGGAGCTGTTACTTTGTAGTGTGTACGACGTTTGTTTTTCTTCGCTTTGGAAGTGCGACGTGCAGGTACTGCCATTGTTTGTTTCTCCTTTTAGTTTATGAATTCGATTCAATTTGATGATTTTCATCAACTTTAACAGTATAACAAAACTTTTTTGTAAAGTAAAGTTACTTGACAGATTTTTTCTTCTTTTTGAGAAAAAACTGAGCTTCTAGTTGTCATCTTTCTGCTTGAGAGGAAAAAGTTTCAAATTCGCCTCCATATTTTCCTAATCTTCTGAAAATTTAAAAATTTTCCTCTGTAAAATACAGCATAAGTGTGGTATAATAAAGCACAAAGATTACTGTAATGAAAGGGAAAGCTATGACAGATAAGGATATTCGTCACAGAAGTAAGATTTATGACAGTATGGTTAAATCTCCTAACCGTGCCATGCTTCGCGCGACGGGGATGACTGATAAAGATTTTGAAACGCCTATTGTTGGGGTGATTTCCACTTGGGCGGAAAATACACCCTGTAACATCCACTTGCATGACTTGGGCAAGCTGGCCAAGGAAGGTATCAAAGCAGAGGGCGCTTGGCCTGTTCAGTACGGGACTATTACGGTTGCGGACGGGATTGCCATGGGAACGCCAGGGATGCGCTTCTCTCTGACCTCACGCGACATCATCGCAGACTCCATCGAGGCTGCTATGGGTGGGCATAACGTGGATGCCTTTGTAGCTATCGGGGGCTGTGATAAAAATATGCCAGGCTCTATGATTGCCATTGCTAACATGGATATTCCTGCTGTCTTTGCCTACGGTGGAACGATTGCACCAGGCAATCTGGACGGCAAAGACATTGACTTGGTTTCCGTATTTGAAGGAATCGGGAAATGGAACCATGGTGACTTGACAGCTGAGGAAGTACGACGCATTGAGTGTAATGCCTGCCCTGGCCCTGGTGGCTGTGGTGGTATGTATACGGCCAATACCATGGCGACGGCTATTGAAGTTCTGGGCATGAGTCTGCCAGGATCGTCTTCTCACCCTGCTGAGTCCAAGGACAAGCAAGAGGATATCGAAGCAGCTGGCCGTGCTGTTGTGAAAATGCTGAAAATGGGGCTGAAGCCGTCTGATATCTTGACACGTGAAGCCTTTGAAGATGCAATCACGGTGACCATGGCTCTAGGTGGTTCTACTAATGCTACTCTGCACTTGCTGGCCATGGCTCACGCGGCCAATGTTGAGCTGACGCTTGATGACTTTAATGTCATTCAAGAGAAGGTGCCGCATTTGGCTGACTTGAAACCATCCGGTCAGTATGTCTTCCAAGACCTTTATGAGGTTGGTGGGGTGCCGGCTGTGATGAAGTATCTCTTGGCGAACGGCTTTCTGCATGGCGATCGCATTACTTGTACAGGTAAGACGGTGGCAGAGAATCTGGCAGAATTTGCTGATCTGACACCAGGTCAAAAGGTCATTATGCCGCTTGAAAATCCAAAACGTGCAGACGGTCCGCTTATCATCTTGCATGGTAATCTGGCTCCAGATGGTGCTGTTGCTAAGGTTTCTGGTGTTAAAGTACGCCGTCACGTTGGACCGGCTAAGGTCTTTGACTCAGAAGAAGCCGCTATTGATGCGGTACTGGCCGATGAAGTGGTCGATGGCGATGTGGTTGTAGTTCGCTACGTTGGACCAAAGGGTGGCCCTGGTATGCCAGAAATGCTGTCACTTTCTTCTATCATCGTAGGGAAAGGTCAAGGAGACAAGGTAGCCCTTCTGACCGATGGTCGCTTCTCAGGCGGTACTTACGGCTTGGTTGTCGGACACATTGCTCCAGAAGCCCAGGATGGTGGCCCGATTGCCTATCTTCGTACAGGCGATATGGTCACGGTTGACCAAGACACCAAGGAAATTTCCATGGCGGTCTCTGATGAAGAACTGGCGAAACGCAAGGCAGAAACGACTATTCCACCGCTTTATAGTCGCGGGGTACTTGGTAAATATGCTCACATGGTATCCTCTGCCGCTAAAGGTGCTGTTACTGACTTCTGGAAACCAGAAGAAACCGGTAAAAAATAGCTTATACTTATATATGATAAAAGAACCCGCTAGAAAAACTAGCGGGTTTGGTGTTTTTATTTTAAATGCTGATAAGTTAATTATCTTCTTATCTAGGACTGATCCCCAAGGCAATGCGGCCGAAGCGGCTGATACGGGTGATTTTCCAAGCAGGAGACCAAGTAACCTCAACAGAGGCACTTTCAATCTCATCAATTTTCTTAAGAGAGTCCATAATGGCGATGGGCAGACTCTCAGCACAGTCGCAGGCTGTATCAGTAAAGGTCATAACAACCTTGCAGTGGCCGTTTTCGTCTAAGTTAATTTCATAAATCAACCCTAAGTTATAAACATCCAACTCTACATCCGGATCGTAAATACGCTCGAGCTTCTCCACCAATTTATCCTGAATGGCAGCTGCTCGATCATTGATTTTGATATCGTCTCTCATGGCTATCCCCTTCTATTCTGAGTTGAATTGTTTTTATTTTCTCACAATTCAGACTTTTTTTCAAGCTATTTTGGAACATGAAAACGGATTTAGTTCTTCCAAACGAAAAATCCCTTTCGGGCTCCTCAAAATGGTGGACTTATGATAGAATATAAGTACTAAAGAAGGCGGAGGTCAGAAGATGAAATTACAAAAACCTAAAGGAACTCAGGACATTCTTCCTCAAGAATCAGCCAAGTGGCAGTATGTAGAAGACTTTGCCCGCAAGACATTTAGAAAATACAATTACGGCGAAATCCGCACGCCGATTTTTGAGCACTATGAGGTCATCAGCCGCTCGGTCGGGGATACGACAGACATCGTGACTAAGGAAATGTATGACTTCTATGACAAGGGCGACCGCCATATCACGCTGCGTCCAGAGGGAACAGCGCCCGTGGTGCGTTCTTATGTGGAGAACAAGCTTTTTGCTCCTGAAGTGCAAAAGCCTGTCAAAGTCTACTATATGGGCTCTATGTTTCGCTATGAGCGGCCTCAGGCTGGCCGTCTGCGGGAGTTTCACCAGATTGGAGCAGAGTGTTTTGGATCTAGTAATCCTGCTACAGATGTAGAAATGATTGCCATGGCGGCTCAATTTTTCAAGGATATTGGCATTACCAATGTCAGCTTGGAGCTTAACTCGCTGGGGAATCCTGAGAGCAGAGCTGCTTACCGTCAGGCCTTGATTGATTATCTGACTCCACTGAAGCCTAACCTATCAGCAGATAGCCAACGTCGCTTGGAGGAGAATCCGCTGCGCGTGCTGGATTCTAAAGAGCCCGAGGACAAGGCGGCTGTAGAAGGTGCACCGTCTATTCTGGACTATCTGGATGAGGAGAGCAGTACCTACTTTGCTGCTGTTCGCTCCATGCTGGAGACCCTGCAAATCCCTTTTGTCATCAATACCAACATGGTCCGTGGCTTGGACTACTATAATCACACAATTTTCGAGTTTACGACAGAGGTGGCTGGCAGTCAGCTGACCATTTGTGCTGGCGGCCGTTATGATGGGCTGGTGGCTTACTTTGGTGGCCCTGAAACGCCAGGTGTTGGCTTTGGTATGGGCTTAGAACGTTTGCTTCTCGTACTTGACAAGCAAGGAGTAGAGCTGCCGATTGAAACCGCTCTGGATGTTTATGTAGCGGTTCTAGGACCTGGTGCCAATGGCAGAGCTTTGGAGTTAGTGCAGGCTCTCCGCGCACAAGGGTTTGCGGCAGAGAGGGATTATCTCGACCGCAAGCTCAAGGCTCAGTTCAAATCAGCGGATATCTTTAGAGCCAAAACTCTTATCACCTTGGGTGAAAGCGAATTGGAGAGCGGTCAGGTGACTGTTAAGAACAATCATAATCGTGAGGAGATTATTGTTAGCCTAGACCAAATCCAAGAAAACTATCAGCTTATTTTTGAGAAATTGGGGTTTTAAAGGCTTGAGTCCAACAATCGAAAATGCTATAGTATCAGGCGTTCGAGCGAACTTGGTTGACAACATGTCAATATATTTTCTAAAAAAATATCTTTAAAAGCTTGAAACATAAAGTGATTATTGATATAATGTACCCGTTATATAAATTTGCTAAAGGAGAAACAACTATGGCACAAATTAAATTAACTCCAGAAGAACTTCGTCAATCTGCAAACAGATACACTGAAGGTTCTGAAAATGTAACTCAAGTTTTGACTACATTGACTAATGAACAAGCAATTATTGCTGATAACTGGGATGGTTCTGCATTTGATAGCTTTGAAGCACAATTCAACGAATTGTCTCCAAAAATCAAAGAATTTGCACAATTGCTCCAAGATATCAATGCTCAGTTGATTAAAGTTGCTGACATCGTTGAGCAAACTGACCAAGATATCGCTGCACAAATTCACTAATTTTGTTATAACGGCTTTAGGAAGGCAAGAGCCTTCCTATTTTTGTAAAGATTAAAAATGAAAAAATGGCAGTTTCTTTCATGTTTGATAAGAAAATCGCTGCAATGTAAAGGCAAGCTCTGACAATCTGAATCAATATCTGAATTAGACTGTTAGAGCTGTTTGTGTCTTTCTGTGTGCTTTTTTATGTAACAATAAACTAAAAAATTTAAAAAGAAAAAGAAATTTACATCCATGGGAAATAAAAAATTACTTAAGTATATAGGAAACGTTGTTTTGGTTATTGCCTTGCTGGCTGCTGTAGTGACGCTGAATGTCGCAGTGCAGAAGAATACAAGCAGTGCTAGAGACAGCAAGATCAAAACAGATCAAAAGACTAAGCTGAATGTCGCGGTCGTCAATGAAGATCGGGCTGTTAAGGTTGACAAGAAAGAGTACAATCTTGGTGCTAGCTATGTCAAGAATCTGGAACGAGATGATTCTCAAAACTGGTATATTGTGACGCGTGGAGCTGCGGATACTGGTCTCGAAAATGGCAAATATCAACTGGTCGTAACGATTCCAAGTGACTTTTCAGAGAAGGTGCTAGATGTTAATGCTATCAGTGCAGATCGGACAATCGTCACTTATAAGGTCAATGCTGCTGGAAATCAGCAGATTGAAAATGAAGCTAATAATCTAGCTAAGGATATTATCGCGGATTTGAATAGCCAATTGGTTGATATGTATATGGCTAGCATCCTGAGCAATCTTTATACAGCCCAGCAAAATGTGCAGGCTAGTTCAGAGGTGCAAATTACCAATATTGGCAATTATCGAACCAACTTGTTGGAGTCTGCTATTGGGTCTAAGAATATCTTCCCAACGTTGGTTAGTATGTCTGCCTCATCTGTCGAAGCCAATAATTCTCTGAAGACGACTCTGGAAACTTATGCTAAGGCTTTTGATGACTTGGATAACTCTCAAGCCACTTATGGCAAGAATTTTGATAGTCTTCTCAAACAGCGAGTTAGTGACCAAACTAGTTATGAAGAATTTATGACCCAGCTGATTGAGATGGATCGTCAGCTTTTGGCAAATGAAACTGAGACGCTTTATAATAGTTTGAGCGAATCGCAACAAAAATTGACTGCACAGCTTGAACTTGCCAAAAAACAATCTAGTGATGATTCAGACGATAATAATAATCAGCCAAATCAAAATCAATCTGATAATGTCAGCAAGCAACTAGAGCAGTTGGAAGCTGCCTTAAAAGCAGAACGTGGGCAATTAGATGTCCATAAACAACAGATTAAGGACTTTGTTGATAATAAATTAAGGACCTACTATGGTGTTGAAGAAGGAAAGCCTATTACTCTTAGCGCAGTGTTAGGAGATGCTATAACAAGCTATGATGCTTCTTTGAAGGCACAAATAGCTGAAGCAGTAAAAGCTTTGCCAGCTTCTCAACCAACAGAGGTGAAATTCGGATTGCCTGTTCCTGCTCTTGACTATTCAACCATTTCGCAATTTGGAACACCACAAGGAAATGGAAGTGCTGAGTTAGACAATCTGGCAGCTGCTGCAGAGAAAGCGGCTAGCTCTACAGCCAGCCCAGTTAATAGCCAGGTTGGAAAGGCTACTTTGTCAGTCACTCCACCAACAGGTGTAACAATTAAAACTATTACATACAATGGCGAAACAGTAGCAAATGGGCAAGAAATTAATTTAGCTGAGGGGGCTAATTTTAATGTGCAGTTCAGTGTAGCTAATGATGCTGCAGCCACTTCAGTTGACAGCTCAATTGATATTTCTCTGAATGGTATTAAGGTTGCAAGTGCGCCGGTGAATGTAGAGGATGCACAAAAAGCGGCAGCGGCATATGGAGCTAAAGTACAAGAGATTTCTTCTGCCTATCAACACGTTATGTCTTTAATCCAAGCTTATAATTCTTTTGATGAGTTAAAAAATAAAGATATGTCTGAATCTTTATCTACCCTTTTGATAAATGCTATTAATTCGAATCTAGATAGCTATCAAAATAGCTTGTCTAAAAGTAACGATGGTAAGAGTCAAGGGGTTAAAGAAACCTTGGATGAAACGATTAATAACTTGAAAAACAAGATAGAAGACGTCAAAGGGACCAATTCAGAACTCGCAACTGAGATTGATAAACAGCTCAATCTTTACAAAGATGTACGAGAGAAATTGAAAGGCATCTCAACTTCTCGGGAAACTTCTACTGATGCACTGAAAAAGACAGACACTGATTTGTCATCTCTGAATTCAGAATTCTCATCCTTGCTGTCTTCGACTTCTGGCGTTAAGTCTTCTTCACAGACCAATGTGCAGGCAGCTGATAGTGTCAACCAGATCTTCAGCAGCTTCAATCGTGAGCTGGAAAATGCACAAGGAACGACAGAGAAATTGTCTGCGAATGCTGAAAGCTTGATGGGACAATTCAATAAGGAATTGGAAGACAATGGCAACTTTGTGGAATCTTTTGTCAAGGTTCTGAATAATGCCTATGAGAATGGGGTTCCTAATGAAGTATTGCTGGACTTCCTATCTAATCCAGTTGCTCAATCTTCTTCATCTGTTAAAGCGACTGTCAATGTTTACCGTCCATTTACTTGGATCCTCTTGTTGGAGATTGTCAGTCTGTTTACGGCCTATCTCTTTGCAACGCAAAATATTGTGCGCAAGGTTAAAGACCGCTTTAAGCTTAATAAGCTACAAGATACAGATATTACGACTGTGGGCATTCTAGGCTTCCTGTCTCTGACGATTGGGCTAGTTATTGGGATTGTCTCCAGCATGCAGCTTCACATCGGCAAGGAATATGTTCCATCTTGGGTCTTGTTGATTGTGGTTGCTAGCTTTGTCTTGATTCAGGGGCAGTATTTGTTCCTCAAGCATCTGCGCGTGATGGGTATGGGATTAGCTTTCTTCATGATTATCAGCTTTGTCTACCTATCTAATGCCATTGGTACGACAGCTAGCTTGACTGGCTTCCCAGCCTTTATCAAGAGCTTGAATGCCTTGTCTGTGCTAGAAGGCATGCTGTCAGGTTACTTTGACGGCAAGACCGCTGGCTTCTTTGCCATCTTTGGTCTGATTGTCTTGCTGGCTCTGCTGGTTGCAGCTAATATCTTTATCAAGACTAGAACATTAAAAACTGAGGAAGTTTAAAAGAGTATGAAAAAAATTCTGTTTTTATTCCTACTCCTAAGTTCGTTTGCGGTGACGGCTGTTGCCGCAGATGAGCTTAAGGATAATCGTCTGCAGATAGATAATTCGCGGATTGAAAAAGAGCAAGAACTGAACTTTGGTGCACAATCGGAAGGCACCAAGTCTCTTTTCGTTGCTGAGAATCAGGAAAAAATTCAGGAAATGAAGCAGTATCAAAATAAACAGTTGGCCACAGAAGCGGGACAACTGTTTTCTGCTATACAGGGGCCGACGGATATTTACCATTCCAAGGAGCTTTTTCAGCCGGGAACGGAAAAATTGTCCAAGTTGCAGACGAGTTTGAAAAGTGATGATGAAAGCAGCTGGGATGATTTTCTGCCAGGAGTAGTCTACTTTGTAGCAGCCGTACTCTTGGTCAGTATGACTATCTTTGTCAGCTATCGTATCAGTAAGGGAGAAGTATAAGATGGAAGGACATATCAACATCACCCTCCGTTTGCGGTATAAGGACGTGGATATTCGCATTCCTAAGCGGATTGAGGTCCGTCGCTTCATTCGGGAGATTGATCAGATTTTCAATATCGAAGGAAAGCGCCATAAGTATCAGCTGCGGATTATTAACAAGGGGTTGATACTGGATGAGGGCAAGGTTTTGGCTGATTATCCAGTCACAACGGGAGATTTAGTAGAGATTGAGGAGATTTAAGGTGACTGAGGAAAAATTTGTATTTGCTGAACAAGAGTTTATCTATGAAAAAAATGACAAGAATTGGAGCCTAACGTTGAAGCGTTCGGACGTGGCAACGCAGGATTTGCGGGAGCTCTTGCTGTTGGACCTGCACCATCCGCTTTTCTTGGAGCAGGAGACTAAGGCTGACCATGATAGTGTCTATTTCACCTATCAGATTGAGCCTTTGGGGCTGTCTAAGGAAGAGATTGAAAAGCGCACGCTTTCTGAGCGGATTCGTCTGGCTCTCAATGTTTTTGCTCTGGAAGCGGCACTGGAATTGCCGGTGACTTTTTTGCTGCATCCTAGCAATCTCTTTATTACCAAGGATGCACAGGCGAAGATTGCTTACCGCGGAGTTCCCGGCATCATGACACCTCAGGCTATTTCTCGGGAGGACTTTTTGCGGCAGGCCAAGTGCTTTGCAGTGACTCTCTTTGCAGATTTGGACTTTATGGAACTTTACAAGGGCTCGTTGGAGCTAGAAACTCTGCCAGATTTCCTAGTGGAGCTGCGTGAGGCTGAGAGTCTGGAAGATGCGGTTGCTGTTTTGGAAAAATCCTATCAGGAAAAGGCTGCAGAAGAAGCAGAGAAGCAGACACTGGTCTCCAAGCGCCAGCATAAGATTTTCAAACTGGCGACCATCTGGCTGACAGCAGCTGTTGTGATTTTGACCATTCCTTTGATTTATTTGATTTTCATACAGAATCCTTTCAAGGAAAAGCTGTTACAGGCGGATACTGCCTTTATCAAAGTGGACTACAGCAAGGTCATCGATGAGCTGGAGGGAATTTCTCCTAAGAGCTTGCCGAATACACAGAAATATGAACTGGCCTACTCTTATATCCAGGGCTTGGAATTTTCTGATGATCAACGTAAGGTCATCCTGAACAATGTCACACTAAAATCAGATGATTTGTATCTCAATTACTGGATTCAAGTTGGACGTAATGATTTTGAAGATGCTTTGGATACAGCCAAACGAATTAATGACTCAGATCTGATTATCTATGCCTTGACGCAGGAGATGAAAAAGGTACGTGAGGACGATAGTTTGTCTGGTAAGGATCGGGAGACTAAGCTTGAGTCCTTAGAAGGCGAGTATAAGAAGTACTGGGATAGCCGTAAGGAGCTTTTGACTGGTGATTCTAGCTCAAGTGCTTCTGGCGAGGAAGGTTCTTCAGGAGCAAGCTCTTCCTCCAGCAGTGAAGCGTCGTCTAGCAGTAGCGCGAAGGAGTAAGTATGAGCAAGACAATCATCATCTATACAGACCATCTGCGCTATGAGCTGCAGCTGACAGAGGACAAGAAAGTTCTCCTAGCAGCGAGTGAGAAGGCTCAGCTTTACCTGCCTCATCAGGAGACTCCTATCCAGCTTCAGTTAGCTGAAGGGCAAGTCTTTTATCAAATGGGGGAAGAAACGGGAGTCGTAACTGACGGTCTGACCTTGGGCAATCTGACCTTGTATCAATCTGATTCAGAACCGGCTGTTTATGACCTATTGGACAGAAAAGAGTTACTCATCAGCGACCAGAGGGGAGCAGCTATCAGTCTGGAAGCGCCTTTGAAGTTGCTCTTGAAGCGAACGAATGATTCTTGGATTTTGACCAAGATGCGAGGTCAAGTCTACCTCAATCACGTTGAGTGGACAGGAGACCAAATCCAGCTGGAAGCCGGCGACGAGCTAAGCTTGGAAAGTATTTCTCTCAAGGTCTATCCAGAAGAAATCTGGGTGACAGGTCCGGCTACGGTCAGCTCTAGTCTGACCTTGCGGGGGGCTTCTCGCCATGGTTTTTATCCAGACTATCCAGACTATCACCGCTCGCCGCGGATTATCTATCGGAGCTCAGAGGACAAGATTCAGATTGCTCCGCCAAGCAAGGAACCTCAAAAGCCTAATGATGAGCTCTTGAGACTGATTGTGCCGCCACTTCTCATGGTTGGGGTGACGGTACTGATTACACTGGTTCAGCCGCGGGGAATTTATATCCTCGTTACAGTTACTATGTCAATCGCCAGTGCAATCTTTTCGGTTCGCGGTTTCTTCAAAAACCGCAAGAAGTTCAAGGAAGACAAGAAAGAGCGCATCGATCTTTATCACCTCTATCTGAAAGACAAGGCTATTGAGCTGAATAAGCTGGAGCGTGAGCAGCGTGATGGCATGCTTTACCATTTCCCAAACATTAACGAATTAACGGGTCTGGTGACAGACTACAGTCACCGCATCTACGAGAAGACACCGCTCCACTTTGACTTTCTCTACTACCGCTTGGGGCTTGGCCAAGTGCCGACCTCCTATAAGCTGACCTACGGTCAAGAGGAGCGGAGCGGAAAGAAAGATGCGTTGGAAGAGGAGGGCTATGCTCTCTACACTCGGCATAAGAAAATTCCCGATCTTCCTATCGTGGCTAATCTCAGCCATGGGCCGGTCGGCTATATCGGTCCGCGCAATCTGGTCCTAGAACAGCTCCAGCTCTTGGTCATGCAGTTAGCGGTCTTTCACTCCTACCACGATGTGCAGGTAATTACCATCATGCCAGAGGAGGAGCGCGACCAGTGGGATTGGCTGCGCTGGCTGCCGCATGCGACTCTGCAAGAGCTGAACGTCCGTGGCTTTGTCTATAATCAACGGACGCACGATCAGGTCCTAAACAGCCTCAACCAAATCCTGAAACTGCGCAAGGCGCAGAAGGAAGAAGCGACTCGGCAGGAGACGACACTCTACAGTCCTCACTATGTGGTATTGGTCACAGATGAAAAGCTGATTCTCGACCATATCATCATGGAGTTCTTTACTGAGGATCCGACGGACCTGGGCTGCTCACTCATCTTCGTGCAGGATGTGATGAGCTCGCTGTCTGAGAATATTAAGACGGTTGTCAATATCAAGGACCGCAACACTGGTCAGCTGGTCATGGAAGAGGGAATCCTCAGAGAAATTGACTTCCGCTTGGATCATTTCCCAGAAGGCTATGACAAGGAGCGAATTGCTCGGACCTTGGCGCCGCTCAATCACCTGCAGAATCTCAAAAGCTCAATACCTGATACCGTGACCTTTATGGAGATGTATGGGGCAGAGACTTTCTCGGACCTGCAAGTTTTGCAAAAGTGGCAACAGAATGCGCCTTATAAGAGCTTGGCAGTGCCTATCGGCCTGCGGGGTAAGGAAGACCTGGTCTACCTCAACCTGCATGAAAAAGCTCACGGACCGCACGGGCTGATTGCCGGGACAACCGGATCAGGGAAGTCAGAGACTATCCAGTCCTATATCTTGAGTCTGGCTGTCAACTTCCACCCGCACGATGTGGCTTTTCTCCTCATCGACTACAAGGGTGGGGGAATGGCCAACCTCTTCAAGAACCTGCCCCATCTCTTGGGAACCATTACCAACTTGGACGGGGCCCAATCTATGCGGGCGCTGGCTTCCATCAATGCGGAGATTCACCGCCGGGAGCGGCTCTTCAGAGAGTTTGAAGTCAATCATATCAACCAATATCAAAAGAAATTTAAGAACGGGGAAGCAACTGAACCCCTGCCCCATCTCTTCCTCATCTCGGATGAGTTCGCAGAGCTCAAGGTCAACCAGCCTGACTTTATCAAGGAGCTGGTATCCATCGCTCGGGTCGGGCGTTCCCTCGGGGTCCACTTGATCCTGGCTACTCAGAAGCCATCTGGGGTGGTAGATGACCAGATCTGGTCCAACTCTCGCTTTAAGCTAGCACTTAAGGTAGCAGATCGGACAGACTCGATGGAAATGCTTAAGACGCCAGATGCGGCGGAGATTACCCAGACTGGACGAGCCTATCTGCAGGTCGGCAATAATGAAGTCTATGAACTCTTCCAGTCAGCTTGGTCAGGGGCAGACTACCAGCCGGATAAGGATGAGATGGGAATTGAAGACCATACCATCTACCTAATCAACGACCTAGGCCAATACGAAGTGCTCAATCAAGACCTGTCAGGTCTTGACCTAGCCGAGGATATCAAGGAAGTACCGACAGAGCTGGAGGCCATTGTCAGTCAGATCCAACTACTGACAGAGAGCCAGCAGATCCCACCGGTACCACAGCCATGGCTGCCACCGCTCAAAGAGCGGATGACCCTGCAGGAGCTGGAACCGATTCAGCCGCAGGAAGCCTGGGAGCAAAAGAAGCCGGTCTCCGTCCTTCTGGGGATGGCGGATATCCCGCAAGCGCAGAAGCAAGAACCTGTCTCTGTCAACCTGTCCAAGGATGGGCATATCCTGCTCTACGGAAGTCCTGGTACGGGGAAGACAACCTTCCTGCAGAGTGCGGCCATGGACTTGGCTCGCAAGTTCAGTCCCAAAGATGTCACGCTCTACCTGATGGACTTTGGGACCAATGGTCTGGCACCACTGGGGCAATTGCCGCAGGTGGCCGATACCCTGCTTTTGGATCAGACGGAGAAGATTGCCAAGTTTGTACGCATCATGGAGCGGGAGCTCAATCGGCGTAAGAAGCTCTTGTCTGACTACGGTGTTGGGACCTTGGAGCTCTATCGTCAGGCTAGTGGTCAGCAAGAACCGGCTATTGTCATCTTACTTGATAGCTATGAATCTATGAGGGAAGAAGCTTATGAAGCGGAGCTCTTCAAACTTTTAGTGCGAATCTCCCGTGAAGGTCTCAGCATCGGTGTTCACCTCCTAGTGACAGCGGGGCGTCAGTCTAACCTTCGGGCGCAGTTCTATGCCAACTTCAAGCACCAGCTGAGTCTGCCGCAGAATGATGTAGGAGAAGTCCGCTCGATCGTGGGCTCTACCCCTCTTGCGGCGACCATGGAAGACATCAAGGGTCGGGCGCTCATGAAGCGTGACGAGGTTGATGTCATCCAGCTAGCTTTACCAGTAGCGGGTGCTAATGATGCACAAGTCCTCAACAACTTGCGTCAGGAAGTCGCTTCTCTCCAAGAAGCTTGGACTGGACAACGCCCAAGTGCCATTCCGATGGTACCAGAGGAGTTGACGGAGGCGGACTTCTATAGCCGGGCTAGTGTCCAAGCTGCTTACGAGCAAGGTCTCGTACCTCTGGGACTGGATATGGAGACGGTTGAACCAATTACTTGGAATCTATCTAAGGGTAATCTTCTCTACTTGACAGACAAGGAAGAGCAGATGAGTGCTTTGACTGAGCAGATTGCACGAGGAAAGCAGAAGGTGATTGTGCTAGCGCCGAAGTATCATAATCTGCCTGAGATGGAGGGAGTTCAAATTATTTCGACTTCAGAAGAATCTGTAAAATCTCTTGTGGCAATAGAGCAGAGAGTTCAAGAACGATTAGAAAAGCAAGAACGAGGACATGTAGTAACGCTAGTTGTATATAATTTAACAGAGTTAGTCGAAGAATTAGGAATGGATGCGCTTGAAAGTCTAGCATATATTTTAGAAAAAGGGCTTCGAACTGGCTATGGTTCCGTTGTGATGAGTTCGCCTCAACTTACCAAACATATTGATGCAGCGTCTAAGCTTGCTCGTGCTTATAAGCAAGCTATTATAGCAATGCGATTGAGCGATCAATCAGTTTTAAGTGTTGTAAATAGAGTGGTTCGTGAGGCTCAATTAGGAGAACAGGAACACTATTATATAGCAGACGGTTTAGCAAATAAAATAAAAGTATTAATGGCATAGGAGGAAAAATAAAAAATGGGGAAAGCAGCTATACAAGCAGAGATTAATGCAAAAAATGATGCATTATCCGCTCTAAGTGGGAAAATAGAAGAATTAGAAGCGAGCAAGAGTGCATTGACATCTTTTTCTACAGATGTAAAATATGTACTGGAGAATCATGAACATATAAAAGCAACTTATTATCTGGCTGGTACTCCTTATCTACAAGAAACAAGAGCTGAGGAAGGGATTGTCAGAGAAGTTGGGCAGTCATTCTCTGGAAAAAAAGAAGAGATGATTGAAAAATTAGCCACAAAAATTGCAGCTTTAGAGCTTGAAAAGTTATCAATAGGAACCTCTATTAAGCTTCTTGAAGTTCTTAAAGACATTACGAAGGAGGACTAAGTATGAGTGACGATATTATAAAGGTTCACGATTTACCGGCAATAGCTCGCTATAGTAAATCTGTGCAAGAATTTGCTAAAGGGGTAGATTCTGCCTCTAAGGAGACTGAGCGAACATTTAATGTGAAAACAGGTAAAACAGAAGGAGAAGGAGACGAAGGTGAAGCAATCAATGCTTTCTTTGAACGTCTTAACCAACTTCAAACGCAGGTATTCAAAGAGTTTCCGACAACAATTACACATTTTTCGACAGCTTTATCTAAGTTTGAAGGGGAGGTTACAGGAGCTGGTTTTGAAAAGAAAGCATGGACCCAGCAGTCAGGGAATGATACTGTTTATAACAAGTTGAATGGAGCGGAGTCTGAACAATATCAAAAGGTTGAAGAGAAAGCTAAAGCTTTACAAACACTTCTGGATGATGCAAGTGGCAAGTTGGGTATTGAGTCCGAGGACTTGACTCCTATCAAAACATCAGCAATGAGCAAGTTGACAGATGCTGCGAATAATCGTAGAAACACTCATAATGCTTTACAGGGAGCACATGATGATTTGTCAAAAAAAGCGACAGAAGTTGAGTCGGAATTACAGGATCTACAAACAAAAATAGTTAATGCTCGTGCTATTAGTAGTATTCCAGCTGCTAATATCTTTGAAGGTATTCAAAATGGTAGTTTTAGAAAAAGTAAACTTGAATATTTTGATGGGATACAGACTGAAGCAGATGGGCGTGCTTTAGGTGCTCTTCTTGCAAAGAGACCAGAAGAGATTTTAAATGAGAAACCAGAAAATCTTAGTGAAGGACTTTATGTAATAAGTGCTAGAGAAATGATGGCCTGGATAAAATCGGGAGATAAGGATACGCTAAATAGACTCCTTAAGGCAATGGGGGAACGTGAGTTTTCTGAGAACGAACCATTCTTAAAAAGTTTTCAACAAGCGGGAATTAAGCTTGGGGATACAACTATGGAAGCAATGGAACTAGAGCGTCAGACAAACGGGGATTTAAATAGTAAACAAATGTCTGAGTATTCTGGTTATTTAGATTTGTCTGATAAATTTGTTGGTTTAATGGAGACTTTGTATATGCTGGGCATTGGTACAGTCCGAACAACAAGTGGAAGTCTGAATAATAATTCTCGACTGTATACTACGGATACAACTACAAAGTTAACTATTGATGATTTGAATGCTAGTAGTTCTACCGTTGGTTTGAATGCTAAGATTATCACTCGAAAGATGACAACAGAGTCCAATGCTTATGGTATGATTTATCCAGTAGGCGATTATACGACTACAGAAGAGAAACAGTATAAAACTCAGATTTTCTCTACTTATGAAGGGGTAGATAGTTGGGAAAATCATGCTCGTTTAGGTGAGTTAGCTGAAGCCAGAAAACAGGCACGGAAAGATTTAGCTGCTAGTCTAGCGAAGACTGCCGGTTATGGAGCAGTTACTGTTTTTGCACCAGAAATCCTTCCTCTTGTGATGGCAATTGATGGATTAGCTAGTAGTGATACCACAAAATTTACTAAGCAACTGAGCTCTTTTGTAGATAAGAATGTAACAATTGGAAATAAGACAATTCAAGGCGGTTTTAGTAAAACAGGCTCTTATGTATTTGGTCTCACTGCCCCAATTGAAGCTTTAGAAAATTATGTGAGTTATGTCAACACACTAAATGACGCTCAGAAAGAAGCTGAAGAAGTTCGTCTTAAGTTTATCAATAGATTCTTAGATAAAGGTGGAGCGTATTTAGGACAAGATCTCGGTAAGGGAGAGGTTGTGAATATTTCCTCGTTGACACGTCATGACTATAAAGCTACTTTGCGTTTAGCAGAGATGAATAATCGAGGGATTGTTCCTTACGTTAACTATGCTAGAACAGCAGAGAACTATACATTAACAGAAGATTCTGATCTTAGCGCACAACAAATTATAAAAAATACAATAGATAAAATAAACAAAAATGGGAATGGAACCAAGATATCCCCAGAAGTCCAATCTTACCTTCTGGGAGAGTCTAGCTCTTCCTTATCCTTGACAGATATGAATAATCAGCAAATCAATGAATTTGAAATGGTATTAGATAGACTGCCGATAAATGCTCCTAATGTGGGAACAAATGGTACGGAAGAGTATGGAGCATATATGAATACGTATTATAAATAAGGAGAACACTCTATGAAGAAAAAATGGAAATTTATAGCAGTGCTCGTCATTGTCTTGTCTTTAGTCGGTGCTTACGATGCGTATCGATATTTTACATATAATCGTTATAAAGAAAGAAACTATGCAATTGAACCACGAGCTTATGAATTTATTGCAAACAAACAAGGCTTAGTTATTTCATGGAAAAAAGCAAATTCCCAAATTATTGACTCAAAAAACCCAGATAATAACAATGGCGAAGGACAAGCAGTAGGATTTGGCGCAGCGGTTTATGGAAAGCACTATCTTTCAACGGACAGCTATCAATTTGTTCGCCAGTTTCATGATCCTGATTTTAATCTGAAAGATTTAAGTTGGGGGGAGTTTTGGAAAATACAGGTCTACGATATTAGTACTAATAAGTTATCTCGTAAGGAATATGATTTACTTGAAGCGATTCGAGAATATGATGATAGTTATGTACCTTTTGCGACTTATTCGGCTTTCTTTAGTTATGATAATCAAGAATATCGAACAGTGGAGTTAGAAAAGGTTGGAGGCGGAAGTGGCCGTATAGTTTTGTTTAATATGGCGACAGGAAAAATAGAGGATGTTCCGAAAGATGTCGAAATTCCAAAAGATAAGCGAACTGATATTATTAGTAATTCTACAAGTTTAAAAAAATACTATAAAGAGCCTATTGATAATATATTCTCATCTATCTCTTTCCCCAATTCAGTTATTAAACAAACTTCTGATTGGCGCCTAAAGGACGAATACCCTAAAGCTTACGATTTGATGACGAAGCAAGGAGGTCAATTATATCTTTTGACGGATAAGACAGATCCTAAACTGATGTCAGATATTTACAGTCTTTTAATACCGAAAGATAAGCAACTATTTGATAACTTAACTGTTTATGGTAATATCACAAAAGACGGTCAAGACCATGTGGTCAATTCTTATGAAGAATTTATTAGTATTTTAAAAGTAACAGAGGAGGAAAATGATGCCAATTAAGCGAATACAGCCTTGGCGAATTCAAAGTATTAAGGCTAGCATTAATGCTTCAACTGAAGAAATTTCAAAAGGGATGAGTAGTATAATTGAGGCACCAGTTACAAATAGTCTTGAATCTTGTGCAAATAGTGCGAAAACATGCATGGAAAATTTGGTAGAAACAGTTGATTCTCTAGATCTGTTTCTTGATAATGTCGCGCAAGCCTTTCAAGATGTAGATGAAAAAATGGCTAAATCAATTCAATCAAATGATATGTATAGTGTAGCTCCAAAGGAGCCAGAGACAGATCCTGAAAAGAAAGAGCAGATGCGAGTTCAGCAAAAACAATATGATCTTTCTTTTTATGAGAACCTTCCATAAAGATAAATATCTCCACCTGAATTGATATTCAGGTGGTTTTCTTTTGAACCGTGTTTAGATGCTCTGCTATCACTCAAAAAACAACAAACTTCCTCCCCCATCCATCCCTCTTATGCTATAATAGTCTATAGAAAGTCGAGGGAATGATGAAGAAAATATTATTGGTGGTTGTGATGCAGGGCTTGGCTATCTTTGTGATTACAGGTCTGCTTTGTTATTTTATGCGGGGGGATTTTTTCTTCCGTGCTCTGGCTCCGATTTTTGGTCTGGCAGCGGGAGGTTTTCGCTTCTTGACGGCCATGGTGACAAAAGCGTTCGCGCCTAGTCTCTATGAGGACAGCAAGAAAAAGGAATAATCTATAGAGTAGGCAGTAGGTCTGGGGTCATTTACCTCAGGCCTTTTGTCATAAATGTCAGCATTAGTCATGCGGAACTTTAATATTTTTTAGAAAAAGAACGGACAGAAGGGCTTTCTTAGGCGCTTTGTGGTAAAATAGTAACAGAATTAAAAATTTGGAGAGTAAAGATGAAACGTTCTATGTATGCTGGGCGTGTTCGCAAGGAGCATGTTGGTCAGGAAGTCACTTTGAAGGGCTGGGTAGCCCGCCGTCGGGATTTGGGCGGTCTGATTTTCATTGATTTGCGCGACCGCGAAGGCATTATGCAGCTGGTCATTAATCCTGAGACAGTGTCTGCAGAGGTCATGGCAACCGCAGAAAGCCTGCGCAGTGAGTTTGTGCTAGAGGTGACAGGCAAGGTGGCTGCGCGTGAGCAGGCCAATGACAAGCTGGCGACAGGAAGCGTGGAGCTGCATGTGGAGAGCCTGACTGTCTTAAATACAGCCAAGACGACTCCTTTTGAAATCAAAGACGGCATTGAGGTGAATGACGATACGCGCTTGCGCTACCGTTATCTGGACTTGCGCCGGCCAGAGATGTTAGAAAACTTCAAGCTCCGCGCCAAGGTAACCCACTCTATCCGCAATTATCTGGACGAGCTGGAGTTCCTTGATGTGGAGACACCATTTTTGTCCAAGTCAACACCAGAAGGGGCGCGTGATTACTTGGTGCCTAGCAGGGTTCATCAGGGCCATTTTTACGCACTGCCACAGAGTCCGCAGATTACCAAGCAGCTCTTGATGAACGCTGGTTTTGACCGTTATTATCAGATTGTTAAATGCTTCCGTGACGAGGACTTGCGCGGTGATCGTCAGCCAGAGTTTACTCAGGTGGACTTGGAGACTTCTTTCCTGTCTGATCAGGAGATTCAGGATATTACAGAAGGCTTGATTGCTCGTGTTATGAAAGAGACCAAGGGTATTGAGGTGTCTCTACCTTTCCCACGTATGAAGTATGATGATGCCATGGCTCTTTATGGTGTTGATAAGCCTGATACACGCTTTGAGATGTTGCTGCAGGACTTGACAGAGCTTGTCAAGGGAGTTGACTTCAAGGTCTTTTCAGAAGCTCCAGCTGTCAAGGCCATCGTCGTGAAAAATGCTGCAGATAAATACTCTCGTAAGGATATTGATAAGCTGACAGAGCAAGCGAAACAGCATGGTGCCAAGGGCCTTGCTTGGGTGAAAGTGGCTGATGGTGAGTTGGCTGGGCCAGTTGCTAAGTTCTTGACAGACTTGACAAGTCAGTTGACAGAAGCTTTACAGCTTGAAAATAATGACCTGGTTCTCTTCGTGGCCGATACTTTGGAAGTGGCCAATGCTGCTTTGGGAGCTCTTCGTGTACGCTTGGCCAAAGAGCTGGACTTGATTGATCCAGATACATTTAACTACCTTTGGGTGGTGGACTGGCCCATGTTTGAATGGTCAGAAGAAGAGGGTCGCTACATGAGTGCCCACCATCCTTTTACCCTGCCTCAGAAAGACTCTGAGCAAGAGCTGGAAGGCGAACTGAGCAAGGTACGGGCTGTTGCCTATGATATCGTCCTCAATGGTTATGAGCTAGGTGGTGGAAGTCTTCGGATTAACCAGAAAGACTTGCAGGAGCGGATGTTCAAGGCGCTTGGCTTCTCAGCTCAAGAAGCTGCCGAGCAGTTTGGCTTCCTTCTTGAGGCTATGGACTATGGTTTTCCACCGCATGGCGGCCTAGCTCTAGGCTTGGACCGCTTTGTGATGCTGCTGGCTGGTGAAGAAAATATCCGCGAAGTCATTGCCTTTCCGAAAAATAACAAGGCTTCTGATCCAATGACACAAGCACCAAGTCCAGTGTCGGTCGCTCAACTAGAGGAATTAAGTTTACAAGTGGAAGCACATGAAGAAGACTAATTTTTATAAACTCTTTCGCTATTATATCCGCAGGTTTGCTTATAATTTCAAGATTTTGCGGTCTTTAAAGAGTATCTCGCGTGAGAAGTACGATGAGAAGATTTCTGCCTCGCTTGTCTATGGCTTTTTGTCGGCTGTCGCAGTCAATTTCTTCTTTCAGCCGGGGCATGTTTATTCCAGCGGGGCGACTGGTCTGGCGCAGGTCATTACTGCCCTCAGTACTCGTTTCTTAGGTTTTACCATTCCGGTTTCTGTGACTTTTTACGCCATCAATATTCCGCTCATGATCCTGGCTTGGTACCAGATTGGGCATAAGTTTACCATTTTTACTTTTATCACGGTTACGATGAGCTCGCTCTTTATCCAGTTTGTGCCGGAAGTGACCTTGACTGATAATCCTATTATCAACGCCCTTTTCGGGGGTGTAGTCATGGGAGCGGGGATTGGCTTTGCTCTTAAGTCCAGTATTTCCAGCGGTGGGACTGATATTGTCAGTCTGACCATTCGCAAGAAAACAGGTCGGAATGTCGGCCATATTTCCTTGATTGTCAATGGGATTATTATGCTGATTGCGGGTTTGACCTTTGGCTGGGAATATGCGCTGTACTCCATGATTACTATTTTTGTGTCTAGCCGGGTGACGGATGCTGTCTTTACCAAGCAGAAGCGCATGCAGGCTATGATTATCACCAGTCATCCGGATAGGGTGATTGATAAGATTCACAACAAGCTGCACCGCGGAGCGACAGTCATTCATGGCGCTGAGGGAACTTACAATCATGAGAAAAAAGCTGTTCTGGTGACGGTTATCACCCGAGCTGAGTTTAATGAATTTAAGCAAATCATGAAGCATACAGATCCAGCTGCCTTTGTCTCCGTTGCAGACAATGTCCATATCTTGGGACTGTTTGTGGAGGAGTGAGAATATTCATTAAGCTTGGGAATGCCAAGTAGTATAGTGTGGGAGTTTGTGTTTAAAACGAGCTTTTGTGATAGGAGATTCATATGCGGTAGGACAATAGTCCCACCGCTTTCTATTCTCTATTGTGGAGGGTGGAAATCTCAAGTGAGAAAGGATATACAAATGCAGGAGATTTTCAGATTATGACGACTTATAAAAAAATCATGAATATCGCCTTGCCGGCTATGGCGGAGAATTTTTTGCAGATGCTCATGGGAATGGTCGACAGCTATCTGGTGGCCAGTCTTGGGCTGATTGCGATTTCCGGTGTCTCGGTGGCCGGCAACATCATTACGATTTATCAGGCAATCTTTATCGCTCTGGGGGCTGCGATTTCCAGTCTCATATCCAAGACTCTGGCTCAGGGAGACAAGGAGCGTCTGGCCTATCATACAGCCGAGGCTATCAAGCTGACCTTGCTTCTGAGCCTTCTGTTGGGGCTGATTTCCCTGCTCTTTGGCAGGCAGATGCTGGATCTTCTGGGGACGGAAAAAGCGGTGGCTGAAGCAGGTGGTCTTTATCTGGCTTTGGTTGGAGGGACTATTGTCTTACTAGGCTTTATGACTTCCTTTGGGGCTCTGGTGCGGGTTATGAGCAATCCTAGATTTCCCATGTATGTCAGTCTTCTGACCAATGTCCTCAATGCCCTCTTTTCCGGTCTGGGGATTTACGTCTTTCGGCTTGGTATTGTCGGTGTAGCGCTGGGAACGGTGCTGGCTCGGTTGGTGGGTGTGCTGATTCTCTGGCAGGAGCTGGATTTGTCCACACTCCGCTGGAGCTGGGGCTTAGATGGAGAGCTCTTGCGCCTGTCTCTGCCGGCTGCTGGAGAGCGGCTCATGATGCGGGCGGGTGATGTAGTAATCATCGCCATTGTGGTCGTCTTTGGGACGGACGCAGTAGCGGGGAATGCCATCGGTGAAGTCCTGACTCAGTTTAATTATATGCCAATCTTCGGGGTCGCAACAGCAACAGTCATGCTAATAGGGCATGCGTTAGGTGAGGGAGATATGCAAGAGGTCGGTCTGATTCGTCAGCGGACCTTCTGGCTGTCTTTTGCTTGCATGTTGCCCGTGGCTCTAGGAATTTTCGTTTTTGGTCGGCCGCTGACCTTGCTCTATACGGATAATAGCGGAGCTATTACAGCCAGTCTTTCAGTCATGCTTTTCTCCCTGCTGGGAACTCCCATGGCAGTGGGAACCGTGATTTACACAGCTATCTGGCAGGGGCTGGGCAATGCCAGACTGCCTTTTTATGCCACGACTGTTGGCATGTGGCTGATTCGCATCATTGCCGGTTACTTGCTGGGTGTGACTTTTGGCTTGGGTCTGCCAGGAGTCTGGACTGGGATGCTCTTGGACAATGGCTTCCGCTGGCTGTTTTTAAAGGTTTTATTTGACAGGAAAATGAGGGAAATCACATGACAAAAGCGTTTATTTGGGATTTGGACGGTACCTTGCTGGACTCCTACGATGCTATTTTGGCGGGGATTGAGGAAACCTATGCTTACTATGGTCTGGACTTTGACAGGGAGAGTATCCACAGCTATATCCTAAAGCACTCTGTGCAGAAGCTCTTGGAAAAAGTAGCGTCTGAGAAAGGTCTGGATGCTGCCGAGATGAATGCCTTTCGTGGAGCAAGCCTAAAGGAAAAGAATGCTCAGATCCATCTGATGGAAGGGGCTGTGGAGATTCTGGTCTGGGCTGAAGAGCAAGGCATTGCTCAGTTTGTCTATACCCACAAGGGACTCAATGCCCATCAAATCTTAAAAGACTTGGGAATTCATGATTATTTTACAGAAATCATCACAACAGCCAACGGCTTTGAGCGCAAGCCTCATCCAGAGGGTGTCGATTATCTGCTTGAGAAATACGGTTTGGACAAGCAGGAAACCTACTATATCGGTGACCGGACCCTGGATGTGGATGTCGCCGTCAACAGTGGCATCCAGAGCATTAACTTCTGTGACTACCGACCAGAAATCAATCAGAAAATAGAGAAGCTGATGGACATCAAGCAATTATTTACAAAATAAAAAGCAGACAAGAACTGATCTACTGTCAGTCTAGCCTGCTTTTTCTTTTACATATGCTCAATCTGTAGTTCTAGCAAGAACTCAAGAGCCTTGGGAGAACAGTTTTCTTTTTCAATAGGGAAACCTACATTTGGCCCCAACATGATATAAAAATCTTCCTTAGTATGAAAAACTTTGACGATGTCATCATAGCTATAAAGAAACTCTCCTCGTTTGCTTTTCACAGAAAATTTATCTTTCTCAAATATAAGAGTTTGCTCCATATCCTTCCAGAAAGGAGTTTTTTGATAGGCTTTCTTTATCTGAAAGTCCGTACCAAAGTACATTACTGGGAATATAATCAAAGATGTAAATAGCACGGTAAAGAAAGAAAAACGCTTCAGGTTGTCAGGTAGGAAGGTTAGATAGAGAGACAGGATTCCTATAAAAATGATAATATTCAGCAAAAATCTTTTTCCGCGTAAGAAAATAGACCAAGCAAATCGTTGATACACTTCCTCAGTCATAAGAGTTGTAATACGGATTGGAAACATCTTTTACCTCCAGTTTTTATTATTATAACACATAAGAGCGATAAGATTTAGCCGAGCCTTGCTAGGCGATACCATCTTTTATGGGAGGTGAGTGATTTTTTTGTTTTTATCTAAAACCAGCACATCTGGCATGCTTAGGTTGCGCCAAAAGTTATAATTAATGTTGGAATCGAATGCGCTTAGTAAAATGCAGATAAGGTTACCATGGGAGTTAATGATAATCTCTTCGTTTTGGTGTTTGCTTTCCAGTTCATGAAGAAAGGCTAAGGCTCGCTGTTGAGCTTGTTGATTAGACTCGCCACCAACAAATGAAAAAGTCGGCTGTGACCAAAGTTGCATGAGGGCTTCTTCAAAGTTTTGGTCGGCAATCGCTTGACTACTTAGCTTTCGCTCTATTAGCCGTTTGTCGGTTTGAATAGCGAGTTTCAGACTCTGAGCTAAAGGATCAACCGTTTGGATGGCTCTTTGATAGGGGCTGGAATAAATGGCGGTAATAGGTTTGTCTGCTAAAAAGTCAAGTTGTGCCAAGGATTCTTGTCCCTTGTTTGATAATGGTCGATTGATTTCATCAGGTGTATAGTTAGAATGCGCATGACGGATAAAATAGTAGGTGTTGTTCATAAGATGATTATAGCAAAATTTAAATCTCAATTCATTTTCTACCTATTTCCACGCCGCCTTTTCTGTCTTTGTCTGTCTTTCGTGTTATAATAAACCTATGGAAAAAAAGAACAAGTTATTATTAATCGACGGTTCGTCCGTTGCTTTTCGCGCTTTTTTTGCGCTTTATAATCAAATCGACCGTTTCAAGAGTCCGTCTGGTCTGCATACCAATGCTATTTATGGCTTCCACCTCATGCTCAATCATCTCTTGGAGCGCGTGCAGCCGACCCATGTCCTGGTAGCTTTTGATGCTGGTAAGACGACCTTCCGGACTGAGATGTACGCCGACTATAAGGCTGGTCGGGCCAAGACACCGGATGAATTTCGTGAGCAGCTGCCCTTTATCCGAGAAATGCTGCAGCACCTAGGCATTCACTACTACGATTTGGCTCAGTACGAGGCGGATGACATCATCGGGACCTTGGACAAGATGGCTGAAAAGACGGCTGTGCCTTACGATGTGACCATTGTCAGCGGCGATAAAGACTTGATTCAGCTGGCGGATGATAATACCGTGGTGGAAATTTCCAAGAAAGGCGTGGCCGAGTTTGAGGAGTTTACCCCAGCCTACCTCATGGAAAAGATGGGCATCACGCCAGAGCAGTTCATCGACCTCAAGGCGCTGATGGGCGATCAGTCGGACAATATCCCCGGTGTGACCAAGATCGGTGAGAAGACTGGTCTCAAGCTCCTCTTGGAGTATGGTTCTTTGGAAAATCTCTATGAAAATATTGACCAGCTCAAGGCTTCCAAGATGAAGGAAAATCTGATCAATGACAAGGACAAGGCCTTCTTATCTAAAACCCTAGCCACTATCAATACTCAGGCACCGATTACAATCGGACTGAATGATTTGGTTTATAAGGGTCCGCAGGTAGAGAATCTGAGCAGGTTCTATGACGAGATGGGCTTCAAGCAGCTCAAGGCTCAGCTAGGGACTGGTCAAGAGCCGGTAGAAGTCAAACCCATTGAATTTACCAAAGTGACTGAGGTCACAGAGGATATGCTTGCACCAGAGCAATTTTTCTATTTTGAAATCTTGGGTGACAACTACCACAAGGAAGACATAGTCGGTCTTGCCTGGGGCGATAGCCGTCAGATTTATGTCGGCACCAGCGATTTACTGCAACAGCCTCTCTTTCAGGAATTTTTGACAAAAAAAGCTCTGAAAACCTACGACCTCAAGCGGACCAAGGTACTACTCAGTCATTACGGCATTGAACTGCCAGTAGCATCCTTTGATGCGCGCCTAGCCAAGTATCTGCTTTCGACGGTCGAGGATAATGAGTTGGCGACTATTGCTCGCCTCTACGGCCAAACAATTCTGCCGACGGATGACGAGGTTTATGGCAAGGGAGCCAAGCGTGCTTTGCCGGAGCAAGAGCAGCTCTTTGAGCATCTAGCTCGTAAGATCCAAGTGTTGCTGGAAACAGAAGAGCCAATGCAAGAACAGCTCCGTTCCCACGATCAGCTGGATTTGTTGCTTGAAATGGAGCAGCCATTGGCCTTTGTCCTAGCCAAGATGGAGATTGCGGGAATCAAGGTTGAGCGGGAAACCCTGCAAGGTATGCAGGCGGAAAATGAAAAGACGCTGGAAAGTCTGACTCAGGAGATTTATGATCTGGCTGGTCAGGAGTTTAATATTAACTCGCCCAAACAGCTGGGAACCATTCTCTTTGAAGATATGGGATTGCCACTGGAATACACCAAAAAGACCAAGACGGGCTACTCGACAGCGGTGGATGTGCTGGAGCGTTTAGCACCGATAGCACCGATTGTGTCTAAGATTCTGGAATACCGTCAAATCAGCAAGCTTCAGTCGACTTACATTATCGGATTGCAAGAGGCCATAGCGGCTGATGGCAAGATTCATACTCGCTATGTTCAGGATTTGACTCAGACGGGCCGCCTGTCCTCTGTTGACCCGAACCTGCAGAATATCCCTGTTCGTTTGGAGCAGGGCCGCCTTATTCGTAAGGCCTTTGTGCCAGAGTGGGCTGACAGCGTACTACTCAGCTCGGATTATTCCCAGATTGAGCTGCGGGTGCTGGCTCACATTTCGCAGGATGAGCATCTGATTGCTGCCTTTCAGCATGGAGAAGATATTCATACGGCTACAGCCATGCGGGTCTTTGGTATTGAAAAGGCAGAGGATGTGACACCTAATGACCGTCGCAATGCCAAGGCTGTCAACTTCGGAGTAGTTTATGGAATTTCCGACTTCGGACTAGCCAATAATTTGGGAATTTCCCGCAAGGCTGCCAAGGACTACATTGAGACCTATTTTGAGCGTTTCCCTGGTATCAAGAATTATATGGAAACCATCGTTCGCGAAGCGCGTGATAAAGGCTATGTAGAGACCATTTATCATCGCCGCCGCTCCTTGCCGGACATCAATTCCCGTAACTTTAATATCCGAAATTTTGCGGAGCGCACAGCCATTAACAGTCCAATCCAAGGCTCCGCCGCAGATATTCTCAAAGTCGCTATGATTAATCTGGATCAAGCTTTGACAGAGAAGAATTTCAAGTCTCGCATGCTCTTGCAGGTGCACGATGAAATCGTGCTAGAGGTGTCCAATGACGAGCTAACAGCCGTCCGCCAGCTAGTCAAAGAAACCATGGAAGCCGCGATTGAGCTAGCCGTTCCACTAGTGGCTGATGAAAATGCCGGCCAAACTTGGTACGAGGCGAAATAAAACAAGATACAAAGAGCGTCAAAACCGACTGAAAATTAGCAATTCGGACGGAGGAGCGATGCTCCTAGAACGGATTGTCTTTTTCACACAGTGTTTAGCCCGGATTCAGTTAAGACGCAAATACTGCAAAACTATCTAGCTTTATTATGAATGAGGAGGAAGCCCATGACTTATCATTTTCAAAATCCAAGTGATGCCATCGTCAAGCATTATTTGAAAAACAGCAAAGTGATTGCTGTTGTCGGACTGTCTGACCGTGAAGAAACGACCAGTAACCGTGTGTCCAAAGAGATGCAGGAGCGAGGTTATCGCATTATCCCTGTCAATCCGCGGGCAGCGGGCAGTCAGATTTTTGGTGAGACTGTTTATGCCAGTCTTAAAGACATTCCTTTCCCGGTGGATATTGTCGATGTGTACCGTCGCAGTGAGTTTTTGCCAGATGTGGCACTGGATTTTCTGCAGACGGATGCCAAGATTTTCTGGGCTCAGTTGGGCTTGGAGAGCGAGGAGGCTGAGCAGATTTTGCGGACAGCCGGTCGGGATGACATTGTCATGGATCGCTGCATTAAACGCGAGCATACACGCTTGATTCTGGGCGAATAGAATGGCCAAGTTAGTCATCATTCGTGGAAATTCCGGCTCTGGCAAGTCTAGTCTCGCTGGGAAACTGCAGACTCACTACGGCCGAGGAACTCTCCTGATATCGCAGGATACGGTTAGACGGGACATGCTCAAGGAAAAGGTTGAGCCAGGGAACTTGTCTATTGACCTGACAGAGACATTGGCACGCTTCGGTTACGAACATGATTTACTGGTTCTGGTAGAAGGATTTTATGAGACAGACATTTACGGACAGATGCTAGAGCAGTTGAAAAAGCTCTTCGCTCCGCAGGTCTTTGCTTACTACTATGACCTATCCTTTGAAGAAACAGTCCGCCGCCATCAGACTAGAGCTAAACAAGAAGAATTTACCCCAGCCGACATGAAGCGCTGGTGGAAAGAGCTAGACTTCTTAGGCTGGGAAGAGGAATCCTTCTTCACAGATGAGGATTCACTAGAGGCAGCCTTTGATAAAATCTGCTCTGCCCTTGACAAGACAGGAATATAATAGTAAATAAAAAAACAACTCACAAGCTTAGGACAAGGAGTTCCGTGCTTGCGGGTTGTTTTCGTTTAGAATAGCTTTTTCTTTTTTCAACTCTTCGTAGAAGAGAATGTAAGCAGTCGCTGTATAAGGAAGAACCATAATATTCAGTACACCGTAAGTCATTCTGGCCAGTAAATTCCAACCGATGAAGCTCAGATCCAGCATAAATAGCTTTCTCTTGTAGCCCTTCATGAGCTTCCGGCTTTGACGGATAGCATAGAAAGCTCCCCGGTAACTCCCGGTCTCAAGCTGGTCGTAGAGTATCAGTTCTGCTTGAGAATATGCGTAGTACTGAGGAACGGTGATGCCTAGACCAACCAATATCAAGAGGCTTCCCAGTAACATACCAGGAGTGTATTGAAGAATCTGCTGTCCTGCCTCGCTTTGAGCAGTCAGCACAGTATGGGCAGGAAGTTTTTCCGAAATATTGAGAATCTTATAAGCATTGAAGACGGACAGAAGACTCCCGAAATATATAGGAAGATTCCAAAGGAAAAGCAATAGCTGCTTGAGCAAAACGGTTTTGAAAACAGGTGTGAAGTTCTTACTCGTAAAAAGATGCCCAATATCTGAAAAGCGGACCTCATCCTTTTTCTTGCGGATGACGGTTATCATGGTGTAGCTGGCAGAAAGCAGCAGGAGAGACGTGATAAACTGAATGGTCGTCGGAAAAAGAGTTCGGCTAATCAGAAAATATATGAACTGGCTGAAGGTCAGGTCGGAAACGGAGTTTCTTAGATTCCCAATAAGGGAAAGAAAGATGTTTAGGATACCGGCAAGAGTCGGGGCTGCAAACAAAAGAAAAATCCCCCTCGTTTGACTGCGAACGGTACGAGCCTGAGCCCTGATGTTACTTAGATTCATAATTCCTCCATTTGGATTTGTCTGTTACATTATATCATACCCCGTGACAGATAGAAGTTTTTTTGGTAAAATCATACGGTATCTTGTGAGCACTTGCTGCTCATTATATAGAAGAAAAATCGCTGGGACTGTTTTTCCCAGCAGGAGGAAACATGTCAACATCACCGATTCAGTATCGTTTGATCAAAAAAGAAAAGCACACAGGTGCTCGTTTGGGAGAGATTATCACGCCTCACGGAACTTTTCCGACACCTATGTTTATGCCGGTTGGGACCCAGGCGACAGTCAAGACCCAGTCGCCAGAAGAGCTCAAGCAAATGGGTTCTGGTATTATCTTGGCCAATACCTATCATCTCTGGCTACGTCCAGGTGATGAGCTGATTGCCCGTGCAGGCGGCCTGCACAAGTTCATGAACTGGGACCAGCCTATTCTGACGGATAGTGGCGGTTTTCAGGTCTATTCTCTAGCTGACAGCCGCAATATCACAGAAGAAGGAGTAACCTTCAAGAACCATCTTAATGGTTCTAAAATGTTCCTCTCGCCAGAAAAGGCCATCTCCATCCAGAACAATCTGGGCAGTGACATTATGATGTCCTTTGATGAGTGCCCGCAGTTCTACCAGCCTTATGATTATGTCAAGAAGTCCATTGAGCGGACTAGCCGTTGGGCAGAGCGTGGACTCAAGGCCCACAGCCGTCCACACGACCAAGGTCTCTTTGGGATTGTTCAGGGTGCTGGATTTGAAGATTTGCGTCGCCAGTCTGCTCAAGACTTGATCAGCATGGATTTCCCAGGCTACTCTATCGGAGGACTGGCTGTTGGTGAGACTCACGAAGAGATGAATGCAGTGCTAGACTTCACAACGCCTATGCTGCCTGAAAATAAGCCCCGCTATCTCATGGGAGTTGGAGCGCCAGATAGCTTGATTGATGGGGTTATACGTGGCGTTGATATGTTTGACTGCGTCCTGCCGACTCGGATTGCCCGAAACGGTACCTGTATGACCAGTGAAGGGCGTCTGGTGGTTAAAAATGCTCAGTTTGAGGAAGATTTCACGCCGCTGGATCATGACTGTGACTGCTACACTTGCAGCAACTACACGCGGGCCTATATCCGCCACTTGCTCAAAGCGGACGAAACCTTTGGGATCCGCCTGACCAGTTATCACAACCTCTACTTCTTGGTAAACCTTATGAAGAAAGTTCGCCAAGCTATCATGGATGACAATCTGCTGGAATTCCGTGAAGACTTTATTGAGCGCTACGGCTACAATAAATCCAGCCGAAATTTCTAAGAAGCTCCATTTGAAAGGGGAAGCTATGTCTGATGAAGAAACATTGCTGGAAAGATTGACAGCGTATCTGTCAGACGACCAAAAACATACTATACGTATATATGGTCATGGTGCTTCAGGCAAGTCAACTTTTGCTCGAAAACTCCAACTAATATTGGGTGAGGAACGAGCTAATCTGCTAGCAACAGATCCTTATGTAATTACTGGGGAGTGTCGAGATTTGCTCAGTTCCAAAGATTTTCCTCATCAAAAAGTAACAGCCTGTATCCCAGCTGTTCATGAGCTCGGGAGTCTGGAGCGAGATATTTGTGCCTTGCAGTCTGGTCTGGATATTCTGACCATTGACACAGATTGGTCACCTAGGTTGCGTTTATCAGCCCTAAAGCCTATTTTAATAGTAGAAGGTATGTCGGCTGCCTTTTTGCCTGAAAGTTTGTTTGATTTGTCGATTTGCTTTTACACGGACGATCAGACCGAGTTAGAACGCCGCTTGGCACGGGATGTGGCTGTGCGAGAGCGCAGGCCAGAGTGGATAGAGCAGACGCATCTAGCTCGACGAGAGCAATATAAGCACTTTTATCAGCCCTATCTAGCAGCTGCAGACCTTGTCATCTGCCAGTCGGGCAACAGCTTTCGCATCGAAAAGGACAGCCCCTTACTATAAAATAAAATAGCCAAGGGTAAATTTTCATTTTTGATCTCACTGATGTGTGTCAGTGAGATTTTTCTTTCTATTCAAGGTCGGGTCTATATGGTAAAATAGATAGAGTGTTTTGTTATTTTACAGAAAACATCAGTTTTCAGAGTTAATTGTGCTAAATATATAAAAATCAAGGAGTTTATCATGAAAAGCATAAGCATAAAAGCTGTTTTGGCAACAGCTCTAGTTTTGATCCTGCAAGGTTGCAGTCAGCAAAAGGCGGTAGAAAAGCCTAAAACTTCTGCTAGTCAAAGCCAATCTGTATCATCTAGTCAAGCCAGTTCTTCTAGTGAAGCGAGCTCTTCCAGTAGCCAAGAGAAACCGGTGAAGTCTGATGAGGAATCTTACCAAAAGGTTTTTGAAGACTATCGTTTGCTTTTGTCGAGCAATAGCTCTGATACTCAAGCAGCAGAAAATCTTCGAAATCAGCTGCACTTCCCTCTAGAATACTGGACGGTAGATAATATATTAGCGCAGCCAGATGCCCTTGCCTATAGTTTTCACGACCTCAATGGTGATGGGCAAAAGGAGCTTTTGGTTGGAGCTAAGTTTGGAGAAAATCCATACCAATTAGTATCTCTTTATTACCTCAAAGGTCAGGAGCCAGCCTTGTTGGGAGAGTCGCATGCAGCTAGTGTCGGAGGTTCTAGGGTAACTCTCTTTGTTTACCGAGACGGCCGTGTCTTAAGCTCTCACTGGCATTCCGGAAGCGGAAACGGTCAAGCAACCCTTTATCAGCTGTCTAACCAGAATCAGGAGCCTGAAATCCTTCAGCAAATTGATTTCACAAAGACTGCAGATGCTGGCGAAAGCCAACTTGGTCTTGGCCAGGCTGACCGTTTAGATATGGATAGTTTAACTTGGAAGAAATTCTAAGAGAAATCAATTCGGAATAAAATCTATAAAGTTGCTTTCAAAGCAGCTTTTTCTATATCTTAAGCCTGATTACTTCCATTAATAAGGTGAACTATTCGAGTTGAATTGAAGAACAAGGCATAGTTATCAATAGAGAAAACGCTTTCATAAAAAATTATCCTAAAAATCTTTAAAAAATTACTCAAATCCCTTGCAATGACTGGTTCTTTGTGTTAAGATACTATGGTGCTGTAAAAATACAGCGTGTAGCTTTGATGCAAGAGGTTGCGACACGCTCGGTTGCATTGCCACGTAATCGCCTGTCGGTTTTCTTGTGGAGCTAGCCTATTATCTTAAATAGACGAAAAGGAGAAAAAGATGGCAAACAAAAAAATCCGCATCCGTTTGAAAGCTTACGAACATCGTACACTTGATACAGCGGCTGCAAAAATCGTAGAAACTGCTACTCGTACTGGTGCTGAAGTTGCGGGTCCAATCCCACTTCCAACTGAGCGCAGCCTCTACACAATCATTCGTGCGACTCACAAATACAAAGACTCTCGCGAACAATTTGAAATGCGTACTCACAAACGCTTGATCGACATCATCAACCCAACTCAAAAAACAGTTGACGCTTTGATGAAATTGGATCTTCCAAGTGGTGTGAACGTAGAGATTAAACTTTAATCTAAAGCTTGATCTAAACCAGAGCATAAAAAACGCTCGTTAAAAACTTTTTGAAAAAATTATAGAAAAGGAAACATTTTCTCATGACAAAAGGAATCTTAGGGAAAAAAGTGGGAATGACTCAAATCTTCACTGAAGCTGGCGAATTAATCCCTGTAACTGTTGTTGAAGCAGCTCCAAACGTTGTTCTTCAAGTTAAAACAGTTGAAACAGATGGTTACAACGCAGTTCAAGTTGGTTTTGATGACCTTCGTGACGTATTGAGCAACAAACCTGCCAAAGGCCATGTAGCGAAAGCTAACACAGCTCCTAAGCGCTTCATTCGTGAATTCAAAAACATTGAAGGCTTGGAAGTTGGAGCAGAAATCACTGTCGATACATTCGAAGCTGGTGATGTTGTTGATGTAACAGGAACTTCAAAAGGTAAAGGTTTCCAAGGTGTTATCAAGCGCCATGGCCAATCTCGTGGTCCAATGGCTCACGGTTCACGTTACCACCGTCGTCCTGGTTCAATGGGACCAGTTGCGCCAAACCGTGTTTTCAAAAACAAACGCTTGGCTGGACGTATGGGTGGCAACCGCGTAACTATTCAAAATCTTGAAATCGTACAGGTTGTTCCAGAGAAGAACGTTATCCTGATTAAAGGTAACGTACCAGGTGCTAAGAAATCTCTTATCACTATCAAGTCAGCAGTTAAAGCTGGTAAATAATAAAGAAAGGGGAAATCAGTCACAATGGCAAACGTAAAATTATTTGACCAAACTGGTAAAGAAGCTGGTGAAGTAGTTCTGAACGATGCGGTCTTTGGTATTGAACCAAATGAATCAGTTGTCTTTGATGTTATCATCAGCCAACGCGCTAGCCTTCGTCAAGGAACTCACGCTGTTAAAAACCGTTCTGCAGTATCAGGCGGCGGACGCAAACCATGGCGTCAAAAAGGAACTGGACGTGCTCGTCAAGGTTCTATCCGCTCTCCACAATGGCGTGGTGGTGGTATCGTATTCGGTCCAACTCCTCGTTCATATGCTTACAAACTTCCACGTAAAGTGCGCAGATTGGCATTGAAATCAGTTTACTCTGAAAAAGTTGCTGAAAACAAATTCGTAGCTGTAGACAGCCTTTCATTTACAGCTCCAAAAACTGCTGAGTTTGCAAAAGTGCTTGCTGCACTGAGCATCGATACGAAAGTTCTTGTTATCCTTGAAGAAGGAAATGAATTCGCTGCACTTTCAGCTCGCAACCTTCCAAACGTGAAAGTTGCAACTGCAACAACTGCAAGCGTTCTGGACATCGTAAACAGCGATAAACTTCTGGTTACTCAGGCAGCTATCTCTAAAATTGAGGAGGTTCTTGCATAATGAATTTGTACGACGTAATCAAAAAACCTGTTATCACTGAAGGTTCAATGGCTCAGTACGAAGCAGGCAAATACGTATTTGAAGTGGACACTCGCGCTCACAAGCTCTTGATCAAGCAAGCTGTTGAAGCTGCTTTTGAAGGAGTTAAGGTTGCTAACGTTAACACTATCAATGTAAAACCAAAAGCAAAACGCGTTGGACGCTACACTGGTTTTACAAACAAAACTAAAAAAGCTATCGTAACACTGACAGCTGATTCTAAAGCAATCGAGTTGTTCGGTGCAGAAGAAGAATAATCTAAGGAGGAAATATCGTGGGAATTCGTGTTTATAAACCAACAACAAACGGTCGCCGTAATATGACTTCTTTGGATTTCGCTGAAATCACTACCAGCACTCCAGAAAAATCTTTGCTTGTTTCTTTGAAGAGCAAGGCTGGTCGTAATAACAACGGTCGCATCACTGTTCGTCACCAAGGTGGCGGTCACAAGCGTCACTACCGTTTGATTGACTTCAAGCGTAACAAAGACGCTGTTGAAGCAGTTGTAAAAACAATTGAGTATGATCCAAATCGTTCAGCAAACATCGCTTTGGTTCACTACACTGACGGTGTGAAAGCTTATATCATTGCTCCTAAAGGTCTTGAAGTTGGTCAACGCATCGTTTCAGGTCCTGAAGCAGATATCAAAGTCGGAAACGCTCTTCCGCTTGCTAACATCCCAGTTGGTACTTTGGTTCACAACATTGAGTTGAAGCCAGGCCGCGGTGGAGAATTGGTTCGTGCTGCTGGAGCTTCTGCTCAAGTACTGGGTCAAGAAGGTAAGTACACTCTTGTTCGTCTTCAATCAGGCGAAGTTCGTATGATTCTTGGTACTTGCCGCGCTACAGTTGGTGTTGTTGGAAACGAACAACATGGACTTGTAAACCTTGGTAAAGCAGGACGTAGCCGTTGGAAAGGTATCCGCCCAACAGTTCGTGGTTCTGTAATGAACCCTAACGATCACCCACACGGTGGTGGTGAAGGTAAAGCACCAGTTGGTCGTAAAGCGCCATCTACTCCATGGGGCAAACCTGCTCTTGGACTTAAAACTCGTAACAAAAAAGCGAAATCTGACAAACTTATCGTTCGTCGTCGCAACGAGAAATAATTTAAAACAATCTATCCGCCAGCTCGGTAGCGCTGCTTAGTCAGCGCAGGCCGCTGTGGTACTTATTTAAAGGAGAAAATATAAAATGGGACGCAGTCTTAAAAAAGGACCTTTCGTCGATGAGCATCTGATGAAGAAAGTTGAAGCTCAAGCTAACGACGAAAAGAAGAAAGTCATCAAAACTTGGTCACGTCGTTCAACGATCTTCCCAAGTTTTATTGGTTACACAATCGCAGTTTATGACGGACGTAAACACGTGCCTGTTTACATCCAGGAAGACATGGTAGGTCACAAGCTTGGTGAATTTGCGCCAACTCGTACTTACAAGGGTCACGCTGCAGACGACAAGAAAACACGTAGAAAATAAGGAGAACATAAATGGCAGAAATTACTTCAGCTAAAGCAATGGCTCGTACAGTGCGTGTTTCACCTCGTAAATCTCGTCTGGTTCTTGACAATATTCGTGGTAAAAACGTCGCTGACGCAATCGCAATCTTGAAATTCACGCCAAACAAAGCTGCTGGCATTATCGAAAAAGTTTTGAACTCTGCAATCGCTAATGCTGAAAACAACTTTGGTTTGGAAAAAGCAAACTTGGTAGTATCTGAAGCTTTCGCAAACGAAGGACCAACTATGAAACGTTTCCGTCCGCGCGCTAAAGGTTCAGCTTCACCAATCAACAAACGCACAAGCCACATCACTGTGGTCGTTGAAGAAAAATAAGGAGGTAACATCGTGGGTCAAAAAGTACATCCAATTGGTATGCGTGTCGGCATCATCCGTGATTGGGATGCCAAATGGTATGCTGAAAAAGAATACGCGGATTACCTTCATGAAGATCTTGCAATCCGTAAATTCGTTCAAAAAGAATTGGCTGACGCAGCGATTTCAACTATTGAAATTGAACGCGCAGTAAACAAAGTTAACGTTTCTCTTCACACTGCTAAGCCAGGTATGGTTATCGGTAAAGGTGGAGCAAACGTTGATGCACTTCGTGCAAAACTCAACAAATTGACTGGAAAACAAGTCCACATCAACATCATCGAAATCAAGCGTCCTGACTTGGATGCGCATCTGGTTGGTGAAGGAATTGCTCGCCAGCTTGAGCAGCGTGTTGCTTTCCGTCGTGCTCAAAAACAAGCTATCCAACGTACAATGCGTGCAGGAGCTAAAGGAATCAAAACTCAAGTATCAGGTCGTTTGAATGGTGCAGATATTGCCCGCAGCGAAGGTTACTCTGAGGGAACTGTTCCACTTCACACTCTTCGTGCGGATATCGATTACGCTTGGGAAGAAGCTGACACTACTTACGGTAAACTTGGTGTTAAAGTATGGATCTACCGTGGTGAAGTCCTTCCAGCTCGTAAAAACACTAAAGGAGGTAAATAACCAATGTTAGTACCTAAACGTGTTAAACACCGTCGCGAATTCCGTGGAAAAATGCGCGGTGAAGCTAAAGGCGGAAAAGAAGTAGCATTTGGAGAATACGGTCTTCAAGCAACTACTAGCCACTGGATCACTAACCGCCAAATCGAAGCTGCCCGTATCGCTATGACTCGTTACATGAAACGTGGTGGTAAAGTTTGGATTAAAATCTTCCCACACAAATCATACACTGCAAAAGCTATCGGTGTACGGATGGGATCTGGTAAAGGTGCTCCAGAAGGTTGGGTTGCACCAGTTAAGCGTGGCAAAGTAATGTTTGAAGTTGCTGGCGTTTCAGAAGAAATCGCTCGCGAAGCGCTTCGCCTTGCAAGCCACAAACTTCCAGTTAAATGTAAATTCGTAAAACGTGAAGCAGAATAAGGAGAAGGCATGAAACTTAATGAAGTAAAAGAATTTGTTAAAGAACTTCGTGGTCTTTCTCAAGAAGAACTCGCGAAGCGTGAAAATGAATTGAAGAAAGAATTGTTTGATCTTCGTTTCCAAGCAGCTGCTGGCCAATTGGAGCAGACAGCTCGCCTGAAAGAAGTGAAAAAACAAATCGCTCGTATCAAAACTGTTCAATCAGAAGTTAAATAATAGACTAGGGAAGGAGAATTTCAATGGAACGCAATAATCGTAAAGTTCTTGTCGGACGCGTTGTTTCTGACAAAATGGACAAAACAATCACAGTTGTAGTTGAAACTAAACGTAACCACCCAGTCTATGGTAAACGTATTAACTACTCTAAGAAGTACAAAGCACATGACGAAAACAATGTTGCCAAAGAAGGCGATATCGTTCGTATCATGGAAACTCGTCCGCTTTCAGCTACAAAACGCTTCCGTCTTGTAGAAGTCGTTGAAGAAGCGGTTATCATCTAATCAAACCAGAAAGGAGAAAACTTAAATGATTCAAACAGAAACTCGTTTGAAAGTTGCCGACAACAGCGGCGCTCGCGAAATCTTGACAATCAAAGTTCTTGGTGGCTCAGGACGTAAGTTCGCTAACATCGGTGATGTAATCGTTGCGTCTGTAAAACAAGCTACTCCTGGTGGTGCGGTTAAGAAAGGTGACGTTGTAAAAGCTGTTATCGTTCGTACTAAATCAGGTGCTCGTCGTAAAGATGGTTCATACATCAAATTTGACGAAAACGCTGCAGTCATCATCCGTGAAGACAAAACTCCTCGCGGAACTCGTATCTTCGGCCCAGTTGCTCGTGAATTGCGTGACGGCGGCTTCATGAAGATCGTATCATTGGCTCCAGAAGTACTTTAATCAAAATTAACAAACACAGTCCCCTGGCAAAAGTCAGGGTGCCCCTATGGGCGTAAGAATTAAGAGGAGAAATAAATGTTTGTAAAAAAAGGCGACAAAGTTCGCGTAATTGCTGGTAAAGACAAGGGTGTTGAAGCACTTGTTGTTACAGCTCTTCCAAAAGTAAACAAAGTTGTTGTTGAAGGTGTAAACATCGTTAAGAAACACCAAAAGCCAAATAACGAAAACCCTCAAGGTGCTATCGTGGAAAAAGAAGCGCCAATCCATGTGTCAAACGTTCAAGTGCTTGACAAGAATGGTGTTGCAGGACGTGTTGGCTACAAGTTTGTAGACGGCAAAAAAGTTCGTTACAATAAAAAATCAGGCGAAGTGCTTGACTAATCACGAAGGAAAGGAGAAGTATAATGGCAAATCGTTTAAAAGAAAAATATCTTAAAGAAGTAGTTCCTGCTTTGACTGAAAAGTTCAACTACTCATCTGTTATGGCTGTGCCAAAAGTGGATAAAATTGTTTTGAACATGGGTGTCGGTGACGCTGTATCAAACGCTAAAAACCTTGAAAAAGCTGCTGAAGAATTAGCTCTTATATCAGGTCAAAAACCACTTATCACTAAAGCTAAAAAATCAATCGCCGGCTTCCGTCTTCGTGAAGGTGTAGCGATCGGTGCTAAAGTAACCCTTCGTGGCGAACGCATGTATGAATTCTTGGATAAATTAGTTTCAGTTTCTCTTCCACGTGTTCGTGACTTCCACGGTGTTCCAACAAAATCATTTGATGGACGCGGAAACTACACACTTGGTGTGAAAGAACAATTGATCTTCCCAGAAATCAACTTTGATGACGTTGATAAGACTCGCGGTCTTGACATCGTTATCGTAACAACTGCTAACACTGACGAAGAGTCACGCGAATTGCTTACAGGCCTTGGAATGCCTTTTGCAAAATAATATAGGAGGTAGATCTAATGGCTAAAAAATCAATGGTAGCTAGAGAGGCTAAACGCCAAAAAATTGTTGACCGTTATGCTGAAAAACGTGCTGCATTAAAGGCGGCAGGGGACTATGAAGGTTTATCTAAATTACCTCGCAACGCCTCACCGACTCGTTTACATAATCGTTGTAAAGTTACTGGGCGCCCCCATTCAGTTTACCGCAAATTTGGCCTGAGTCGTATCGCTTTTCGCGAACTTGCTCATAAAGGTCAAATCCCTGGTGTAACAAAAGCATCTTGGTAATATCATGATACAAAGAGCGTAACAACCACAGCAAAAATAGGAGATTTGGTATAGGAGCGATGCTCCAAAACAAATCTATCTTTTTTGCCAAGGTTGTAGCTCGTGTTCAAATAAGAATTATCTTATTTGAATGTATCAATACTATCTGAGCATAGCTCAATCATTAACTAGCAAGTGCAGCTTGCAAACTACTAGTAAGAGGAGAAATATAAAATGGTTATGACTGACCCAATTGCAGACTTTTTGACTCGTATCCGTAACGCTAATCAAGCGAACCACGAAGTGCTTGAAGTACCTGCATCAAACATCAAAAAAGGGATTGCTGAAATCCTGAAGCGTGAAGGTTTTGTAAAAAACGTTGAAATCATCGAAGATGACAAACAAGGTATCATCCGTGTATTCCTTAAATACGGACAAAATGGTGAAAAAGTTATCACTGGTTTGAAACGCGTTTCAAAACCAGGTCTGCGTGTTTACAAGAAACGCGAAGATCTTCCAAAAGTTCTGAACGGACTTGGAATTGCTATCCTTTCAACATCTGAAGGCTTGCTGACTGATAAAGAAGCACGCCAAAAGAATATTGGTGGAGAAGTTATCGCTTACGTTTGGTAATATTTAGCTCCCAATTTCTTTGTGACTCTTCGTTATCGTCTCTTGCCTAACCCAAAGTTATGCCTGCGAGACGATGCCTAGATTCACTCTGAAATTGAAACCTAAATGTTCCTTTAAATCGAGAAATCGATTTAAGCCCCCGTGAAAACTGGTCGCTTGCGGCCTGACAATCTAACAGGAGAATATATACATGTCACGTATTGGTAATAAAGTTATCGTGTTGCCTGCTGGTGTTGAAATCAGCAACAAAGACAACGTTGTAACTGTAAAAGGACCTAAAGGAGAACTGACTCGTGAGTTCTCAAAAGATATTGAAATCCGTGTGGAAGGAACAGAAGTAACTCTTCACCGTCCAAACGATTCAAAAGAAATGAAAACAATCCACGGAACTACTCGTGCCCTTTTGAACAACATGGTTGTTGGTGTATCAGAAGGATTCAAGAAAGAACTTGAAATGCGTGGGGTTGGTTACCGTGCTCAACTTCAAGGCAAAAAGCTTGTACTTTCAGTTGGTAAATCTCATCCAGACGAAGTAGAAGCTCCAGAAGGCATCACTTTTGAACTTCCAAACCCAACAACTATCGTTGTCAGCGGAATTTCAAAAGAAGTAGTTGGACAAACAGCAGCTTACGTACGTAGCCTGCGTGCTCCAGAGCCATACAAAGGTAAAGGTATCCGCTACGTTGGTGAATTCGTTCGCCGCAAAGAAGGTAAAACTGGTAAATAATCTTGTCTGGCTGATTTTTTCAGCCAAACAAGCTGTTTCCCAAGGTTGTGCATAAGCACAAGATTAAAATTAAGAGGTGAAAATTGTGATTACGAAACCAGATAAAAATAAAATCCGCCAAAAACGCCACCGTCGCGTTCGCGGAAAACTCTCTGGAACTGCTGATCGCCCACGTTTGAACGTATTCCGTTCTAATACAGGCATCTACGCTCAAGTGATTGATGACGTAGCGGGTGTAACGCTCGCAAGCGCTTCAACTCTTGACAAAGAAGTTTCAAAAGGAACTAAAACAGAACAAGCCGTTGTTGTTGGTAAGCTCGTTGCTGAACGTGCAGTTGCTAAAGGTATTTCTGAAGTCGTCTTCGACCGCGGTGGATATCTCTATCACGGACGTGTAAAAGCTTTGGCTGATGCAGCTCGTGAAAACGGATTGAAATTCTAAGAGGAGGACACTAGAAAATGGCATTTAAAGACAACGCAGTTGAACTTGAAGAACGTTTAGTTGCCATCAACCGTGTTACAAAAGTTGTTAAAGGTGGACGTCGTCTTCGCTTTGCAGCTCTTGTAGTTGTTGGTGATCGCAATGGTCGTGTTGGCTTCGGTACTGGTAAAGCTCAAGAAGTACCAGAAGCAATCCGCAAGGCAGTTGAAGATGCGAAGAAGAATTTGATTGAAGTACCAATGGTTGGCACAACAATTCCTCACGAAGTTCTTTCAGAATTTGGCGGAGCTAAAGTATTGCTTAAGCCAGCTGTTGAGGGTTCTGGGGTTGCTGCTGGTGGTGCGGTTCGTGCCGTCATCGAGTTGGCAGGTGTAGCAGATGTTACATCTAAATCTCTTGGCTCTAACACTCCAATCAACATCGTTCGCGCAACTGTTGAAGGTTTGAAACAATTAAAACGCGCTGAAGAAGTTGCTGCCCTTCGTGGTATTTCAGTTTCTGACTTGGCATAAGAAAGGAGATAACATGGCTCAAATTAAAATTACTTTGACTAAGTCTCCAATCGGACGCATTCCGTCACAACGTAAAACTGTTGTAGCACTTGGACTTGGCAAATTGAACAGCTCAGTTATCAAAGAAGATAATCCAGCAGTACGCGGTATGATTACTGCAGTATCACACTTGGTAACTGTTGAAGAAGTTAAATAAGCTTTGCTGGTTTAACAACTTTAAATTAAAATACGTTAGGGGATGGGATTTTCTCAGCCCCTAAAACTAAATATATGTATAGGCGAGTTTATATAGGAGACACCTTTTCTCCTATATGAGCGCTAGCATTTTACAAAAGAGGAGAAATAATATAATGAAACTTCATGAATTACAACCTGCTGCAGGTTCTCGTAAAGTCCGCAACCGTGTTGGTCGTGGTACATCATCTGGTAACGGTAAAACATCTGGCCGTGGTCAAAAAGGTCAAAAAGCTCGTAGCGGTGGCGGCGTTCGCCTTGGTTTTGAAGGTGGACAAACTCCATTGTTCCGTCGTCTTCCAAAACGTGGTTTCCTGAACATCAACCGCAAAGAATATGCGATTGTTAACCTTGACCAACTGAACGCCTTTGAAGATGGCGCTGAAGTAACACCAGTTGTTCTCATCGAAGCAGGTATTGTAAAAGCTGAAAAATCAGGTATCAAGATTCTTGGTAACGGAGAATTGACAAAGAAATTGACTGTTAAGGCAGCTAAATTCTCTAAATCAGCTGAAGAAGCTATCACTGCTAAAGGTGGTTCAGTGGAAGTCATCTAAGCGAGGTGACCTATGTTTTTCAAACTATTAAAAGACGCATTTAAAATCAAACAGGTACGGTCTAAGATTCTGTTCACGATTTTTATCATCTTAGTTTTCCGTATCGGTACAACTATAACGGTTCCGGGGATTAATGCCAAAGCCTTAAGCAATTTGAATGATTTGCCATTCCTGAATATGCTGAGCTTGGTCTCTGGTAATGCCATGCGCAACTTCTCTGTCTTTGCACTTGGAGTCAGTCCTTACATCACAGCTTCGATCGTTGTTCAGCTGCTGCAGATGGACTTGCTTCCGAAGTTTGTAGAGTGGGGCAAGCAAGGGGAAGTAGGACGGAGGAAGCTGAATCAAGCGACTCGTTATATCGCCCTAGTTTTGGCCTTTGTGCAGGCAATTGGGATTACCGCTGGTTTTGATACTCTCTCAAGAGCTAATCTGGTTGCCAATCCTAATGTTCAGACCTACGCTTTGATTTGCGTTCTTCTAGCAACTGGTTCAATGATTGTAACTTGGCTAGGTGAGCAGATTACAGACAAGGGTTACGGAAATGGCGTTTCCATGATTATCTTTGCTGGTATCGTTTCAGCTATCCCTGATATGATTAAAGGTATCTATGAAGATTACTTTGTCAATATCCCTAGTAATCGTTTGACTTCATCCTTCATTTTTGTAGGGATTCTGATTGTGGCAGTCCTGCTTATCATTTACTTTACAACCTTTGTACAGCAGGCTGAGTATAAAATTCCAGTTCAGTATACGAAAGTAGCTAAGGGTGCACCTTCTAGCTCCTATCTGCCACTGAAAGTCAATCCGGCTGGGGTTATTCCAGTAATCTTTGCCAGCTCGATTACAGCTGCACCGGCAGCGATTTTCCAAGTTGTCAGTGCCTTGGGCTATGACGCAGATTGGGTTAAGACAGCTCAGTCACTTTTGGCAACAACGACCATTAGTGGTATGTTCATGTACGCCTTCCTGATTGTCCTCTTTACCTTCTTCTATACTTTTGTACAGATTAATCCAGAGAAGACAGCAGAAAATCTGCAAAAGAGCGGAGCCTACATTCCAGGTGTCCGTCCTGGTAAAGGAACAGAAGACTACATGTCTAAGCTGTTGCGTCGTTTGGCAACAGTGGGATCTCTCTTCTTAGGTTTCATCTCTATCCTGCCTATCTTGGCTAAAGATGTATTTGGATTGACAGATGCTGTTGCTCTTGGAGGAACCAGTCTCTTGATCATCATCTCAACTGGTATTGAGGGAATGAAACAGCTAGAAGGCTACCTGCTGAAGAGAAAGTATGTCGGCTTTATGGATACTTCAGAGTAAGGGACTTTTTGAATTGCTTTTCTAATGAGAAGCTTGTTCAGATAACCTTTCTTGAACCGAAAATAAACAAAATAAAAGGGGACAGAGTAGACTCACCCCCTTCTATTTTGTTTTTAAACGAGTTTATTAATCGGTTTAATAGATTGCTTTAAAAACAAAAAAGGAGACCAATCATGAATCTTTTGATTATGGGCTTACCAGGTGCTGGTAAAGGAACTCAAGCTGCTAAAATCGTTGAGCATTTCAATGTTGCACATATTTCAACTGGAGATATGTTCCGTGCGGCGATTGCTAACCAAACAGAGATGGGCGTCTTAGCCAAGTCCTATATTGACAAGGGCGAGTTGGTGCCAGATGAAGTCACAAACGGCATTGTCAAAGAGCGCTTAAGTCAGGACGATATTAAGCAAACAGGCTTCCTCTTGGATGGCTATCCACGCACGATTGAGCAAGCACATGCCTTGGATCAAACGCTAGCAGAGCTTGATTTGGCTTTGGACGGCGTTATCAATATCGAAGTAGATCCTAACAGCTTATTGGAGCGTTTGAGTGGTCGTATTATCCATCGTCAAACAGGCGAAACCTTCCACAAGGTCTTCAATCCGCCAGCAGACTATAAGGAAGAGGATTACTACCAGCGCGAAGATGACAAGCCTGAGACAGTTAAACGTCGTTTGGATGTCAATATCGCTCAGGGGGAACCGATTATTGAACACTATCGCAGCAAAGGTCTGGTCCATGATATTCAAGGAAATCAAGATATTAATGATGTCTTCTCAGCTATCGAAAAAGTCTTGACAAATTTGAAATAAAAGCGTTTTTCCTGCTTGCAATATTTGACAAGTAGTGATACAATGAATTAGTCTGACTTATAATTGTTACCTCTGTGCTCAGAGGGATCAAATCGAAATTTATGGAGGTACTTTTGCGTGGCAAAAGACGATGTGATTGAGGTTGAAGGTAAGGTAGTTGATACCATGCCTAATGCAATGTTTACGGTTGAACTTGAAAATGGACATCAGATTTTAGCAACAGTTTCTG
>NZ_CAJPNR010000004.1 GCF_905372115.1 uncultured Streptococcus sp.
AACTTTTTCATAATAATCTCCCATAAAGGCCACCCAATCCGGTGGTCTTTTTTTGCTCAAATTTTAGAATAAGACAGGAAGTTTATCGGATTGTAACTCAAATGTTAAATTTTAAAGGATACGTTATACAAAGTTAAGGTTTCTTTAAGTTAGGGGCAGTATACTATGAGTATCAAATGAAGACCTCCTAACTTTATTTGATAGAAATCCTAAACTTTTTCATAATAATCTCCCATAAAGGCCACCCAATCCGGTGGTCTTTTTTTGTGTTCAGACGCGAATTAGATTTGCTTCCTCTGCCTTATTTTCTGCTATAATAGTTCTATGAGTAGAATTTTAGACAATGAATTAATGGGTGATGAGGAATTGGTGGAGCGCACCTTGCGTCCCCAGTATTTACAGGAGTATATCGGTCAGGATAAGGTCAAGAACCAGCTGAAGATTTTTATTGAAGCGGCTAAGCTAAGGGATGAGGCGCTGGATCACACCCTGCTTTTTGGCCCTCCGGGTCTGGGGAAGACGACCATGGCCTTTGTCATTGCCAATGAACTAGGCGTAAATCTCAAGCAAACTTCAGGTCCGGTGATTGAAAAGTCCGGTGATTTGGTTGCGATCTTAAATGACCTTGAGCCGGGCGATGTCCTCTTTATAGATGAGATTCACCGCTTGCCAATGGCGGTAGAGGAAGTGCTGTACAGCGCTATGGAAGACTTTTACATCGACATTATGATTGGCTCAGGTGAGACCAGTCGCAGCGTCCATCTGGATTTGCCGCCTTTCACTCTGATTGGGGCGACCACTCGGGCAGGCATGCTGTCCAATCCTCTGCGGGCTCGCTTTGGGATTACTGGTCACATGGAGTATTATGAAGCGGACGACCTGACAGAAATTGTCGAGCGGACGGCAGAGATTTTTGAGATGGCTATTACCCACGAGGCTGCGAAGGAGCTTGCTTTGCGTAGCCGAGGCACGCCGCGGATTGCCAATCGTTTGCTCAAGCGGGTGCGGGACTACGCGCAGATTATGGGCAATGGCCTGATTGATGATAAGATAACCGACCAGGCTCTCTCCATGCTGGATGTGGATCAGGAAGGTCTGGACTATGTGGACCAGAAGATTTTGAAGACCATGATTGAGGTCTACGGTGGCGGTCCGGTAGGGCTGGGGACTCTCTCGGTCAATATTGCTGAGGAGCGCGAAACAGTGGAGGATATGTATGAGCCTTACCTGATTCAGAAAGGCTTTGTCATGCGAACTCGGACTGGGCGCGTGGCTACCCGTAAAGCTTATGAGCATCTAGGATATGAGTATATGAAGGAATGATGACAGAAAAGGAGATTTTAGACCGACTAGGTCAAGATTCAGACATCCGAGCGATTTTGGAAATTATTCGCAGTCTGGAGCTCAAGGATTCTTGGCTAGCGGCCGGATGTGTGAGGAATTTTATCTGGAATATGCTGTCAGAGCGACCAGGTTTTGACTCAGAGACGGATGTAGATGTCATATTCTTTGATCCGACTTATGCTGAGGCAGAGACGATAGAGCTGGAAGTCAAGCTCAAGGCAGACTGGCCACGGTATCAATGGGAACTGAGAAATCAAGCCTATATGCACCGCCATAGTCCTGGAACGGCACCTTATAAAAATGCTTGCGAAGCCATGAGTAAGTATCCTGAGCGCTGCACGGCTATCGGACTGCGCTTGCTGGCAAATGACAAACTGGAACTTTTTGCTCCCTATGATTTGGAGGATATCTTAAACTTTCAGGTCAGACCGACTCCTCATTTTCTTGAAAATAAGGAGCGCCAGCGTGTGTATGCTGAGCGCTTGGCTAAGAAGAATTGGCAGAAACGCTGGCCGCAGTTGGAATACCACTATCCTAATAAATAAGTAAAAATTAAGAGTAAAATGTTTAAGTTATTTTAAGGAAGTTTTAAGGAATGGATATTATACTATAGCCAAGTTAAGAAATTAACTTAACTCCTAAAACTTTTTTCTTTTTAAAAAATAATCTCCCTACAAAAAGCCACCAAACGGTGGTTTTTTGCTATTTTCAGACATGAGAGGGGCAAGGCTTGCCAGTTTTCAACGAGAATCAGGAAACTGTAAACGATTCAGAGCTAGTTTTTGCCATTATTTTGTTATAATAGATAGCGAGGTATTCTATGAAGAAAATTGTATTTGTATGTTTGGGCAATATCTGCCGCAGTCCGATGGCAGAGTTTGTCATGAAGAGTTTAACAGACCATCTGAAAATCGAGAGCCGGGCAACCTCAAGCTGGGAGCACGGCAATCCCATTCATCGGGGGACACAGGCTATTTTTAAGGAATATGCGATTGCTTATGATAGGAACAAGACTTCTCAACAGATTTCGGCAGCAGATTTTGCGGATTTTGACTATGTCATCGGTATGGATGAAAGCAATGTCCGAGATTTGAAGCGGATGGCGCCTGCGGATTTTCAGCATAAAATTTATCAGTTTGAAGAAGAAAGTGTGCCAGATCCTTGGTACACAGGAGATTTTGACCAAACCTATGATTTGGTCTTGGCTGGCTGCAAGAAGTGGCTAGAGCGTTTGGATGGATAGGAATATGGATAAGGTAAAAGAATTTTACGATAAATACAAGGTCTATCTGACCCGGCAGAATTTAGAACTCTTGGCTGTCACGGTCATTGTACTGTCAGCTATTCTGGTCTTTACTTCGGGGATTCCTGGTAAGGGCGTTTTAACGCTGGATCAGGGCAAAATCAAGTATGACGGAACCTTGATTCGCGGGAAGATGAACGGTCAGGGGACTATGACTTTTCAAAATGGGGACAGTTATAGCGGTCAATTTCGCAATGGCATCTTTGACGGCAAAGGAACCTTTACCTCGCAAGCTGGTTGGAAATATGAAGGGGACTTCAGCAAGGGTCAGGCTGATGGACAAGGAAAGCTAACGACAGAAGGCAATGTCGTTTATGAAGGAACGTTTAAACAAGGAATTTATCAAAATGCGCATTAAATGGTTTTCGCTCGTCAGAATCACGGGGCTGCTTCTAGTTCTGCTTTATCATTACTTCCAGGGCGTTTTCCCTGGCGGTTTTATTGGCGTGGATATCTTCTTTACCTTTTCTGGCTTCTTGATTACCGCTCTGCTTATTGACGAGTTTGCTAAGAAGAAAGAAATCGATATCCAAGGCTTTTTTAAACGACGTTTTTATCGGATTGTACCACCTCTGGTCTTTATGATTTTGGTCGTTATGCCCTTTACCCTCTTGATTCGTAAGGATTTTGTGGCTGGGATTGGGACGCAGATTGCGGCTGCTTTGGGCTTTGTGACCAACTTTTATGAAATGCTCTCAGGCGGCAGTTATGAGAGTCAGTTTGTGCCGCACATCTTGATCCATACTTGGAGTCTGGCTTTAGAAGTGCACTATTATGTTCTTTGGGGCTTGGCTGCTTGGGGCTTGGGCAAGGTTGCCAAGTCAACAGCCCGCTATCGCGGTATGATTGCGCTGGTTTCTGCAGGTCTCTTTTTGGTCAGCTTTGTATCAATGTTTGCTGGCGCTTTGACTACTAAGAATTACTCTGATATTTATTTCTCAAGTTTGACCCATGTCTTTCCTTTCTTTGCAGGAAGCATTCTGGCTACCTTGTCTGGTGTCGGCCATGTCAGCAGTCGCTTTAAGCTGCTGGAAGAAAAGCTGGCTCTCAAGCAAGTGCTAGGAATTATGGGGGGCAGTGCAGCTGTTTTGCTTTTGCTCAGCTTCCTACTCAAGTTTGACAATCTTTGGACCTATCTGGTAGGGTTCTTGACTTCGACTATTTTGGCCTGTCTGATGATTTTTGCTGCTAGGATGCTGCATGATAAACTCCCTGATGTGAAGGAACCTAGCCTTATCAACTTTATCGCAGATACCAGCTATGGTGTTTATCTTTTCCACTGGCCTTTCTATATTATCTTCACCCAGCTAATGGGTAATGGTTTGGCTGTTCTCTTGACCACGCTGCTGTCTCTTACTTTTGCAGCCTTATCTTTCTATATTTTGGAGCCAACTCTGGCTGGTCGTCAGCCGGTTATCATGGGAACCAAGATGGATCTATCGTCTCTTACCAGACCAATCTTTTACAGCATGATTCCGCTGACTTTGATTATGTTCTTTATCTCGGTGACAGCACCAAAGGTCGGAGCTTTTGAGGAAAGTTTGATTGTCAATGCTCTGAATCAAGCTGACACTAAGATGCAGACAACTCGAAGTCAGGTTGATCAGTCCAAGGCGACAGAGTACAATGTGGCGGACGGGATTACCATGATTGGTGACTCCGTTGCCCTACGCTCAAGCGAACAATTGCAGCAGATCTTGCCAGGAATCGAGCTAGACACTGTCGTTAGTCGCAGTCTGAGTACAGGCTTGGAGGTCTACAAGACAGATATTGCTAATAGAGTGCTGAAGAAGCAGGTTGTCCTGGCTCTTGGAACCAATTCGTCTGGTTATTCGAATGAACTTTTGGATGAGTATGTTTCCAGCCTGCCTAAGGGTCATCAACTGATCCTCGTGACCCCTTATGACGGTCGCTCAGAGGGCGGCGTCTTGGCCCAGCAGCGGGAGTATGAGCTAGAATTAGCCAAGAAGTATGACTATGTCTTTGTGGCCGACTGGCATCAAACTGCTATCGAAAATCCGCAGATTTGGGAAGGGACAGACTATGTCCACTTTGGCTCAAACTCAGAGTCCATCATTGAAGGGGGAACTCTCTATGCCAATACCATTAAGCAAGCCATAGATGAAGCAAATTCTGGTAATGTGAAACCATAAATAATCAGCTCGGTTCGTCCGAGCTTTTTATATCTAAGATAAGAAAGCGCTTTCAAATTTTATGTGAAAGTAAAAGTATGTGAAATCTCTAAAAAATAAAAAATTTTTTCACAAAAACTAAAAGAATAGGCTGTAAAATCAGTAGATTTGTTACTTATTTCACAAATCAATAGAGAAAAGTTTGTGAATGTTAAGTGAAAGTGTTTACAAAAATCGTTAAATAAGTTATAATTGAATTGTGAAATATTTAACAAAGGTTGGAGTTCTTCGTCTAACCTAAGGCAAAACCATTGGAGGAATAGAATGGCTGAAAAGAAGAAAACGGTAGAACAAGAAGACAAGGCTTTGGCAGCGCAAAAGCATGTCGACGAATTGGTGCAAAAAGGTCTGGTTGCACTCGAGGAAATGAGAAAGCTGAATCAGGAACAGGTGGACTACATCGTAGCCAAGGCCTCTGTAGCAGCTTTGGATGCCCATGGTGAGTTGGCTCTGCATGCTTATGAAGAAACGGGTCGCGGAGTTTTTGAAGATAAGGCAACTAAAAACCTTTTCGCCTGTGAGCACGTTGTGAATAATATGCGCCATACGAAAACTGTCGGCGTTATTGAAGAAGATGATGTGACTGGTTTAACCTTGATTGCGGAGCCAGTGGGTGTTGTCTGCGGAATTACTCCAACAACTAACCCAACTTCAACAGCTATTTTTAAGGCTTTGATTTCCTTAAAAACGCGTAATCCGATTATCTTTGCTTTCCACCCATCAGCTCAAGAATCTTCTGCTCATGCAGCACAAATCGTGCGTGATGCAGCGATTGCAGCAGGTGCGCCTGAAAACTGTGTGCAATGGATTACACAACCATCTATGGAAGCAACTTCTGCACTTATGAACCACGAAGGGATTGCAACAATCCTTGCGACAGGTGGTAACGCAATGGTGAAGGCAGCTTACTCATGTGGTAAGCCAGCTCTTGGGGTTGGTGCCGGAAACGTACCAGCTTACGTAGAAAAATCAGCTAATATCCGTCAAGCAGCGCACGATATCGTTATGTCTAAATCCTTTGACAATGGTATGGTCTGTGCTTCTGAGCAAGCTGTTATCATTGATAAGGAAGTTTATGATGAATTTGTAGAAGAGTTCAAATCTTATCATACTTACTTTGTAAATAAGAAAGAAAAAGCTCTGTTGGAAGAATTCTGCTTCGGTGCTAAGGCTAATAGCAAAAACTGTGCTGGTGCTAAGCTCAATCCGGATATCGTTGGTAAGCCAGCTACTTGGATTGCAGAGCAAGCAGGCTTCAGCGTGCCAGAAGATACGAATATCTTGGCTGCAGAGTGTAAAGAAGTTGGTGAAAAAGAGCCATTGACACGTGAAAAACTGTCACCTGTCATCGCTGTTCTCAAGTCTGAATCCCGTGAAGACGGTGTTGAAAAGGCCCGTCAAATGGTAGAATTCCATGGTCTTGGTCACTCAGCTGCTATCCATACAGCGGACGAAGAATTGACTAAGGAATTTGGTAAGGCTGTTCGTGCCATCCGTGTTATTTGCAACTCACCTTCTACTTTCGGCGGTATCGGGGATGTTTATAATGCCTTCCTGCCATCACTGACTCTTGGCTGTGGATCTTATGGCCGCAACTCAGTAGGTGATAACGTTAGTGCTGTGAATCTCTTGAACATCAAAAAAGTAGGAAGACGTAGAAATAATATGCAATGGATGAAACTCCCTTCAAAAACTTACTTCGAGCGTGACTCTATCCAATATCTGCAAAAGTGTCGTGATGTGGAACGTGTCATGATCGTAACAGACCATGCGATGGTAGAGCTTGGTTTCCTAGATCGTATCATCGAACAACTCGATCTTCGTCGTAATAAGGTTGTTTACCAAATCTTTGCAGACGTAGAACCAGATCCAGATATTACTACAGTTGAACGTGGTACAGAGATTATGCGTACCTTCAAACCTGATACAATCATCGCGCTTGGTGGTGGTTCACCAATGGACGCAGCTAAAGTCATGTGGCTCTTCTATGAGCAACCAGAAGTGGACTTCCGTGACCTTGTGCAAAAATTCATGGATATCCGTAAACGTGCCTTCAAATTCCCGTTGCTTGGTAAGAAGACTAAGTTTATCGCAATTCCTACAACATCTGGTACAGGTTCAGAAGTGACACCATTTGCCGTTATCTCTGACAAGGCTAACAACCGTAAGTACCCAATCGCTGACTACTCTCTGACTCCAACTGTAGCCATCGTAGACCCAGCTCTGGTACTGACTGTTCCAGGATTTGTTGCAGCAGACACTGGTATGGACGTGCTGACTCACGCAACAGAAGCTTATGTATCTCAGATGGCAAGCGACTTTACGGATGGTTTGGCTCTCCAAGCAATCAAACTAGTCTTTGAAAACCTGGAAAGCTCTGTTAAGAACGCAGACTTCCACTCTCGCGAAAAGATGCACAATGCCTCTACTATCGCTGGTATGGCCTTTGCCAATGCCTTCCTGGGAATTTCCCACTCTATGGCCCATAAGATTGGTGCTCAGTTCCATACGATCCACGGTCGTACCAATGCGATCTTGCTGCCATATGTAATCCGCTACAACGGTACACGTCCAGCTAAGACAGCGACATGGCCTAAGTACAACTACTACCGTGCGGATGAGAAATACCAAGACATTGCTCGCATGCTTGGCTTGCCAGCTTCTACTCCAGAAGAAGGTGTGGAATCTTACGCAAAAGCTGTTTATGAACTGGGAGAACGTGTCGGTATCGAAATGAACTTCAAGGCTCAAGGTATTGACGAAAAAGAATGGAAAGAACATTCACGCGAATTGGCCTTCCTTGCTTATGAAGATCAATGCTCTCCAGCCAACCCACGCCTTCCAATGGTTGACCACATGCAGGAAATCATCGAAGACGCATACTATGGCTACAAGGAACGCCCAGGACGCCGCAAATAAGCGAGCAGCTTCCTCAATTAAAAATAAGACAGTTTGTCGGTCATCCCCTGCCCTTTGGTGGGGGATTTTTCTATGTGTCTTAGCGAGGCAAGACCATTGGTCGAAGCCAAGCTTAGAGACATGGATGCTGAGGAGCGTAGCGACGTGAGCTCTAGGTCTCTTAACGAAAGGAGCTTGCTGGGGTAAAAAGACGTAAACCTTCTGATTACTTGTGATTAAGTGAGCTTTTGTGCTAAGATAAGAGGAGAATGAAAAAAGGAGAGTAATGTGATTTTTTTATCTTTATGGGCTGGGCTGTTGAGTGGTCTTTGCTGGTTATTGGGGGATATTCTGCTGGTTGGCTTTGAGGTAGATAAGGAAAGTTATGCCTACTTTACGGAGCAGAGTCGGATTGGCAATAAGAATCTGGCTATGCTGATGCTGTCTGGTTCTGTCAATCGGCTGCGTCTGGGTGCTCTGGTGGCTAACTTCTCAATTCCTCTTATGTTAGTCTCGCTTTATGCTCTCTTTGGTTTGACAAATAAGGGCTTGTGGGCCTACCTGTCAATAGCCTTGTTAGGAATTGGATTTGCCCTATCGCCAGTGGCACATGTGGCTTTTTACTACGTTGGGATCATCAGCAAAAAGGCTTATAAACGAAGCAACGGACAGGTCTGCTCAGACGAAGACAGCGAGCTTATCAATGAAGCAGTGCTCTTTCTAGATATAACCTGGCGGACAGCTATCGCTCTGACAGGTCTAGGTTGGCTCATTTACTCACTGCTAATAGTTGCCGGTCAGACAATATTGCCTGCTTATCTGGGGCTGCTGACCCCTTTACCGCTCAGTCTGTTAACTATCTTACTAGTAGAAAAGCTGAGAATCGGACGTCCCTACCTTAACGGAGCTGGCCTAAATATAGGATTTAGTTTGTTCTATTTACTGCTCCTGCTTCATATAGGTTCTTAGGCAGTGAATCGGTTAAATTTCAGAAAAAACAGAAAATCTATATGTTAACCTATTGAAAAATTTCTATTTCTGTGGTATGATGAAAGAGGTTTCAAGAATCGTTGGGAGGATAAGACATGAAAAACCCTACTTTACTTAAAGAATGTTTACATTATCGCGGAAGAGATGAAATGCCCGACGATTTTGATACCTTTTGGAATAAACAAGTGGCGGAGTTGGAAGTGCCTCAGGACTACCAGTTGCTGGAAAAAGATTTTCAAATTGCATATGCGACTTGCTATGAGCTAACCTTCAAGTCTGGAAACGGTGGACAAATCTACGCTAAGCTAGTTGTGCCTAAGTTATCAGAAAAAGTTCCGGTATTGTTTCATTTTCATGGTTATATGGGGCAGGGATGGGATTGGTCTGATATGCTGGCCTATACGGCAGCGGGCTGGGGTGTGGTGTCGATGGATGTTCGTGGTCAGTCAGGATATTCACTGGATGGTGATAGAGAAGTCCGCGGCAATACTGTTAAAGGACATATTATCCGCGGGGCTCTAGATGGACCGGATCAGCTCTTTTTCAAGGATGTCTATCTGGATGTTTACACCTTGGTCGAGCTAGTGGCTGGTTTGGACTTCGTGGATGAAAACCGTTTGTCTAGTTTTGGAGGCTCACAGGGCGGAGCCTTGGCTTTGGTAGCAGCTGCATTAAATTCTCGGATCAAGCAGACTGTAGCCATCTATCCCTTCCTTGCTGACTTTAGACGGGTTTTGGAGATTGGCAATACCAGTGAAGCCTATGATGAGCTCTTTCGTTATTTCAAATTCCATGATCCTTTTCATGAGACAGAAGAGCAGTTGTTGCGGACACTTGCTTATATTGACGTGAAAAATCTGGCCCATCGTATTAGCTGTCCAGTGCAGATGATTATTGGCCTAGAGGATGATGTTTGCTATCCTATCACGCAGTTTGCCATCTATAACAGCTTGGCTGGAGAAAAAGAGTATCATCTCCTGCCTGAGTATGGGCATGAGGCTATGAATGTCCGTGTCAGCGATACTGTCTTTAACTGGCTCTGCGGAACCAAAATAAAAAGACTTTCTCTCGTTTCGGACTTGAAATCCGAGAGATAATATTCGTCCCCCCTTTGGGGCTAGGTAAAGGCCTAGCCCTTTTTACTTGCCTGAGGGAGTATAGAAAGTGAGAATCTTTTTAGAAGTTTGCTTGCTCTTTCATTGACTTTTCTACAAAACGGATTTCTGAAAGTACTTTCAGAAATTTCTGCTTTTCTGGAAAATTCGGAAACTAAAATCTAAATTTCAAACAATATTGAAAGCGCTTTAAAAATTATTTATAATAACATTATGAAATACTCGAGTTAAAAAACGGAGTCCAGGATAAGGAAGTAAAAATATTTGTTTGCGGCCTTCTTCTCTGCTCCACCTGAGGTCCTAGGTAGTTGTTAGACTATCTGATCAGACCGACGTCTTACGAAAGGAGATTGTATATTCATGTCACAGATTTTAAAAGATGACTTGATAGCCAAGATTAAAGACGGCATCATTGTTTCCTGTCAAGCCTTGCCCCAGGAGCCGCTTTATACGGAAGCTGGAGGAGTCATTCCTCTCTTGGTCAAGGCAGCTGAGCAGGGCGGTGCTGTAGGTATTCGAGCTAATAGCGTTCGCGATATTCGGGAGATTAAGGAAGTAACTTCTCTGCCTATCATCGGAATTATCAAACGCGACTATCCGCCACAAGAGCCTTTTATCACGGCTACCATGCGGGAAGTGGATGAGTTGGCTGCTCTGGATATTGAAGTCATTGCTCTGGACTGTACCAAGCGGGAGCGCCATGATGGCCTGACAATTGCGGATTTCATCAAGCAGGTCAAGGCCAAGTATCCCCATCAGCTATTGATGGCAGATATCAGCACCTATGAGGAAGCCGCTGCTGCTGTAGAAGCTGGTGTAGACTTTGTCGGCACGACCTTGTCGGGCTACACTTCCTACAGCCCTAAGGTTGACGGACCGGACATTGAGCTCATCCGCCGCTTGTGCCAAGCAGGCTTTGACGTCATCGCTGAAGGAAAGATTCATTATCCAAGTCAAGCCAAGCAGATACATGATTTGGGTGTAAGAGGCATCGTTGTCGGCGGAGCCATTACTCGGCCTAAAGAAATTACAGAGCGCTTTGTTGCAGGATTAAAATAAGTGAGGTAGATGAATGACAACCTTAACACTAAATAAACTATATAAAAAATATCCTAATAGTGATTTTTACTCTGTTGAAAATTTTGATTTGGATATTAAGGATAAGGAGTTTATCGTTTTTGTAGGACCTTCCGGTTGCGGGAAATCAACAACCTTGCGGATGATTGCAGGACTTGAGGATATCACAGAAGGGGAGCTCTATATTGATCAAAATCTTGTCAATGACATTGCTCCTAAAGATCGGGATATCGCCATGGTTTTCCAAAATTATGCCCTTTATCCTCACATGACTGTTTATGACAATATGGCATTCGGACTCAAGCTTCGCAAGTATGACAAGGCTGATATTGACAAAAGAGTTCAGGAAGCGGCGGAAATCCTTGGGCTGAAAGAACTGCTGGATCGTAAACCAGCCGACCTATCTGGTGGTCAGCGTCAGCGGGTAGCTATGGGGCGGGCGATTGTCCGTGATGCCAAGGTCTTCCTTATGGATGAGCCTTTATCTAACTTGGATGCTAAGCTGCGCGTGTCCATGCGGGCAGAAATCGCAAAAATTCACCGCCGTATCGGAGCGACGACAATCTATGTAACCCACGATCAGACCGAGGCCATGACCTTGGCTGACCGCATCGTTATCATGTCAGCTACTAAGAACGAAGCAGGAACAGGTACTATCGGCCGAATTGAGCAAATCGGTACACCTCAGGAACTTTATAACGAGCCAGCTAATAAATTTGTGGCAGGTTTTATCGGCAGTCCAGCCATGAATTTCTTTGAAGTGAACTTAGAGGGCAATCAGCTTACAGACGGACAAGGTTTTGCTGTTGGACTTCCAGATGGTCAGCGTAAAATCCTAGAAGAAAAAGGCTATCAAGGAAAGAAAGTGATACTGGGCATTCGACCAGAGGATATCTCGGCTGAGTTGATAGTGGAAGACACTTTTCCAGATAGCACTGTAGATGCTGAAGTCACCGTTTCTGAGTTGCTAGGCAGCGAGTCTGTTCTCTATTGTAAGGCTGGCGTACAAGAATTTTCAGCCAAGGTGGAAGCTTCTAACTATTTGGAGCCTGGCTCTAAGATTCGCTTTACCTTTAAGATGCCTAAGGCTCATATATTTGATTTTGATAGTCAGGAGCGAATCAAAATCTAAGAATTTTAAACAAAAATGAAAACGCTATCTATAAAAAGAGAATTATTAAAAGGGAGTGAATTTATCGAGTTAAGGTTCTAAAAATACTTATTTACTGTTCTGAAGAAGCAGTAAAACAAGAAGGACTAACAGGTCCATGTCTGTCACCAGGTCCAATCCTTACTTGAAACTGGAAAAACAAAGACAAATAAGTCTCTCAGTTTTTGTAAAGAAAAGGACTAGATTTAAGAGAAATTCATTTTTAAGGAGAAAAGAATATGAAATTCGGAAAATTATTCGCATCGTTATTGACAGGTGCTGCAATTGTTTCTTTAGCAGCTTGTGGAAACAGTGGCGGATCAGATAAAACAGCTAGCTCGGGCAGTAATTCTGGCAAAACAGAGATTACTTGGTGGGCTTTCCCAGTCTTCACACAGGAAAATGCCAACGATGGTGTTGGAACTTATGAAAAATCAATTATCGAGGCTTTTGAAAAAGCGAACCCAGATATTCACGTCAATCTAGAAACTATTGACTTTAAATCTGGTCCTGAAAAGATTACGACCGCTATCGAAGCAGGCACAGCACCGGATGTTTTGTTTGATGCACCAGGTCGGATTATCCAGTATGGAAAAAATGGTAAATTAGCTGATTTGAATGATCTCTTTACTGATGACTTTGTCAAAGATGTCAATAATGATAACATTATCCAAGCCAGCAAGGCAGGAGACAAGGCTTACATGTATCCTATCAGCTCTGCTCCATTCTATATGGCTTTCAATAAGAAAATGTTGGAAGATGCTGGTGTAGCAAATCTTGTCAAGGAAGGCTGGACAACATCTGATTTTGAAAAAGTGCTGAAAGCTCTGAAAGATAAAGGCTACACTCCAGGTTCCCTCTTTAGTAATGGTCAAGGTGGTGACCAAGGAACTCGTGCCTTCATCGCTAATCTTTACGGCGGATCTATTACAGACGAAAAAGTTACCAAATACACAACTGATGATCCTAAGTTTGTCAAAGGACTGGAAAAAGCAGTTGGCTGGATTAACGACGGTTTGATGATGAACGGCTCTCAATATGATGGTGGAGCAGATATTCAAAACTTTGCTAACGGCCAAACATCCTACACTCTTCTTTGGGCTCCTTCTCAAAATGGTATTCAAGCACAACTTTTAGAAGCCAGCAAAGTCGATGTGGTGGAAGTACCGTTCCCATCAGAATCTGGCAAACCAGCTCTTGAATATCTTGTAAACGGATTTGCAGTCTTTAACAATAAAGATGAAAAGAAAGTAGCAGCTTCTAAGAAATTCGTCCAATTTATCGCTGATGACAAAGAGTGGGGACCTAAGAATGTAGTTCGTACAGGTGCTTTCCCAGTTCGTACTTCATTTGGAAAACTCTATGATGATAAACGTATGGAAACCATCAGTGGCTGGACTCAGTACTATTCACCATATTACAACACGATTGATGGCTTTGCGGAAATGAGAACCCTTTGGTTCCCAATGCTCCAATCTGTATCCAATGGTGATGAAAAGGTTGAACCTGCTTTGAAGACATTTACAGAAAAAGCAAACGAAACTATTACTAAAAAATAAGCAAATGTGAAATCCTCCCCTTTTTCTGTTGACGGTTTCTAGAAGTAGAAAAAGGGGGATTTTGTTAGAAAATCTTGAAAGAGGGGTACCTCATTGTGAAAGTCAATAAAATCAGAATGAAAGAAACCCTAGTATCATACGCGTTTTTAGCTCCAATACTGATATTTTTCACGGTATTTGTCTTGGCACCTATGATTATGGGTTTTGTTACTAGTTTTTTTAACTATACGATGACCTCCTTTACTTTTGTCGGATTTGATAATTATATTCGGATGTTTAAAGATCCGGTCTTTATGAAATCGCTGATTAATACGGTCATTATCGTGGTCGGCTCTGTGCCGATTGTAGTTCTCTTCTCTTTGTTTGTGGCTTCGCAGACTTATGAGATGAATGCTGTCTCTCGTTCCTTTTACCGTTTTGTATTCTTCCTGCCAGTTGTTACAGGGAGCGTAGCTGTGACGGTCGTATGGAAATGGATCTACGATCCGCTGTCTGGTATTTTGAACTTTGTTTTGAAGTCAGGCCATGTCATCAATCAAAATATTTCTTGGCTTGGGGATAAACATTGGGCATTGCTAGCGATTATCATTATTCTCTTAACAACTTCTGTGGGCCAGCCTATCATTCTCTATATCGCAGCAATGGGAAATATTGATAATTCTCTAGTTGAGGCTGCACGAGTGGATGGTGCAACAGAAATGCAAGTCTTCTGGAAGATCAAATGGCCTAGCCTGCTTCCAACAACCCTTTACATTGCTATCATTACTACAATTAACTCATTCCAGTGTTTTGCCTTGATTCAGCTCTTGACATCAGGCGGACCTAATTATTCAACCAGTACGCTCATGTACTATCTGTATGAAAAAGCCTTCAAGTTATCTGAATACGGCTATGCTAATACCATGGGAGTCTTTTTAGCAGTCATGATTGCCATCATCAGCTTTGCCCAATTCAAGATTCTTGGAAACGATGTAGAATACTAGAGAAAGGAGAAAGAAGATGCAAACTAAAAAAATGAACGTTTTTAAGGTGGTATCAGGCTTTGTTTTGGCCATATTAACCATCCTCTTTGTCTTTCCTTTCTATTGGATTTTGACAGGAGCTTTCAAGTCTCAACCAGCAACGATTGTCATTCCGCCAGAATGGTGGCCAAAAATGCCAACGGTTGAAAACTTCCAGCAATTGATGGTGCAAAATCCAGCCATGCAATGGATGTGGAATAGTGTTTTCATTTCGCTTGCGACCATGTTTCTGGTCTGTGCTACTTCTTCTTTGGCAGGATATGTTTTGGCCAAGAAGCGGTTCTATGGTCAACGGATTCTTTTTGCCATCTTCATTGCGGCCATGGCTTTGCCTAAGCAAGTAGTACTGGTACCATTAGTGCGTATTGTTAATTTCATGGGAATTCACGATACCTTGGCTGCAGTAATCTTACCGTTGGTTGGCTGGCCTTTCGGAGTTTTTCTAATGAAGCAGTTCAGTGAAAATATCCCGACAGAGCTTCTTGAGTCTGCAAAGATCGACGGTTGTGGCGAAATTCGGACTTTCTGGAGTGTTGCTTTCCCGATTGTCAAACCGGGCTTTGCGGCTCTAGCTATTTTCACCTTTATCAATACCTGGAACGACTACTTTATGCAGCTGGTTATGTTGACATCTCGTCAGAATCTGACAATCTCGCTCGGGGTTGCGACTATGCAGGCTGAAATGGCAACCAACTATGGCCTCATTATGGCTGGAGCAGCTTTGGCTGCAGTGCCAATTGTGGCAGTCTTCCTCATCTTCCAAAAATCCTTCACACAAGGAATCACGATGGGAGCTGTTAAGGGATAGAAATATGATTTTTGATCAATTAGAGAATCTTGTTCGCTATCGAGGGATTCACGAAAATATCGATACAGCCATTGATTATCTCCTGAGTCACGATGTATCTAATCTAAACTCAGGGCGCTATGAAGTAGATGGTGATAGGGTCTTCTTCTTTTTGCAGGAAAATACTCTCAGTCAGCAGCAAGAGGAAAGCTTTGAATTTCACCAGAGATACTTGGACCTGCACTTTCTTTTGGAAGGGCATGAACTGATCCAATATGGCTGTCAGATTAGAGAAGTTCAGGAAGCCTATGATGAAGGGCGAGATATTGGTTTTGTTGTTTGCAAACAGACTTATCCGCTCTTGTTAGACGGTTTCAATTTTGCTGCTTTTTTGCCAGAAGAAGCCCACCAGCCTAATCAATTTGCTGGCAGAGAAGAGACAGTTAAAAAGTGTGTATTTAAAGTTTTGTTGGATTAATATTTGAAAAGGAGGCTAGCAATGGATAAAAGAGGTGCTCGATTGATAGAGACTATTTTTGATACGGATAATTTCTTTATGCAGATTTGTGAGAAAATCCTTGATTTAGCGACAGTAAACTTGCTTTTTCTGCTGACATCTCTGCCTCTTCTAACCATCGGTATTGCGAAGCTAAGCCTCTATCAAACTCTTTTTGAGATCAAAGGCGGTCGTCGTGTAAAAGTAACGGCTGTCTATATCAAGGCCTTCCGAGAAAATTGGCAGTTGGGCTTCAAGTTGGGCCTGCTGGAGCTGATGCTGTCTGCTATCAGTATTTTTGACCTTCTTCTTATCTGGGGTCAGGAGGCTCTACCTTTTCAAATACTGAAAGTTGCCTGCTTTGCTCTTCTTATCTTTACAACAGCGCTTTTTCTGTGTGTTTATCCACTGGCTGGCCGATTTGAGCAGTCTCTTATAGGTGGGTTACAGACTAGTCTAGTTTTGCTCAGTCTTAACTTTCCTTGGTTTTTCCTGATGATAGCTATTCTAGTAGCTATTTTGACAGTGCTTCTTAGTTCAGGACTTTTACTTTTACTAGGGCTATCGCTCTTTGTTTTAATCGGTTTTGCTGGATTGGCCTTCACGCAGATTACTGTTTTAGAGAAGATTTTTGCCAAATACGAAAAGCCTTAATTTATAGAAATTCTAGATTTGGAGATAAAAGAAAATGAAAAATATGACCAAATACCAAGGTGTCATTCCTGCTTTCTACGCTTGCTATGACGAGGAAGGTGAAATCAGCCCGGAGCGGACTCGCGCTTTAGTGGAATATTTCATCGCCAAGAGCGTACAAGGTCTTTATGTCAACGGTTCTTCGGGCGAGTGTATCTATCTGAGTGTAGAAGACCGAAAACGGGTTCTAGAAGAAGTGATGAAAGTTGCTAAGGGGCGTCTGACTATCATTGCCCATGTGGCTTGCAACAATACTAAAGACAGCGTGGAGCTGGCTCGTCATGCGGAAAGTTTGGGAGTCGATGCTATTGCAGCTATTCCGCCGATTTATTTCCGTTTGCCAGAGTATTCGGTTGCCCAATATTGGAATGACATCAGTGCGGCGGCGCCTAATACTGATTTCGTGATTTATAATATCCCTCAGCTGGCTGGTGTAGCCTTAACTCCTAGCCTTTACAAGGAAATGCTCAAGAATGAGCGCGTGATTGGTGTGAAGAACTCTTCAATGCCAGTGCAGGATATTCAGACCTTTGTAGCTCTTGGGGGAGAAGATCATGTGGTCTTTAATGGTCCAGATGAGCAATTCTTAGGTGGCCGTCTTATGGGTGCTGCAGCCGGTATCGGTGGTACATACGGGGCTATGCCAGAGCTCTTTCTCAAACTCAATCAATTGATTGCTGACAAGGAATTGGAACGGGCTAAAGAATTGCAATATGCGATAAATGCAATCATCGGAAAATTAACCAGTGCCCGCGGCAATATGTACGCTGTTATAAAGGGTGTTTTGGAAATTAATGAAGGCTTGACCATCGGATCTGTCCGTTCTCCTCTAACACCGCTACACGAAAGTGATCGGCCAATTGTGGAAGAAGCTGCTCAATTGATTAGACAAACCAAGGAGCAATTTTTATAAGCAACAGGATAAACACTAGAGAGAAGGTGTGCTATGAAACACTATGTTGCCATTGATATTGGCGGTACCAATATCAAGTATGGCTTGATCAACGAGGCTGAGACCTTGGTGGAAGCACATGAAATGCCGACAGAGGCCCACAAAGGTGGTCCGGGAATTATGCAAAAGGTTGAAGCGATTGTTGCAGCCTATTTAGAAAAAGGACCTCTGGCTGGGATTTGTATTTCTTCGGCTGGTATGGTGGATCCAGACAAGGGTGAAATTTTCTATGCTGGGCCACAGATTCCTAATTACGCTGGGACCCAGTTCAAAAAAGTGCTGGAAGAAACATTCTCCCTGCCTTGTGAGATTGAAAATGATGTCAACTGTGCTGGTCTGGCGGAGGCTATGTCGGGTAGTGGCAAGGGAGCGAAGATTGCCCTTTGTTTGACAATCGGTACAGGTATTGGAGGCTGTCTGGTCGTAGATGGTCAGGTCTTCCATGGCTTTAGTAACTCTGCTTGTGAGGTCGGATACCTGCATCTACCAGACGGAGCTTTCCAAGATGTGGCATCTACAACAGCTCTGGTCAATTATGTGGCTGAGCTACATGGAGAAGACGCAGAGTATTGGAATGGCCGTCGGATTTTCAAAGAAGCAACTGAGGGCAATAAACTCTGTATCGAAGGCATCGATCGCATGGTTGGCTATCTGGGTCAAGGAATTGCCAATATCTGCTATGTCGTTAATCCAGAAGTTGTTATTCTAGGCGGAGGCATCATGGGACAAGAAGCTATCCTTAGACCGCGTATTCAGGCGGCTTTGCAGGATGCTTTGGTTCCAAGCATTGCTGACAAAACCAAACTGGCCTTTGCTCATCATCAAAATACTGCGGGTATGTTTGGAGCCTACTATCATTTCAAAAATAGACAAGTTTAACCTGAGATTTTTCTCAGGTTCCTTGTCTTTTAAGAGGAAAATCAAATGGCAGAAAGAAGTTTCATTCAGGAAGCTGCTCAGCTTCTAGGTTCTTTGATGGAAGATTTTCAAAAGAAGGCAATTCGGTCAAGAGATGAAATCCGCTTTTACGAGTGCTTAGCAGAAGTTTTAAGGAGCTTGGAGAAAACCAAGGCCCTGGATAACCGTCTTCTCATTGCTCTTGAAAGCTTCCATAAAAGTGCTAGTTTTTTAATTGGTCTTAGTAGCCTCAAACTGGATCAGCCTACTTATCAAAAGTGGCGTGCCTACGATGCCTTTCATATGGAAAAAGTTCAGCCCCAATTAGAAATCTATGGGCCAATCCTCCCCTTGTGAAAGAAAGAGGAAAAATTTAGACCAAAAAAGAAAACGAGTCAGAAAATCCTGATTCGTTTTTATCGTTTGTGGGTATTGCGGCGGTAGTAGGTTGAAGTCTATCGGGGTTTCACTTCAATAGGGTCAAGGCCAAATAAATAATTATCTCTAGGAACAATTGTAGCTTTAATATGGACATTTTGATTTATTCCAGTGACTCCTTGTTTAGATAGATTGGTAAGACTAACTCTATGAAGTTGGAAAGCTGGACCTGTGAGTGCTCCTGTATCGCCTGCATAAATCAGTACATCAGCATTATATTTTGTATTCGTAAGGCGTTGGATGTCCGCGATATATCCATCAAATTCAACAACTTTCCCAGAATATTTCTTTGTAAATTCTTTTATTTTTCCCTCTTCATCAGTTTGTAGAATGGATGCAAATTCGGCATTGTTTTCGGTAGTTATTACTTCTTGAGTAGAAGAACTAGAGTTTTGTATGTTCTTTTCAGTTGAAGCGGCTGCACTGGAATTTTCAACATCACTCACAGGTGATTTTTCTTCAGTTGTCTGTTCAGGAAAAGTGTGGTAAGAAACAATTATTTCAGTATCTTTATTAATTTTTTCATTTTTCTTGAAATCTGTTATTCCATCTACTTTAACTTGATCAATTGTTCCATCTTTTTTTAACCACCCAAATACCAAATCATCAATTTTTTCAGTTTTTATGTTAGTGAATCCAGCTTTTTTCAGTTTTTTAACAATATCTTTATAATTTTGTTTTGAAATTTCTTTAGAAGAAAAGGGGAGACTAATTAAATTCTCATCCGCTTCGTTGGAAGCAAAAGAGTGATATGAGATAGTAATTAAGGAATCCTTTCGAAATTTATCACTACTGTTGAATTTTGTTTTTCCGTCAATTTTAACTTCTTCAACATCACCATTTTCAATGTCCCCTTCTTTAGTAAAAACTCCGAGTGGTAAATCCTTAATTTCATTGGTTTTTATATTAGTAAAACCTGCATCGTTTAACTTTTTGATAACGTTTTGATATTCTTGATATTTAGCTTCTTTACTGGAAATAGTTACCTTAATGGAATCCGTAGAATTCGCGTTGACAACATAAGCAGTTTGTAATGAAGTTAATAATAAACCGCAAGAAAGATAAATTCCTAATTTTTTCATAATAAGCTCCTTTTAACCTTTTAGTTAGAGTATAACATAACAAGTAGGACAATAATATAATTTGTAAAATTATTTCAATATTTATTTTCTTGTTATCTTCTCCGATAATAACCATTCAATTTCTGATTCTCCCAAAAGCTGTTAAAGATTCTTTCTTTCTTCTCGCGGTTAATCTCGAGGAAAAAGGCATAGATGAGGTCAATCATGAGAAGCATGGGGAATTGTGCGGAAATCCGTAGGATAAACTCAGGCTTGCTTTGAAGGGCAACAGGAACGACTTCAGTGAAGTCTTCTTGAATCTTTTCAGGTTGTCCAGTCACCAAGATGGTTTTTGCTCCCATATTTTTAGCGTCAATCAAGCTGTCAATGATGGACTGGGTCTGTCCGGATAGAGAAAATCCGATAACGAGGCAGTTCTTGTCCAGAATACTAGTTGTCCAAGCGAAGCCATCTTGGTCGGTTAGGGCTTCACAAACGACTCCCAGTCTCATGAAGCGCAGCTTCATATCACGTGCTACTAAGCCTGAGCTCCCTGTTCCAAAGAAATAAACACGGTCGGCCTCTTCTATGATTTGAGCCACTCGCTTCAGCTTTTCCTCATCTATCAGTTCTTTTGTCTGCTGGTGGATTTGATTGTAGTTGTACAAGACATGACGGGATAAGCTGCTTTGCATATTATCCGCCTCGATTTGCGACTTTTGTAGGTCCTGTAAATATTGAAAGCTAAATTCCCGATAACCTTTAAAGCCACATTTTTTGGCGAAACGGGTCAAGGCTGCTTGAGAAATGTGCAAGGTTTGAGCGACTTGCAAAGAGGGTAAATCCTCTTGAATACTATTTGGATTCAAAAAATAGTGACCAATCCTCTGTTCCAAGTCGGTCATCTTGTCAAGATGGCTCTCAATGATAGCCAAGATATTTTGCTGACTCATAAAATCACTTTCTTCATGGGATAATGTTTATTAAAAGTTTAGGGCTGTTCTGGCTGGAAGGTACATTTGAAGCCACTTTTACTATTCTGCCATTCTATATTTGTCTTAGAATTTGTTTATATTATAACATAGTTATAGACAAATAAACCGTTTGCAAGACTGAAACTTATCAAGAGTGTACAGCTGAGACTGATTTGTAAGTATTGAAATGAATCAAATCTATATGGGCTTTTCCTATCAGTTTGAGATAGATGTTTAGCAATCTCTGACTGTTTTTCTGAAAATATGTTATAATTTATGCAAGTACGAAGCTGTATTCCAGAAGATGAGTTTGCCAGATGGTTGGACAGTCAGCCAGGAATGCAGATTTTAAAATCCGTTTTCGAAGGTTTTTGAAAACGAGGGGGTGAATAGATGGCCAATGAAACACTTGAAAAAATGCAGGAAATTGAAACTGCTGCAGAAGAAGTTTTGATGGGCTACAGGACACAGGCTCAGGAGCTGCGACAGCAGGTAGATGAAAATCTCAGACAGCTAGGTCTGACTTATGACGATGAAACGCAGAAGCTGGCTGAGGAATTAACCGCGACTTCTCAGCAAAAGTTGGTGCACCTGCAGCAAGACTTGGAGCAGACAACCCAGCAGAATGAGGACAAGGTTGCGGCTGCGCTGACAGATAAGAAAGCAGACTTGGCGCGAGTCATTGTAGAGAAGGTGGTAGAAGCCTATGGCCATTAGTCAAATGCGGCAGTTGTCTCTGCTTCTGCCCAAGGAACTGCTGGATCAGCTTCTCTTTTACCTACAGGGTTTAGAGTCGGTTCAGATTCATGACTTGCGGCAGGAAGAGGACTGGCAGGCAGCCTTTGAGCAGACTTTAGTCGGCCGACCGGATCAGCAGCTATCTCAGCAGGATTTGCTCAGTCGTCAGGAAAAGCTCGAGAGGCTAATTGCAGAGCTAGAGTCTTTTATGCCCAAAAAGAAACTGCTGGAATCCTTAAAAGAAGAGCCTTTGGAGCTGTCCTTTGCTGCTTTGGAGCAGGCAGGGAAGGCCCGAGATGAGGAGGCACTGCTGGAAGGAATCAGCAAGCAGCTCAAGGTCTTGCAAGAGGCCAAGGGTCAGATAGAAGCTGATCGCTTAGAAGTGGCTGCGCTGGAGAAGTGGGAGCCACTGGAGCTAACACCGCAAGCAGCTGCGACTTTCAGCCATCTGGGAGCTTTGATTGGGACGATTCCTAATACCGACGACGATGCTCTGCGCTTGGCTCTGGGAGCACATCCTGACCTGAAGTTTCAGGAAGTCTTTACCGATGATACGGAGCATGGGGTTCTTATTTTTTACAAGACAGGCTCTCTGGAAGAAGTACGCAAAATCTTGAAAGAGTATGGCTTTAAGCCTTTTGAGTATGACCGTGAGGAGCTACCTGCTGAGCGGGTAGCCCAGCTCAAGGCCAATATTCGACAGCAGGAGGCGGTGGCAGATGTTATGACCAAGAGTCTGGCAGCTTCCAAGAATGAACTGGATCAACTCAAGGTTCAGCTGGACTATCTCTGCAATCTCTCCTCTCGCCAAGAAAGTAAAAATCAGTTAGCCAGCACGCAAAATCTGGCAGCCTTGGAAGGCTGGATCGAAAGCAATCAGGTTCAAGCTCTTGAGGCTTGCTTGAAGGAGCAGTTTGGTCAGAGCATTCTCATCCAGACCAGAGAAATTCGACAGGACGAGGAAGATAAGGTTCCGACCAAACTTAAAAACAATGTCTTGGTGGAGCCCTTCGAGCTAGTGACGGAGATGTATTCCTTGCCTAAGTATGGTGATAAGGATCCAACCCCCGTCGTTTCCCTATTTTATTTTGTATTCTTTGGCATGATGGTTGCCGACATTGGCTACGGCCTCTTACTCTTTGTGGGCACTAGCCTGGCGCTGCACTTCTTGCATGTCAAGCCGGGACTGGCTAAGAATCTGCGATTCTTCCGCCTGCTGGGTGTGGCAGTCATCATCTGGGGACTGGTTTATGGTTCTTTCTTTGGCTTTGAACTGCCTTTCGCTCTCATTAGCACCAGTTCCGACGCCATGACGATTCTGGTTATTTCGGTCGTCTTTGGCTTTGTTACAGTGCTGGCTGGCCTCTTCCTCAGTGGTTTGAAAAATATCCGCCTCAAGGATTATGCAGAAGCATACAATGCAGGCTTTGCTTGGGTGTTGATTTTGCTAGGACTGCTGCTCTTGGCCTTGGGGAATTTCTTCCCATCCTTGGCTTTTGCGGCAACGATTGGTCAGTGGCTGGCCATCATCAATGCTCTGGGTATACTGGCAGTATCCATTGTCAGTGCTAAGAGCTTGGCAGGATTAGGGTCAGGTCTCTTTAATCTCTACAATGTCAGCAGCTATGTAGGAGACCTTGTCAGCTTTACGCGGCTGATGGCTCTGGGGCTTTCGGGAGCCAGCATTGGCTCGGCTTTTAACTTGATTGTCAGCCTCTTTCCACCTGTCGCTCGCTTTAGCATTGGCATTCTGCTCTTTATTGCCCTGCATTTGGTCAATATGTTTCTATCTTTTCTGTCCGGTTATGTGCACGGAGCGCGTTTGATTTTCGTGGAATTCTTCGGGAAATTTTACGATGGTGGCGGCAAGCCTTTCACTCCGCTCAAGCCTAGTCAGAAATACGTTCAGCAAAGCAAGAAATAAAGATTAGAAACTATGGTAAGAGATGAGAAGCCCATCTTAAGAAATACAGTTTCTACAACATCAAAACAAGCAACATTCATTCAACTAGCTGTTGGTTTTACGACGATTACAGCATTTTCATAGGAGTAAATCATGGAACATTTAGCATCATATTTTGGAACTTACGGTGGCGCCTTTTTTGCAGGTCTGGGAGTAGCTTTGGCGGTCTTTCTCAGCGGAATGGGCTCTGCTCTAGGTGTTGGAAGTACCGGTCAGGCAGCGGCAGCCCTCTTGAAAGAGCAACCGGAAAAATTCGCTCAAGCTCTAATCTTGCAGCTTTTGCCAGGTACTCAAGGTCTCTATGGCTTTGTTATCGGGATTACCGTCTTCTTTAATATCAAGCCAGAATTGGCTCTGCAATCAGGCGTAGCTTATTTCCTAGCAGCTCTGCCAGTTGCCATCGTAGGATACTTTTCAGCCAAGCATCAAGGACGAGTGGCGACAGCTGGTATTCAGATTTTGGCCAAGCGTCCGGAAGAGGTCATGAAAGGGGTTATCCTAGCGGCCATGGTTGAAACCTACGCCATCTTGGCCTTCGTTGTATCCTTCATCATGGTTCTGAATGTGAAGTAAGGAGGCTTTTATGTCTGACATATCAGATCTCAAAGCTTCTGTCTTGGAGCAGGCTCACGAGAAGGGGCGTCTGCTTTTGGCTGAGGCTACTGAGAAAATAGAGCAGGAAGCCAAGGAACGTGAGGCCAAGCTGGTTCGGCAAAAGCTTGGACAGCGGGAGCAGCAGCTGAAAGAAATCAGCCGGCGCAGTCAGCGCGATATTCAGCAGTTGGAAAATCAAAAGCGCCAGTCTACTTTGGTTATCAAGCAGCGGGTTCTCAGAGAACTTTTTGAAGAGGCTTATGCTCAGATGGCGGCTTGGTCATCAGATGAAGAGGAACATTTTCTAAAGAGTGTCCTGGCTAAATATCCAGAGGAAGAGTTGACGCTGGTTTTCGGTGCTCTGTCTGCTGAGAAATTCAGCTTCAGCCAGTTAGAAGGCTTGAAAAAAGCCTTTCCAAAAGTGTCTTTTTCAGACCAGTCCATAGTCGGCCAGGCAGGTTTTGTACTAAGCCAGGGACGGGTGGATGACAGCTATCTCTATCGTGACTTGCTGGACTCTGTCTGGCAGGAGGAAAGCTACCGTCTGGCTCAGGATATTTTCAAAGACCAGGCAGAATAGGAGGCGGACCATGAGTGAAACAAGCTTCTCTCAAGTCAATACAGCCATTAGTGTGCAGGAGGCTTCCTTTTTGACGCCCCAGCAATATGATCAGTTGCTGCAGGCTGACGATCCTGCCAGTCGTTCGGCTCTTCTGCAGGGGACGGTTTACGCCATGGATGCTGAAGCAATCAAGGATCTCAATGCCATTGAGCAAGTACTGATGAAGCATTTGTATTCCGTTTATAATTGGGCGCTTGAGATTAGTCCTAGTAAAGAGCTGGTGGAGATTTTCACGCTCCGCTATACCTACCACAATCTCAAAGTCTTTCTCAAGGGTCGGGCGACAGGTCAGTCCTTGGAGCATTTGCTGATGCCGGTGGGGACCTATTCGCTGGAGGTTTTGGAGCACTTGGTCATGGCCTTTTCGGCTGAGTATTGTCCAGATTTCATGCTGGACGAGGTGCTTGCGACCTGGCAGGAATATCAGGATTATCAGGATGTGCGCGTGCTGGAGATTGGCATGGATATGGCTTATTTCCAGCATCTCAAGCGCCTGACACAGGAGTTGGAAGATGAGAGCCTGCTGCAGCTGGTGAATCTGACTATTGATTTTTACAATGCCATCACCGTCAAGCGGGCTGTTGTCTTGGACAAACCGCGCAGCTTTATGAGGCAGCTCTTGTCTGATGAGGGAAGTCTTTCTGCTGCCAACTGGATTGCCATGGCAGAGCAGGGGGATTTCTTGACTTGGTTTAGCCAGATCAATCCCTGTGGTTACGATTTGGAACTGCGCTCCAATGAGGAAAAAATGCGGAACCAGACCTTGACGACAGTAGAGTTAGAATATCTAGCGGACCTCTTGCAGGCTAAGTTGCTGGCGGCTGGTCAGTTTGAGACAGATGGACCGCTCCCTCTGGCCCGCTATCTGCTGGGCAAGGAGCTGGAAGTCAAGAATCTGCGGTTGATTTTGACCGGCATGGACAATCAGCTGCCAGTAGAGCTTATCAGAGAAAGGATGCGACCGATTTATGGACAAGACTAGCTACAAGATTGCTGTCGTGGGGAATCGCGATACCATTCTTCCATTTAAGCTGATTGGTTTTCAGACCTTTCCAGTGAAGGAAGCTCAGGAGACGGTCAATACCCTGCGTCGGCTAGCCCGCGAAGATTTCGGCATTATCTATCTGACGGAGGATATGGCTGCGGATATTCCAGAAACCCTGGCCTACTATGACCAGCTGGAGGTTCCTGCTCTTGTGCTCATTCCTACCCATAAGGGGAGCACGGGACTGGCTCTTTCGCGGATTCATGAAAATGTCGAAAAGGCTGTCGGACAAGATATATTGTGAGGTTTTTATGCGAATCAATGAACTAGGCCAATCCATTGGGGATGCTCTGCCGGATTTTCAGCCGGGGGACTTGCCCAAACTGGAGCGAATCGAAGGCCAGTATGTTATTATCGAGCGTTTGTCCAAGGACGAGCATGGGGCCGATTTATACGAAGTGTATGGCCCGGATTCTCCTGCAGATATGTGGACCTATCTCTTTCAAAATCCTGTCCAAAGTCAGGAAGAATGGTCCAAGTTGCTAGAACAGATGCTGGCAGCACAGGATCGTTTCCACTATGCCATTTTGGACAAGGAGAGCGGTAAGGCTCTGGGAACTTTTGCCTTGATGAGGATTGACCGAAATAACCGCGTTATCGAAGTGGGTGCTGTGACCTATTCGCCCAAGCTGAAACGCACCAGACTGGCTACTGAAGCTCAGTACTTGCTGGCACGCTATGTCTTTGAAGAGCTGGAGTATCGCCGCTACGAATGGAAATGCGATGCCCTCAATCAGCCTTCAAGACGGGCAGCAGAGCGGCTTGGTTTCACCTATGAAGGCAGGTTTCGTCAGGCGGTAGTCTATAAGGGGCGCAACCGAGACACGGACTGGCTGTCTATGATTGACAAGGATTGGCCGGCCGTCAAGAGCCGTCTAGAAAAATGGCTAAGCCCAGACAATTTCGACGAAAATGGTCAGCAAATAAAAGCCTTATCTGATTTTTAAAATAAAAAGAAACAATCCTTGCCCTAGAGTTAGCTAAGAAGGATTTCAAGCTCGCGGCAAGGATCAAAAAACACTCTTTGGAAATGGAATTCAAACTGTTACTTAGTTTGCTCTTTGATTTTCATTGAGAAGGAACAAAAATCTCCCAAGAATGGAGGAAGATTGTGAGTCAAGGAAAGATTATCAAAGTTTCTGGTCCTCTGGTGCTGGCATCAGGGATGCAGGAAGCGAATATTCAGGATATCTGCCGAGTTGGCGATTTGGGGCTAATCGGTGAAATTATCGAAATGCGGCGGGACCAAGCCTCTATTCAGGTTTATGAAGAAACTTCTGGCTTGGGTCCGGGAGAGCCGGTCATCACAACTGGAAGCCCTCTGTCCGTTGAACTGGGTCCAGGTCTGATTTCTCAGATGTTTGACGGGATTCAGCGGCCTTTGGAGCGTTTCCAGACCATCACGGAGAGCGACTTCCTCGTCCGTGGTGTCCAACTGCCAAATCTAGACCGAGAGGCTAAGTGGGATTTCGTTCCAGGTCTGTCTGTCGGAGATACAGTTGAGGCTGGCGATATTCTGGGAACGGTGCAGGAGACCAATCTGGTGGAGCACCGCATCATGGTGCCGGTCGGCGTCAGTGGACGCTTGGTCAATATTTCAGCTGGCAGTTTCACTGTTGAAGAGACTGTTTACGAGATTGAGCAGGCGGACGGTTCTGTCTTTAAAGGGACTCTCATGCAAAAATGGCCGGTCCGTCGTGGGCGTCCTTTTGCTCAGAAGCTGATTCCAGTTGAGCCTTTGGTGACTGGTCAGCGGGTCATCGATACCTTCTTCCCAGTAACCAAGGGCGGAGCAGCAGCCGTACCAGGACCATTCGGGGCTGGTAAGACTGTCGTCCAGCACCAGGTGGCCAAGTTTGCCAATGTTGACATCGTTATCTATGTCGGCTGCGGTGAGCGTGGCAATGAGATGACCGACGTGCTTAATGAATTTCCAGAACTAATTGACCCAGCAACTGGCCAGTCCATCATGCAGCGGACGGTGCTGATTGCCAACACCTCCAATATGCCGGTGGCGGCTCGGGAAGCATCGATTTACACAGGGATTACGATAGCAGAATACTTCCGTGACATGGGTTATTCCGTTGCCATCATGGCGGACTCCACCTCTCGCTGGGCAGAAGCTCTGCGGGAAATGTCCGGCCGTCTGGAAGAAATGCCAGGCGACGAAGGCTATCCTGCCTATCTTGGCAGCCGGATTGCTGAGTATTACGAGCGGGCTGGCCGGGTCAAGACGCTCGGTTCAACTGCGCGCGAAGGCTCTATAACTGCTATAGGGGCCGTATCACCTCCGGGTGGAGATATTTCTGAGCCAGTGACGCAAAATACCCTGCGGATTGTCAAGGTCTTCTGGGGCTTGGATGCCCAGTTGGCTCAACGTCGGCATTTCCCAGCTATCAACTGGTTGAGCTCTTACTCACTCTACCTAGACGAAGTGGGAGCATATATCGACCAGCATGAGAAGATTGCTTGGGCGGAAAAGGTGACCAAGGCCATGAATATTCTGCAAAAGGAAAGTGAGTTGCAGGAAATCGTGCGTTTGGTGGGCTTGGATTCCTTGTCTGAAAAGGATAGGCTGACCATGAATGCAGCCAAGATGATCCGCGAGGACTATCTGCAGCAGAATGCCTTTGATGATGTGGACACCTATACTTCTTTCAAAAAACAGGTAGCTTTATTGAGCAATATCCTAACCTTTGATGCGGAGGCCAATCGTGCCTTGGAGCTGGGGGCTTATTTCCGGGAAATCATGGAAGGAACGGTGGAGCTGTGTGACCGAATTGCCCGCAGTAAGTTTATCCACGAAGACCAGTTGGAAAAAATCCAGGCCCTCAGTCAGACTATCGAGGAAACTCTGCACCAGATTCTTGCCCAAGGAGGACTAGACAATGAGCGTCATTAAAGAATACCGCACCGTCAGTGAAGTTGTCGGCCCTCTGATGATTGTCGACCAAGTTGCTGGCGTGCATTTCAATGAATTGGTAGAAATCCAGCTGCATGACGGCAGCAAGCGTCAAGGGCAGGTCTTGGAAGTCCAAGAAGACAAGGCTATGGTCCAGCTTTTTGAGGGATCTAGCGGTATCAATCTGGAAAAAGCCAAGGTCCGCTTTACCGGCCGTCCGCTAGAGCTGCCAGTGTCAGAAGACATGGTGGGACGGATTTTCAATGGCATGGGCAAGCCAATTGATGGCGGCCCAGCTATCTTGCCAGAAAAATATCTGGATATTGACGGTCAAGCCATCAATCCAGTAGCTCGCGACTATCCGGATGAGTTTATTCAGACTGGAATTTCGGCCATCGACCACCTTAATACCTTGGTTCGGGGACAGAAACTGCCAGTATTTTCTGGCTCTGGTCTGCCCCACAAGGAATTAGCCGCTCAAATCGCCCGTCAGGCAACGGTGCTCAACTCTGATGAAAACTTCGCCGTAGTCTTTGCGGCCATGGGGATTACCTTTGAAGAAGCCGAGTTCTTCATGAATGACCTCCGGGAGACAGGAGCAATTGACCGCTCGGTGCTCTTTATCAATCTGGCTAATGATCCAGCTATCGAGCGGATTGCGACGCCGCGGATTGCCCTGACAGCAGCTGAGTACCTGGCTTATGAAAAGGATATGCACGTTCTGGTTATCATGACTGACATGACCAATTACTGTGAAGCCCTGCGGGAAGTTTCCGCAGCTCGTCGTGAGGTGCCGGGCCGTCGTGGGTATCCGGGTTACCTCTATACTAACCTGTCCACCCTCTATGAGCGGGCTGGACGTCTGGTCGGCAAGAAAGGCTCAGTGACTCAGATTCCAATCCTGTCCATGCCAGAGGATGATATTACCCATCCGATTCCGGATTTGACGGGCTATATTACGGAAGGTCAGATTATCCTTTCACGCGACCTTTACAATAGTGGCTATCGTCCGCCCATCAATGTCCTGCCATCTCTGTCTCGTCTCAAGGACAAGGGTTCAGGTGAGGGCAAGACCAGAGGTGACCATGCTGCAACCATGAACCAGCTATTTGCCGCCTATGCCCAAGGCAAGCAGGCTAAGGAATTGGCAGTCGTTCTGGGAGAATCCGCCCTGTCCGAGACGGACAAGCTCTATGTTCGCTTTACTGACCGCTTCGAGCAGGAGTACATCAATCAAGGTTTCCAGACCAACCGAACCATTGAGGAAAGCTTGGATCTGGGTTGGGAACTCCTTTCCATCCTACCAAGAACAGAGCTTAAGCGGATCAAGGACGATATGATTGACCAATACCTGCCGCAGACCAAGGAGGAAGAAAGATGACGCGACTCAATGTCAAGCCGACTCGGATGGAGCTGAATAACTTAAAAGCCCGTCTCAAAACGGCTGTCCGTGGGCATAAATTGCTCAAGGACAAGCGGGATGAGCTGATGCGGCGCTTCATTGAGTCTGTTCGTGAGAATAATCAGCTTCGCCAAAAGGTCGAATCCGCTCTGGTCGGTCACCTGCAGGATTTTGTCATGGCCAAGGCGCTGGAGAGCGACTTCATGGTCGAGGAAATCTTTGCTGTGCCCATGCGGGAAGTCAATCTGCATGTGGAAACAGAGAATATCATGAGTGTGCGCGTGCCCAAGATGCACGCCCATATTGACAATCCCTACGGTGATGACGAGGGAGACGTGGTGTATAGCTATGTGGCATCTAACAGCCAAATGGATGAAACCATTGAAAGTATGAGCGATCTGCTTCCTGACCTGCTGCGACTGGCTGAAATTGAGAAAAGTTGCCAGCTCATGGCGGATGAAATCGAGAAAACACGCCGTCGGGTCAATGGACTAGAGTATGCTACCATCCCTGACCTCAAAGAAACCATCTACTACATCGAGATGAAGCTGGAAGAAGCCGAACGGGCCAGCCTCGTCCGAATGATGAAGGTGAAATAAGATACCAAGACCGTTAAGAGTTCACAGCAAAAATAGGAAAATAGACGAAGAGGCGTTAGCCTCTAGGAGATTTTATCTTTTTTGTCCAGAGCTTAGGTCGGGTTCAATTTAGCAGAATATAAAAAAATCAAAGAAAACTGATAAAAAATAGGAACTGGACGAAGGATTCGATGAATCTGAGCCAGTTCTCTTTTTTCCGAGTTTTTAGCCGTAGCTCGATTTAGCTAGGCTAACCTAGACGGAATAGATATATTCACAGCAAAAATAGACAAAGAAGCGATGGCTTCTAGGAGATTTTATCTTTTTGCCAAGAGCTTAGGTCGGGTTCAGTTCACCAGAGTAGAAAAAATTCAAATAAGTCCAAAAGAAAAAACAGAACCTCTCTAAATGGGGTTCTTTTTCTTTTTACAAATATTTATATGTTACAAACAAATCTCCATATTACAGGGGGCAGACAGTTCTGTTAAATAGGTCGAAAAAGGCTTTTTTCTTAGAAGATTTATGGTAAGATGGTTTTCGTATCATGAATGATTAGGAAGGTGCATTTTGCATATGAAAATGAATAAGAAATTACTTTTGGCTTCAACTGTTGCTTTGTCAGCATTGCCTTTGTTTACAACAAAAGCTGAGGAGCAGCCACAAAACTGGACTGCCAGAACAGTTGAGCAAATTAAAGCGGATATTACGAGTAATGAAAACCAACAAACTTACACTGTTCAATATGGAGACACTTTGGGAAATATCGCTCAAGCGATGAACATTGATCTTGTTGACTTGGCTAAAATCAACCAAATTGCCAATGCTGACTTGATTTTCCCAGGTACTGTTTTGACTATTACAACAAATGGACATAACGAAATTACCTCTGTAGAAATCCAAAGCTACCAAGCAGGAAATAATGCAGGATTGGTAACGGAAGATTATACGGCTAGCGAGATTTTTGGTACTGAACAAGCCGCTCCAGCGGCACCGGCTCAAGCAGCAGAAACTCCAGCTCCGGCTGTTGAGGAAGCTGTTGCAGCTCCAGCAGACCAAGCACCAGCACCTGTTGAAGAAGCTCCTGCCCCAGTAGCAGAAGTTGCAAGTGAAGCAGCGCCAGCTGCGGAAGAAAATGCAGCAGCTCCAGTAGAGGCAGCTCCACAACCAGTAGTTGCTGCAAGTCCAGAAGCACCAGCAGAGGCAGCTCCAGAAGTGACTGAATTAGGCCAAGACCAAGTTAGTCAAGCAACTGCCGCTGTTGAGCCAACAACTTACAATGCTCCAGCTGTAACAGACGCTGCTAGCGTGACAACTAACAATCCTGCTAATGAGGGTCTTCAGCCACAAACTGCAGCTCTGAAAGAAGAGATAGCAGCTAAATATGGAATTACAGAATTTAGTCTTTACCGCCCAGGTGATAGTGGTGACCATGGTAAAGGCTTGGCAGCTGACTTTATCGTTGGTGAGAATACTGAATTAGGAAACCAGGTTGCAGCCGATGTTACTTCTAACATGACTGAAAGAGGAATCTCTTACGTTATCTGGCAGCAACAGTTCTATGCACCATTTGAAAGCATTTATGGACCAGCTAATACTTGGAACCAAATGCCAGACCGTGGCAGCGTAACTGAAAACCACTACGACCATGTTCACGTATCTATGAATGAATAAGATGAAAACAAGCCCAGAAATGGGCTTTTTCTGATATTCTCTGTGAAAAAGCGAGAATTTTCTGATAAATTTTGATATAATAAAGCGAACTACAGATAAAGGATGAGAGAGAATGACCTTAGTTTATCAATCAACACGCGACGAAAAGAATAGAGTAACAGCTAGTCAGGCGATTCTGCAAGGTTTGGCGACAGACGGCGGTCTCTTTACGCCCATTACCTATCCGCAGGTCGATTTGGACTTTGCTAAGCTCAAAGACGCTTCCTATCAGGAAGTAGCCAAGCTGGTTTTGTCTGCTTTTTTGGATGATTTTTCTGAAGCGGAGCTGGACCGCTGTATCAACCATGCCTACGACAGCAAGTTTGATGATGCAGTGATTGCTCCCTTGGTCAAACTGGATGGTCAGTACAATCTAGAGCTTTTCCACGGAGCGACCATTGCCTTCAAGGATATGGCTTTGTCCATCCTGCCTCACTTGATGACAACCGCAGCCAAAAAGCATGGCTTGGAAAACAAAATTGTCATTTTGACGGCAACTTCTGGTGACACAGGCAAGGCGGCTATGGCAGGCTTTGCGGATGTTCCTGGGACTGAGATTATCGTCTTTTATCCGAAAGATGGTGTCAGCAAGGTCCAAGAGCTGCAAATGACGACCCAGACAGGTGCCAATACGCATGTGGTGGCCATTGATGGCAACTTTGACGATGCTCAGACCAATGTCAAGCACATGTTCAATGACACAGATCTACGAGCTCGTCTCTTGGAGCACAAACTCCAGTTTTCATCAGCTAATTCTATGAATATCGGCCGTTTGGTGCCGCAGATTGTTTACTATGTCTATGCTTATGCTCAGCTAGTGAAGACAGGAGAAATCACAGCAGGAGACAAGGTCAACTTTACTGTTCCGACAGGGAACTTTGGTAATATCTTGGCGGCCTATTATGCCAAGCAAATCGGTCTGCCAGTTGGCAAGCTGATCTGCGCATCGAATGAAAACAATGTCCTGACTGACTTCTTCAAGACTCAGGTTTATGATAAGAAGCGGAGCTTCAAGGTGACGTCTAGTCCGTCCATGGATATTTTGGTCTCCTCTAACTTGGAGCGTTTGATTTTCCATCTGTCTGGTAACAGCTCTGAGAAAACAGCTGCCCTGATGGCGGCTCTGAATGAGCATGGACAGTATGAACTGACGGACTTTGATGCTGAGATTTTGGAACTATTTGCAGCTGAGTATGCGACAGAGCAAGAAACAGCAGCTGAAATCAAGCGGGTCTATCAAGCATCTGACTACATCGAAGACCCTCATACTGCCGTTGCGTCTGCTGTCTATCAAAAATATCTTGCAGAGACTGGCGATCAGCGCAAGACGGTTATCGCATCTACCGCTAGTCCATATAAATTCCCAGTCGTGGCTGTTGAGGCTGTGACTGGCCAAACAGGACTCAGTGACTTCGAGGCTTTGACTCAACTGCACGAACTTTCTGGCGTAGCCCTTCCACCAGCTGTGGATGGTTTAGAAACAGCCCCAGTGCGTCATAAAACGACGGTCGCTGCAGGTCAAATGCAGGCAGCGGTTGAGGATTATTTGGGGTTGTAAAAAACAAAAACATCAGCTTATTCATTGGCTGATGTTTTATAATCTATTTCAACACAATCAACTGCTTGCCAGCTAGGTTGTAACTGTCAGCTAGCGGTGCGATTGGTTTTTGGGCATCAATGGCTGGGTATTGGAGGTGTAGCTTCTGCTTGTTTTTGTTTTCGTAGACAGCCTCTTGGTTGCCAAAGTTGATGACGATTGTCATACTTTCTTTGCTGTCTTGAATCTTGTACTCCAATAAACTGTCTGTCAGCCAGTTGACCTGACAGGCTTGCTTGATGGCGGTGCTGGTCTTTAGATGCAGCAGCGGGTGTGCCCTGCGAAAGGCAATCAGCTGTTTAACAAAAGCAATATCCTCTGTGTAATGTAGGGAGCGCAGCCAGTCTAGTTTATTGATTTCGTCAGGCATATTGTAGGTGTTGTCAATCAGATTTTTAGTCCGGAAAAATTCCTGACCGCTATGGATAAAGGGCACACCTTGGGCCAGTAGTACGAGGTGGAGGGCCAGCCGCGAATTGGCCAGCCGATCCCGCAGGGTGATAGCAGGATTGACGATATCAAAGTAATCAAAAACTGTTGCATTATCATGGCACTCGACATAATTAATGGCCTGCTGGGGCGCTGTGAAGTGGGGCTCGCCTTTTAGACCGATATTGGCTGTCAGGACGTTTTCAAGCTGACTGGCAGGAGTCTTGCTCTCGATTTGCCGGCCTTGGGCGATGGTCTGCTTGAGACTGTCACGGAAATGGTCACTGAAAAATCCATAATCCGGAAGCTGGGCAGCATTGTACTGATGAGCCAACCGCTCACTTGCCAGTCCAGTATCCATCTGCCAGCCTTCACCGTAGAGATAGATGTTAGGATAGAGTGCCTTGAGCTCGTCGACTATCTGCTGCATGGTTTGGATATCTAAAATCCCCATTAGATCAAAGCGGAAACCGTCAAAGCCATAGAGACTGACCCATTGCTTGACCGATTGCTTGATATAACGGCGGACCATGATTTTCTCACTGGCTACATCATTACCACAGAAGGTTCCGTTGGTCCGGTAGCCCATGTCATTGAGTCGGAAAAAATAGCCGGGCACTATTTTTTCAAAAGCATAGCTATTGGCATCATAGACATGATTGTAGACCACATCCATGATGACGCTGATATCAGCATTGTGGTAGGCAGTAATGGCTGCCTGCAGCTCTAAGATACGGGCATAGGGGTCTCGTGGGTCGCTGGCAAAACTGCCGTCTGGGACATTGTACTGGACAGGGTCGTAGCCCCAGTTGTAGACGAGCTCTGGATGCTTTTCATCAACGCTGCCAAAGTCGTAGACAGGCAGAAGCTGCACGTGGCTGATACCTAGCTCTTTCAGATAGTCCAGACCAAACTTCTGACCGTGAACGACTGGAGATTCGCTCAGCGAGGCAAACTTCCCAGGATAGGAGAAACCAGCTTCTTTCTGCATAGAAAAATCGCGGACGCTCATTTCATAAATGACGGCTTCTGTCGGATTCAGCTGTGTTTTTGCTCGTTTGATAGGCTTTTTAATCTTGTCTAGATCGATGACATAGCTGTTTCCCGAATTGACATCTGAGGATAGGGCGTAGGGATCATGGACTTCCACCCACTTGCCATTGATCTTATGGAGATAAGAATAAGAGGCTCCCCCTATATCTCCCTCAATACGTGTATGCCAGACGCCCTTATCCAGACGTTTGAGATGGTGAACCTGGTCTTTCAGATGCAGGAGGACTTTTTCAGAAATAGGTGCCCAGAGTCTGAAGTCGGTGGCTTGGGGACTGTACTGAGCTCCTAAATCGTCGCCTGCATAGTCAAAAATCTCATCGAAAATAGGCTTTTTCACGATATGGCGGTACTGCAGGTCGGTATGGTTGCGGTCTTGGTCATAGACCTTGTAGGACTGCGTCAGGTCAATGGGCTCATTAGCCGACACGGTGTAGATAATCCGTTCTTCCTGATTGTTGATGTTTTTGATGGTTAAAGGGCTGGAGCTGTGCTTGTCTTCCAGTGTAAAGTGGATGGAGTAGGCTTCAAAGCTCTTTTCCAGTTCGATGGTGATGATATTTTCGTCATCTAAATAGGCTTGAAAAATACGAAAGGCCATGTTTTTCCTCTTTCTTTGTCAGTTTCTCTTCGTGTAATTGTTTTGAGTTTAGGGCTCTGCCCTGGTTGGGACAAGGCCGATATGTGAATCGTTGATGAATGAGCAAAAACACTCGGATTAGCGAGTGCTGATGCTATGCGGAATCAGCTGGCGATAGCAGATTTGCTTGTCTTCTTTATTGTCCTTGATGATTTGGAAGAGGGTCCGGAAGGACTCTTTCCCAAGCTCGAGGGCATTGATATCGATATAGGCATCCACATCAATGCGCGGTTTGATAGAATCAAAGGTGATAATGGGAATCTGGTAGTCCTGATCTTTGAGATAGTGCAGGGCTCCTTCTGCTACCAAGGTATCAGAGGTTACGATAGCTTCAATCTCATTCAGCGGCAGCTCCTCCATAATCTTGTAACTGTTGTCTTCCAGAAGGAAACCGAAGGCAAATTTGATAATACGTTCATCCAAAGGCCGGTCTTCTTCATTCAGAGCTTGCTTGTAGCCTGTGTAACGATCTTGAGAAACGACCAACTCCTTATTCCCGGCCAGAAAGGCGATTTTTCGATAGCCCTTGTCAAGGAAGTATCTGGTCGCGTCGTAGCCAGCCTTGATATTGTCATTGTCCACCAGAGAGATGAAAGGTGAGACAGCTTTCCCAAGGATAAGGAAGGGGAAGTTGTTTCTGACTGCAAAGTCGACCAAAGGATCGTCCTGCTTAGAATAAAGGAAGATCAGTCCGTCTACTCGCTTTCCTAAAATCATCTGCTTCATATTTTCCAAGCGGTGCTCTTCATCTTGCCCGGTGCTGATCTGGATGGCATAGTCATAGTCAGAAGCAATCTGAGAAATCCCCCGCAACACAGTTGGGAAAAAAGGGTTTTGATAGAAGACATCTGAGTCGTCCGGCAGGACCAAGCCGATGACCTGGCTGGACTGGCTGACCAGACTTCTGGCATTGAGGTTGGGATGATAGTCCAGCTCCTTCATAGCAGCACGGACCCGTTTTTTAGTTTCTTCACTGATGGTTGATTTATTTTGCACGACGCGGGTCACGGTAGAGGGTGATACGCCTGCTAGTTTTGCGACTTCTTTGATAGTAACTCGCATAAAAACCTCCTAAAGGCCTGCATTTGCTGGAAATCCTTACGATAACATGAACTATTTTAAATCTACTAGTAGAAGCACTTGCTTTCTAAGAGTCATGCAAACCTGTGCCAAAAATAGCCATCGTAGCCAGTGATTTTGCTTAACTATTGTGGTCAAAAAAGCAAGTATGAAGCAGTTTCTCCGCAAACGCAAACGTTTTCTGTTTGTAAGAACATTTTAACACAAAAAGAGAACGCTTGCAAGAAGAGAAAAACGGTAAACAATTGGGGCAGTAGGAGAGTCCTAAAAGAGCATTATATCCTTTAACCAGTAAATTGAAAAAAATATCAAAAACCCCTTGCACTTAAAAAAAAAATAGGTTATAATCAAGTCGACGCAAACGTTTGCATTAAGTAAAAATGAAAAGGCGTAGAGGAAAAATAACGAGGTGACAAAATGAAAAAACGTCAAAGCGGCGTGCTCATGCACATTTCATCCCTTCCGGGCAAGTACGGTATCGGATCTTTTGGCCAAAGTGCTTATGATTTTGTAGACTTCTTGGTTCGCACCAAGCAGCGCTATTGGCAGATTTTGCCACTGGGAACGACCAGTTATGGTGATTCTCCTTATCAGTCTTTCTCTGCTTTCGCGGGAAATACCTACTTTATCGATTTTGATATTCTGATAGAAGAAGGTTTGCTGAACGAGGCAGATGTCAAGGGAGCTGATTTTGGAGATGATCCTAGAAAAGTGGATTATGCAAAGATTTTCGATGCTCGCCGTCCAATCATGGAAAAAGCAGTAGCTCGCTTCTTGAAAGCAGAAGATCTGTCTGACTATGAGAGCTTTGTGGAGCAAAATGCAGCTTGGTTGGAAGTTTTCGCTGAGTACATGGCTATCAAAGAGCATTTTGGTAATCTAGCTTGGACTGAGTGGCCGGATGAAGCGATCCGCCGCCGTGAGGCTGCTAGCCTCGCTTCTTATCGTGAGAAGCTGACTGACAAGCTGACCTATCATCGTGTGACCCAGTATCTCTTCTTTAAGCAGTGGTTAAGATTAAAAGCCTATGCTAATGAACATCACATCGAGATTGTCGGTGATATGCCAATCTATGTGGCAGCTGACAGTGCTGATGTGTGGGCACAGCCTCACTTCTTTAAGACAGATGCTGTTGGCAAGCCGACCTGTGTGGCAGGCTGTCCGCCAGATGAATTTTCAGAAACTGGCCAGCTTTGGGGCAATCCTATCTATGACTGGGAAGCGATGGATAAGGATGGTTATGCTTGGTGGATTGAGCGTCTGCGTGAAAGCTTCAAGATTTACGACATTGTCCGTATCGACCACTTCCGTGGCTTTGAGTCTTACTGGGAAGTTCCTGCTGACTCAGAAACATCTGCTACTGGTAAGTGGGTCAAAGGTCCAGACTACAAACTCTTTGCAGCAGTTAAGGAAGCCTTGGGTGATTTGAATATCATCGCAGAAGACCTAGGCTTTATGACGGATGAAGTGATCGAGCTGCGCGAGCGCACTGGTTTCCCAGGAATGAAGATTTTGCAATTCGCCTTCAATCCTGATGATGAAAGCATCGACAGTCCGCATCTGGCACCAAATAACTCAGTCATGTATACAGGAACCCATGATAACAATACTGTTTTGGGCTGGTACAAGGATGAGATTGACGACGCTACTCGCCAGTACATGGCACAGTACACTAACCGCAAGGAGTACGAAACAGTACCTCATGCAATGCTGCGCACAATCTTTGCTTCAGTCAGCTTTATGGCCATTGCGACCATGCAAGACCTGCTGGAATTAGACAGTGCAGCACGGATGAACTATCCATCCACAATTGGTGGCAACTGGACTTGGCGGATGACAGCTGAAGAGCTGAATCCAATCGTCGAAGGTGAGCTTTACAGCTTGACTAAGACTTACCGTCGTATGAATACCGATTTAATTAACAAATAAAGAATAGCTAATTAGACTTGAAGGGAGTAATCATGTCAAACTTACAAACTTATATCAAAAATACTTATTCAAAAAATCTTGCTGATTGCAGCAACGAAGAACTTTATCTGGCTCTTTTGAACTACACTAAATTAGCCAGCGCTCAAAAGCCAGTTAATACTGGTAAGAAAAAACTCTACTATATTTCAGCAGAGTTCCTGATTGGTAAACTTTTGTCTAACAACTTGATCAACCTTGGACTTTACGATGATGTGAAGCAAGAACTGGCAGATGCTGGCAAGGACTTGATCGAGGTAGAAGAAGTTGAGTTGGAGCCGTCTCTGGGTAACGGAGGCTTGGGCCGTTTGGCTGCCTGCTTCCTGGACTCTATTGCGACACTTGGTCTCAATGGTGATGGTGTAGGACTGAACTACCACTTTGGTCTTTTCCAACAGGTTTTGAAAAACAACGAACAGACGACTATTCCTAACTTCTGGCTGACTGAGCAAAACTGGTTGGTTCGCTCTAGCCGCAGCTACCAAGTGCCATTTGCTCACTTCACTCTGACATCTACTCTTTATGATATTGATGTGCCAGGTTACAAGACAGAAACTAAGAACCGTCTTCGTCTCTTTGATTTGGACTCAGTGGATGCAGATATCATTACAGACGGTATTGACTTTGATAAGACAGATATCGCTCGCAACTTGACCCTCTTCCTCTATCCAGATGATAGTGACAAGCAAGGTGAGCTGCTCCGTATCTTCCAGCAATACTTCATGGTTTCAAATGGTGCTCAGCTGATTATTGACGAAGCGATTGAAAAAGGCAGCAACCTGCACGACTTGGCAGACTACGCTGTCATCCAAATCAATGATACTCACCCATCTCTGGTTATCCCAGAAATGATTCGTCTCTTGACTGAGCGTGGTTTGGATCTGGATGAAGCAATTGCCATCGTACAGAAGATGACTGCTTATACGAACCACACAATTTTGGCAGAAGCTCTTGAAAAATGGCCTTTGGAATTCTTGAAAGAAGTAGTGCCGCATCTGGTGCCAATCATCAAAGAGCTTGACAAGCGCGTGAAAGCTAAATACGCAGATCCAGCAGTGCAAATCATTGATGAGGACGACCGTGTGCACATGGCTCACATGGATATCCACTACGGATACAGTGTCAATGGGGTTGCCGCTCTGCATACAGAAATCCTGAAAAACTCTGAGCTCAAGGCCTTCTACGATATCTACCCTGAAAAATTCAATAACAAGACCAACGGTATTACTTTCCGCCGCTGGCTCATGCATGCGAACCCACGTCTGTCTCATTATCTGGATGAGTTGCTGGGCCGCGACTGGCACCATGACGCAACTAAGCTCGAAGGCTTGTTGGAATTCACTGGCGCTGAAAATGTTAAAGAAAAATTGGAAGGCATCAAGGCTCATAACAAGCGTAAATTGGCTCGTCACTTGAAGGAAGCCCAAGGTGTGGAAATCAATCCAGAATCTATCTTTGATATCCAAATCAAGCGTCTTCATGAGTACAAGCGCCAACAAATGAACGCTCTGTACGTTATCCACAAGTATCTGGACATCAAGGCTGGCAACATTCCTGCTCGTCCAATCACTGTCTTCTTCGGTGGTAAGGCTGCTCCTGCTTACACGATTGCACAGGACATCATCCACCTCATCCTTTGCTTGTCAGAAGTGATTGCTAATGACCCTAAAGTGGCTCCACACCTGCAAGTAGTTATGGTAGAAAACTACAATGTTACAGCGTCTAGCTTCTTGATTGCAGCTGGTGACATTTCTGAGCAGATTTCCCTAGCTTCTAAAGAAGCATCTGGTACTGGTAACATGAAGTTCATGCTTAACGGTGCTTTGACTCTTGGTACTATGGATGGAGCGAACGTTGAGATTGCAGAGCTGGTCGGCGAAGACAACATCTACATCTTCGGTGAAGATTCTGAGACTGTTATTGACCTCTACGCAAAATCTGCTTATAAGTCTAGTGAGTACTATGCACGTGAAGCTATCAAGCCATTGGTTGACTTTATCGTCAGCGATGAAGTATTGGCAGTCGGTAAAGCTGAACGCTTGGAACGTCTTTACAATGAACTGATTAGCAAGGACTGGTTCATGACCTTGCTGGATCTGGAAGACTATATCCAAGTCAAAGAGCGCATGCTGGCTGACTACGAAGACCGCGATGCTTGGATGGACAAAGTCATCGTCAATATCGCCAAAGCTGGCTTCTTCTCATCTGACCGTACTATCGCTCAATATGAAGAAGAAGTATGGCACTTGAACAGCTAATATTCTTTGAATCAAAAAAGCCGAGACAGCAGTGTTTCGGCTTTGATTTTTTAATCGAAGATATGAATAAGGATTTAGTTATTGTGTGTGGTTCTGAAAAGGTGAAAGCCTCTTGGTCTTGTCAGCTTTTTCTTTTCGGTGTATAATAAGTGAAAATATTTCTTTACAGGAGGCGTTCATGAAAAAGAAACCAATTTATCTTTATATTTTGCTGGGATTGTCAACCGTGGGAACCTTGTGGGGACTTTTTGGCAAGTTCACTTCTTCGGATGCTGGAGTGAAAAGCATTCTTAAGCAGATAGAAGAACCAGCAAAATCCCAGTATGCCACTTATTTTAGCAAGAGTGCAGAAGTGGCGAATTCGCTAGCCAATAATTTCTTTTTTTACGGGCACATCGTTCTCTTAATAGTAGCTCTTTTCTTCCTTTTTAGGAAAGATATATTTAAGGCCAATCTTATCTACATTGCCGATGTTCTTGTGGGTTTGATTTCGACAGCCTATGCTTATGTGGTATCAAAGGGAATTATAGCTTCTTCTTTCTCGGACTCAACTCTTCTTTCGGCACAGATGACGGGGTTGAATTTCTCCATCCTCCTTTCAGTAGTCATTAGCCTAATCTTCCTTTCCATCGTCATCTTTAAGCTAGTCCAGCAGCAGAAAGAGGCTGAAAAAGTGGAACTAGCTGCGAACGAATAAGATTTGACAAATAACAGATAAGTGCTTACAATTTTAAGAAGCAATATCTGTTATTTTTTAGAATGGAGAGTAAAATGACAAAGGTTTCCTTGGTTTACATCAGCCTGAGCGGCAATACAGAGAGTTTCGTCCGTCGGCTGACAGACTATTTGCTGGAGCAGCATCCAAGCCTAGAAGTGGAGAAGATTCATATCAAAGACATGGTAAAGGAAGGGCAGCCCTTTTTTGAAATGGACAATCCTTTCGTAGCTTTTCTGCCGACTTATTTGGAGGGCGGCAATGGTGTGGACAATGGCGATGTAGAAATTCTGACAACCGATGTGGGGGACTTTATTGCCTATGGTCAGAATGCCAGCAAGTGCCTGGGCGTCATTGGCAGTGGCAATCGTAACTTTAACAACCAATACTGTCTGACAGCCAAGCAATATTCAGAGCGCTTCGGATTTCCGGTTTTGGCCGATTTTGAAATGCGCGGCATGTTGGGAGACATTAAGAAGGTTGCAGGAATTATTGAGGAGCTCTATCATATTGAAAAAAACGAAAACCAGTGAGATTTTCGTTTTTTGATGTTCTAAATCAAGCTTACATCTTTTCTGGTGCTTCTACTCCCAGCAGACGCAGAGCTTCTTTGAGGACAACAGCTGTTGAGTAGCTGAGAGCCAGACGGCTGTCGCGCTCAGGGCTTTCATCCAGAATCCGTGTGTGCGCATAGTATTTGTTAAAGGCTTGGGCCAGGCTGATAGCATATTTGGCAATCAGTGATGGCTCATAGTTATCAGCAGCACGCTTGACAACACGACCGAAGTCTTGGAGCAGCTTGATAATTTCCCAGCTTTCTGGATCGTTCAGGCTGTATGTAGCCTCTGCATCTGGCTGGAAGTTCGCCTTGCGCAGGATAGACTGGATACGAGCATAGGCATACTGGATGTAAGGGCCTGTTTCTCCCTCGAAGGAAACCATAGCTTCCAGATCAAAGTCGTAACCATTGCGGCGGTCAGTTTTGAGGTCGTAGAACTTAACCGCTCCGACTCCAACTGCGCGAGCAACAGCTTCCTTGTTTTCCAAATCTGGGTTTTTAGCTTCGATCTGACTCTTAGCCCGGCTGATAGCTTCCAGCAGAGTTGGTTCGAGAAGGATGATATTTCCTTTACGTGTAGACAATTTTTGACGGTTCTTAGTCACCAGTCCGAAGTCAACGTGAATCATGTCATCGCTCCAGTCAAAGCCCATCTTTTTCAGAACGGCCTTGAGCTGTCTGAAGTGGTTGGCCTGCTCTTGACCTACAACATAGACATTTTTGACAAAGTTGTAAGTGCGAGCCCGGTAGATGGCTGTTGCGATATCACGTGTAATGTAGAGGGTAGCACCGTCTGATTTTTTAATCATAGCAGGCGGAAGGTTGAAGTCTTCCAAGTCTACAATGCTAGCTCCTTTGGATTCCTGCAGGAGACCCTTGTCTTCAAGGATTTGAATCCCTTCGTCCATCTTGTCGTTGTAGAAGGCTTCGCCGTTTAGACTGTCAAATTCGACACCTAGGAGTTCGTAGATACGGTTGAATTCTGTCAGACTTTCATCGCGGAACCATTGCCAGAGCTCAGTTGCTTCTGGGTCACCGTCTTCCAGCTTCTTGAACCAAAGGCGGCCTTCTTCATCCAGAGATGGGTCGTTTTCAATCTCGGCATTGATACGCACGTAGAGTTTGAGGAGCTCGTCAATAGGGTTAGCTTCAACAGCTTCCTGGCTTCCCCACTTCTTATAAGCTACCATAAGGAGGCCGAACTGTTTGCCCCAGTCTCCCAAGTGGTTGACTTTAATGGTGTTGTAGCCAATCTTGCGGAAGATGTTGGAAAGAGCGTCACCGATAACAGTAGAGCGCAAGTGGCCGACTGAGAAAGGCTTGGCAATGTTTGGGCTGGATAGGTCAATGGTAACATTTTTTCCATTTCCTTCGTTCTGCTGGCCGTAGTCAGCTCCGTCTTTGATGACTTCTTTGATAACTTGGCCAGAAATTTCAGCCTTGCTGAGGAAAAAGTTGACATAAGGACCAGTCGCAACGACTTTGTCAAAATGCGCTGTATCAATCTTTTCAGCGATATCAGCAGCGATGATTTGAGGAGCTTTGCGCTCAGTCTTTGCCAGAGAAAAGGCTGGGAAGGCGATATCGCCAAGTTCAGAGCTCTTTGGCTGCTCCAATAAATTTAAAATAGCGTCTTGATCAAGGCTGTCAATAACCTTGGCCAATTCGCCGGCAATCAACTGTTTGTTATCCATATTTGCTCCTTTGTGTCTTTTGTTATTATTTTATCACATTTTTCAAGGAATCTTCAATTTTTTTGGGAATAATTTTTGGGCTAATAGGAATTTTTCTGATATAATAAGAGAGATAAGAACCTGTATTTATAGATGAGTTTTCCATCTAAATGCTTCCTTCTCTGACACTCTTGGTTAAAGTTTTTTTGTTTATTCTCAGTATTCCTGCAAATCTTTGCCTAGATTGATGGAGAAGCAGTCTTTGATCGGATGGAGTGCCCTTCATGAATGCAGCTTCTAAATATTCAATAATGAGGTAAAAATGAGAAAGAATGACCGTCATCAGTTAGTCAAAACGATGATTAAGGAGGAAAAGCTAGGAACGCAAAAGGAGATTCAGGATCGTCTGGAAGCGCAAGGGATTTATGTGACGCAGACTACCCTGTCGCGTGACCTCCGTGAAATCGGCCTGACTAAAGTTAAGAAGAAGGGGCTGACTTATTATGTTTTGGCGCATGAGACTGAAGAGATTAATTTTATAGAGTTTTTAGCCAAGCATGTGGAGAGTGTAGCTAGGGCAGAGTTTAGTCTGGTTCTTCGTACGGGCCTGGGAGAGGCAACAGTGCTAGCCAATGTCGTGGATAACTCGTTCGATAGCCGTATTCTGGGAACCGTTGCGGGTGCCAATACTCTTTTAGTGGTTTGCCGGGATCAGGCAGCTGCTCAGGAGATTGAAGAGCAAATACAGGAAGTGATGTAGGAGTCACAGTTTTTTCAGGAAAAATGGAGAGGTTTGAGACGGAAGTCCTGACCTCGTTTGTTTTTAGAAAGGATAGAGATGGCAGTAGAAAAGTTATCGCCAGGCATGCAGCAGTATTTGGATATCAAAAAGGACTATCCAGATGCTTTCTTGCTCTTTCGGATGGGGGATTTCTATGAGTTGTTTTATGATGATGCGGTCAATGCCGCCCAGATTTTAGAGATTTCTCTCACCAGCCGCAATAAAAATGCTGAAAACCCCATTCCCATGGCTGGAGTTCCCTATCATTCGGCACAGCAGTATATTGATGTTTTGGTCGAGTCAGGCTATAAGGTAGCGATTGCGGAGCAGATGGAAGATCCCAAGGAAGCCAAGGGCGTTGTTAAGCGGGAGGTCGTTCAGGTTATCACACCGGGGACGGTGGTAGACTCCAGTAAGCCGGACTCTGCTAATAACTTTCTGGTGGCTCTGGATTACTCGGATAGCCTCTATGGTCTGGCTTATATGGACTTGGTGACCGGTGAGTTTCAGGTGACTAGTTTAGAGGACTTTAGCTTGGTCTGCGGGGAAATCCGCAATTTGAAGGCTAGGGAAGTGGTGCTGGGCTATGCCTTGCCAGAAGCTGAGGAGCAGGTCTTGGCTGGGCAGATGAACCTTTTGCTGTCCTATGTACAGACAGCCTTGGATGATGTTCAGCTGCTGGGCGAGGAGCTGTCTCCTATGGAACGTCAGGCTGCGGGGAAATTGCTGGAGTATGTGCACCGGACCCAGATGAGGGAGCTCAGCCATTTAAAGAAGGCTCAGCATTATGAAATCAAGGACTTCCTGCAAATGGACTATGCCACCAAGGCGAGTCTGGATTTGACAGAAAATGCTCGCTCGGGCAAGAAGCACGGCAGTCTTTATTGGTTGATGGACGAGACCAAGACGGCCATGGGAGGCCGCATGCTGCGCTCTTGGATCCAGCGTCCGCTGATTGATGAAGCGCGAATTAGCCAGCGGCAGAATGTCGTCGAGGTTTTTCTGGATCATTTCTTTGAGCGAAGTGATTTGACGGAGAGCCTCAAGGGAGTCTATGATATTGAGCGGCTGGCTAGTCGAGTGTCTTTTGGCAAGACCAATCCCAAGGATTTGCTGCAGCTGGCAGCTACCCTAGGCAATGTGCCTCAGATTAAGGCTATCTTGCAAGGAATCGGCAGCCCGCATCTGGCTCGTTTGATTGAGGGCCTGGATCCTATTCCAGAGTTGGCGGGCTTGATTAGCTCGGCCATTTCGCCGGATGCACCCCATATCATCACTGAGGGCAATATTATTCGGACCGGTTTTGATGAAACCTTGGATCAGTATCGGCTTGTGCTGAGGGATGGGACCGGATGGATTGCGGAGCTGGAAGTCAAAGAACGTGCTAACAGCGGCATCAGCAATCTGAAGATTGATTATAATAAAAAAGATGGTTACTATTTCCATGTGACCAATTCTCAGTTGGCTCATGTGCCTAGTCATTTCTTCCGCAAGGCGACCCTGAAAAATTCTGAACGTTTCGGAACGGAGGAGCTGGCCCGGATTGAGGGAGAGATGTTGGAGGCGCGTGAAAAATCTGCTAATTTGGAATACGAGATTTTCATGCGGATTCGCGAGGAAGCTGGCAAATACATCCAGCGCTTGCAGGCCTTGGCACAAACGCTGGCAGCTGTAGATGTCCTGCAGAGCTTTGCTGCGGTGGCAGAACAACTGCATTTGGTGCGCCCTGTCTTTACTTCGGAGCGCCGTCTGCAGATTGAAAAAGGTCGGCATGCTGTTGTGGAAAAGGTCATGGGAGCCCAAAGCTACATTCCAAATAGTATTCTGCTGGACCAGGAAACGGACATCCAGCTGATTACCGGGCCTAATATGAGCGGGAAATCGACTTATATGCGCCAACTGGCTATCATTGTCATTATGGCACAGATGGGTTCTTATGTGCCTGCTCAGTCTGCCAGTCTGCCTTTATTCGATGCGATTTTCACTCGTATCGGTGCAGCGGATGATCTGGTGTCCGGCCAGTCCACTTTTATGGTGGAGATGATGGAGGCCAATCGGGCCATTCGGCAGGCCAGCGAGCGTTCGCTCATTCTCTTTGATGAGCTGGGGCGTGGAACGGCTACTTATGATGGGATGGCGCTGGCTCAGGCTATTATCGAACATATTCATCATTATACTGGGGCCAAAACCCTCTTTGCCACCCACTATCACGAGCTGACAGCCTTAGAGGATAGCTTGGAGCATTTGGAAAATGTCCATGTGGCAACCTTGGAGAAGGATGGACAGGTGACTTTCCTGCATAAGATTGAGCCGGGTCCGGCAGACAAATCTTACGGAATCCATGTGGCGAAGATTGCCGGACTTCCTGAGAAATTACTGGAGCGGGCGGATAGCATTTTGAGTCATTTGGAGAGTCAGGATACAGAACTAGGATCAGATCTTCCTACCGAATCCAGACAAACATGGTCGCAAGTAGCAGAGCAGATGTCTCTTTTCGCAGAAGGAACGGAAAATCCAGTCCTGACTGAACTACGAGACTTGGACATCTACAATATGACTCCCCTGGAAGTCATGGCGGCGGTAGCCGAGCTCAAGAAAAAGCTCTAAAAACAAAGAGCAGACTTGTTAATGCCTCAAGTCTGCTCTTTTTATTTCTCACGATTTGCTAGACAAGCCGCTATTGATCTTTTGAATGTTGCGGTAGGTGTGGTAGTAGATAGCGCCTGAAATGATTAGATAGATAAGGGTGAATTCCCCGACGGCAGTCAGTGTCAGGCTGAGTATTTTTTCTCTTGGGAAAAATCCAGCTAGATTAGCTAAAAGTGCAAAGGTCAGAATCATCACACTATAGTGACTGACGATGGAGCGCACGATGCTCCAGTCTCTTTGGAAGAAGCTTCCACTCCATCTGAAAACAGCTCCCATGATAAACCAGACAAGCATGCAGTAGAGCATGATGAGGGAAACATGGACATGTTGGCTCAAAAAGAAGTGACCGATAGGGGAGCGAGGGTGCAGCGGTAGATAAGCTGGATTGTAAAAATAAGAAACAATCATGGAGAAGAAGAGACCGATGAAAATCCCTCCAATCCCTCCGAAAAAGAGTTCTTTAAGACGAGTTTTCATAATTGCAACCTTTCTTTGATAGATTTGAGATAACGGCGGGACGAGTATGTCTGGTCGCCGTTTTTCAGAAATATTTGAATCAGACCATTTGGAGTCAGCTTGAGGTGGCTGATTTGTCGGCTGTTGATAATCTCCGACTGAGAAATCTGCAGGAAATACTCCGGCAGGACCTGCAGCAACTGATAAAGAGCTTGTTGAGCTCGATAGCCGTCTTTTGCTGTTCGAACCTGAACCTGGCGATTTTCTGTATAGATTCGGTGGATTTCCTTAGCATCCAGCAGATAGATTTCATCTTCTTTTTTGACATGAATCTTGTCTTCTTTGCCTAGATGTTGAGCAAAGTGGACCAATTCCTGAATACTTTCTGTCATGAGGCGAGCCTCAATGCTAACGGAGTCTTCGGTAACTTGAGAATCGATTCTTAGCTTAACTTTCATAACTTCCTCCTTTCACCTTTATTAAACCGCAACTTAGCAGCGAAAACAAGCCCTTTTGTCTATGTGGCAGCTATTTGTGTCTATATGGTTTGGCTGGCGGGCAGAATGGTCAAGAAAAGGCTGCCTTCTGATAGAAAGAGCCCAATGTGTTATAATAGATAGCAGAACAAATACGGAGAAAATGATGTCAAAAATTATCGAACTTCCAGAAATTCTAGCCAATCAGATTGCGGCCGGTGAAGTCATTGAGCGGCCTAGCAGCGTGGTCAAGGAGCTAGTGGAAAATTCAATTGATGCGGGTGCCAGCCAGATTACCATCGAAATCGAAGAGGCTGGACTCAAGAGCATTCAGGTGACGGATAATGGCGAGGGAATAGACCACGAAGATGTCCCTCTGGCCCTTCGCCGCCATGCTACCAGTAAAATCAAGAAGCAGGCGGATCTCTTTCGGATTCGGACACTGGGTTTTCGTGGCGAGGCCATTCCTTCTATTGCTTCTGTCTCGCGTTTTACTATTGAGACAGCGACGGAAGCCGGCCAGCACGGGACTCTGCTGGTTGCCCAAGGTGGTGAGATTGAAGAGCATGTGCCTACTAGCAGCCCGGTGGGAACGAAAATCAAGATAGAAGATCTCTTCTTCAATACTCCAGCCCGGCTCAAGTATATGAAGAGCCAGCAGGCTGAGCTGTCCCATATCGTTGATGTGATTAATCGGCTCAGTCTGGCCCATCCGGAGGTGGCTTTCACCCTTGTCAGCGACGGCCGCGAAATGACAAGGACTGCCGGTAGTGGCAATCTACGTCAGGCTATTGCGGGAATCTATGGTCTGGCAACAGCTAAGAAAATGGTGGAAATCTCTGCTTCAGATCTGGACTTTGAGGTGAGCGGCTATGTCAGTCTGCCCGAGCTGACTCGTGCAAATCGTAATTATATTACGATCCTTATCAACGGTCGCTATATTAAGAATTTCCTGCTCAATCGTGCTATTTTGGACGGCTACGGCAGCAAGCTGATGGTAGGACGCTTTCCACTCGCGGTCATCAATATTCAGATTGATCCTTATCTGGCCGATGTCAATGTCCATCCGACTAAGCAAGAGGTGCGGATTTCTAAAGAGCGGGAACTCATGGCCTTGATTTCGCAAGCCATTGCGACTAGTCTCAAGGAGCAGGACCTTATCCCTGATGCTTTGGAAAATCTAGCCAAATCAACTGTTAAGCGTGCGACTAAGCCCGAACAGACCAGTCTTCCCCTTAAAGAAAATCGCCTCTACTACGATAAGGAGCAGAATGACTTCTTCCTCAAGCCGCAGGTGGCCGAGCAACAACTATCCTTTGAAGAATCAGCGGAGCCTATTCATGAAGCGACCGATGAAAAAGCAGAGTCGCAACCGACTTCAGTCAAATTTGCAGAGAGAAAGCTGGCCAGCTATGACCAACTAGACCATCCAGAGCTAGATCAAGCCAGTCTGGAGCGGGCTGTGGATAAGTTGGAACAGGAAGAGAAGTCAAGCTTCCCAGAGTTAGAATATTTCGGCCAGATGCATGGCACTTATCTATTTGCTCAGGGCAAGGGCGGTCTTTACATTATTGACCAGCATGCTGCTCAAGAGCGGGTCAAGTATGAGTATTATCGGGAGAAGATTGGGGATGTGGACAATAGCCAGCAGCAGCTCTTGGTGCCTTATATCTTTGAATTTCCAGCGGACGATATGCTGAGAATCAAGCAGCGGATGGAGCTGTTAGAAGACGCTGGCATCTTTTTAGAAGAGTACGGAGCCAACCAGTTTATCCTCCGTGAGCATCCCATTTGGTTCAAGGAAGAGGAGATTGAGGCCGGCATCTATGAGATGTGTGATATGCTTCTCCTGACCAAGGAAGTTTCCATCAAGAAATATCGAGCAGAGCTAGCCATTATGATGAGCTGCAAACGCTCCATCAAGGCCAATCACAGTCTGGATGACTACTCTGCGCGTGACTTGCTCTTTCAGCTGTCCCAGTGTGACAATCCCTATAATTGCCCACACGGTCGGCCGGTCTTGGTCAACTTTACCAAGTCAGATATGGAAAAAATGTTCCGTCGCATTCAGGAAAATCATACTAGCCTGCGGGAGTTGGGGAAATACTAAACTTTATAGAAGATAAAACAGCCCTAGTCATAGAACTAGAGCTGTTTTTGATGTTTGAGCTGAACTTGTGTTCCAGCAAGCAAATCAGCTGGATGGCGTTTGTCCTTGCGAAGCAGTCCCATCATCAGAAAGATCAAGAAGAGAATACCTGCTGAAGTTGACAAGAAAATTGACAGGGCATCTGCTTGATAAGCACTACGAATAGCTCCCATATGTCCCAACTGCCAAGGGAAAAACTTGATAGCAGAGCGCAAAAGGCTGTGGGCAAGGCTCCTATGTTTGTAAACTAACTGTAAACCTGCCCAACGCTTGCCAAAACTGCCTTTTCTATAGTCTAGCCAAGCAAAGATGATAGTTAGAGGAAGAACGGAGGTAGAAAAAGCCAGAAGCTGGCTCTGGACTTCAGTGAATGCAGGAATGCCTCCTAGAACCAGATTGTAACAGCCCATAGCTAGTAAAAAAAGAGCAATGAGATAGAATGAGATGAAGAGCCAGTCTCCAAGCAGCTCTTTCAGACGAGTTTTGACAGGTATGGGATTGTCAGTTTTTAGTTTCATCTTTAGCACCTTCTTTCTTAAAATCATCAAGGCCGATAACCTTGTCCAGATACTTTTTCTTAATCTTTAGCGCCTTGCTAATAGCCATTGCGGATGCGACTAAGAGGAAGAAGGATAGCCAGACCAGGGCAGTGAATTTTGCTGGAAAGCTAGAACCTGCGAAAAAGAGAAAGATAGCCAGGGCTGATACAAAAATATATAGAACCTGCCAGAAGCCATAAGATTTTACTTCCTTGTAGTAGCGATTTTTTTCGTCTTCTGAGAGGACGGGTTTTATTTCAGGCTTGTCACTGTCTTCTAAAAGCAGATAATCTGTCGTCACCTGGAAAATCTTGCTCAGCTCTACAACTTTTTCGAGTTCTGGCAGCGCTTGGCCAGACTCCCACTTGGAAATGCTTTGGCGAGAGACATTGATTTGTTCAGCCAGTTTTTCTTGTGACCAGCCTTTTTCTTTTCTTAGTTCAAATAATTTATCGGCGAGTTTCATGATTGCAGCCTCCTTTTCTTTGCTAACTCTATCCTAACAGCTTTTATTTATCTTGAGAATACAGCTTCCTGTACATTTTGTCAACCGCTGGTTGCACTTCTATTTGCAGTTTCCAGACAGAAAATATGATATACTAGATAGGCAAAATGATACAAAAAGAAGGAAGATTATGTACGAATATTTTAAAGGAATCATCAGCAAGATTACAGCCAAATACATTGTGTTGGAAGTCAACTCTATCGGCTATATTCTTCATGTGGCCAATCCTTATGCTTACTCAGGGCATCTTCATCAGGAAGCCAAGGTCTATGTACACCAGGTGGTGAGAGAAGACGCGGAGCTCCTTTACGGCTTTGCGACTGAGGAGGAGAAGCAACTCTTTCTCAGCTTGATTTCAGTCTCAGGTATTGGCCCAGTGTCTGCTCTGGCTATTATTGCGGCGGATGATAATGCTGGCTTAGTACAAGCCATTGAGCAGAAAAACATCACCTACCTGACTAAGTTTCCTAAGATTGGTAAGAAGACAGCCCAGCAGATGGTGCTGGACTTGGAAGGCAAAGTAGTGGCGGCAGATGGTCCAGCAGAAAGCAAGGCGCCCGTCCAGACTGCGGATAATCAGGAGCTGGAAGAAGCCATGGAAGCCATGCTGGCTCTGGGCTACAAAGCTGCTGAACTCAAGAAAATCAAGAAATTCTTTGAAGGAACGACGGATACAGCAGAAAACTATATCAAGTCTGCTCTTAAGATGTTGGTGAAATAGGAGAAAGTTATGACTAAACGCTGCGGTTGGGTAAAGATGAACACTCCTTTATATGTGGCCTATCATGATGAGGAGTGGGGCAAACCCCTCCATGATGATCAGAAGTTATTTGAATTGCTCTGCATGGAGACCTATCAGGCTGGACTTTCTTGGGAAACCATTCTGAATAAACGTCAGGCTTTTCAGGAAGCTTTTCATTTCTATGATGCCCAGAAAATTGCTCAGATGACGGATGCAGATCTGGATGGTTTGTTGGACAATCCTGACATCATCCGTAACAAGATGAAGATTTATGCAACTAGGGCTAATGCCCAAGCTTTTTTGGCTGTTCAAAAGCAGTTTGGCTCTTTTAATGACTATATCTGGTCCTTTGTCGGTTTCAAAACGATTGACAATCAAATTACGAACTACAAGGAAGCACCTACTAAGACAGAGCTGTCAGAAACTATGTCCAAGGCGCTGAAAAAGCAAGGCTTCAAGTTTGTCGGTCCAGTTTGTGTCTATTCATTCCTAGAAGCAGCTGGACTTATCAATGACCATGAAAAGGGTTGTGACTGGAAGTAGAATGATGAAAACCAGAAAATTTCAGCTTATTTTTATTTCTCTCTATTCAATTCTATTTATAGGCAGAGGGTTGCAGCTTATTGGTCAAAAATGGCTGAATTATCTGCTTCATTTCCTTATTGACCATAATTAAATGAAAACCTAGAAGTTCCAGACCTCTAGGTTTTTTTGTTATTCTCTTTATATCCTTACTCTCCTTTCTGCATCCAAATCTTTTCCTTGATAAAGATGCGTAATTCATAGAAAAGCATAAAGAGGGTGGAGATGAGGAAGCCAGCCATAAAGATATGATGCAAATAGGCAAAAATAGCAATCTCAACCAAAACGGAGAAGAGATAGAAAATGACTAAATAATGCCATTTCTTAGCCTTACTATCTTCGATGACCTTTTTCTCCAAGCGCTCATCCTCCTTGATGAGTGTGTCCAGACTGATATCGAACTCCCGACTGATAGCGATGAGATTTCCAATATCAGGGATACCTTTTTCGCTTTCCCAGCGGGCAATGGCGGAGCGGGAAACCTTGAGTCTTTCCGCCAAAGCCTCCTGAGTGAGTTGATTTTGTTGACGAATATCTTTGAGAACTTGTGAAATTTTCATGATGATCTCCTTTCTTCAAATAAAATTATTTAGATGATTTTATTTTTTCATCTTTATTATAAAAATAATGAAACCATTTGCCAATAGCATTTCCCTAACAATCTAGTTATTCTGCATAACACCAGTCCTTTTTAAAAGTTTTTCACAGCATGTTGACAAGTTTGTCAAGGAGCTTGACAGCTCTTTTTATTTCTTGAAATGAAAATCAACTTTTTTAAGATTTTTTGTGATAAAATAAAGCCAATTCCGAATAGTAAGATAGGAGGTTTTATGAAAGCAGAAATTATTGCTGTGGGCACCGAGATTCTGACAGGTCAGATTGTCAATACCAATGCCCAATTTTTATCTGAAAAACTGGCGAGTCTAGGGATTGATGTTTATTTTCAAACAGCAGTGGGGGACAATGAAAATCGTCTCCTCTCTGTTTTGGAAATTGCTCAAGGGCGTAGTAATCTGATTATCCTAACAGGAGGCTTGGGGCCAACAGAGGATGATTTGACCAAGCAGACCTTGGCTAAGTTCTTAGGACGTGAGCTCATTTTTGACTCACAGACTGTGGAAAAGCTGGATCGCTTTTTTGCTAGTCGACCAGATTATGCTCGAACTCCCAATAATGAGCGTCAGGCCCAGCTGGTCGAAGGCTCAACTCCGTTACCAAATGCGACCGGCTTAGCTGTCGGAGGATTGTTAGAAGCAGACGGAGTGACCTATGTAGTCCTGCCTGGCCCGCCTAGTGAGCTCAAGCCCATGGTCAATAACGAGCTGGTTCCCCTCTTATACACAGGTCAGAAATTGTATTCACAGGTGCTGCGCTTCTTTGGTATCGGCGAGAGTCAGCTAGTGACTATTTTGTCAGAGATGATTGAGCAGCAGAGTGACCCCACCATTGCTCCTTATGCAAAGACAGGGGAAGTTACCCTGCGACTGTCCACCAAGGCTCTGAGTCAGGCAGAAGCCGATACCAAGTTTGAGGCTGTGGAAAAGGAAATTTTGGGACACAAGACTTTTGACGGACAGTCGCTGTCAGAGATTTTCTATGGTTATGGGGATGACAATTCCTTGGCACAGGTGGCTTTTGAGTTGCTGAAGAGTCAAGGGAAGACGATTTCGGCGGCGGAGAGTCTGACAGCTGGCCTCTTTCAAGCGACCTTGGCTGATTTTGCTGGAGCCTCTTCCATTTTTTCAGGTGGCTTTGTCACCTACAGCATGGAGGAAAAGAGCCGGATGCTGGATATTCCGTTGGGAGACTTGGAGAAGCATGGAGTTGTTTCAGCTTTTACGGCAGGGAAAATGGCAGAGCAGGCTAGAAAGCTGACCGAAAGTGACCTAGCTGTCAGTCTGACAGGTGTGGCTGGTCCAGAGTCACTGGAAGGCCATCCAGCAGGGACCGTTTTTATCGGCTTAGCTAGTGCTGCTGGAACAGAAACTATTAAGGTCAATATTGCTGGACGCAGTCGGCGTGATGTGCGGAAAATTGCTGTTCTGCACGCCTTCAACCTAGTACGAAAAACTTTATTAAATAGCTGATTTTTGGTATAATGACGAAGATGGCCAAAAGACATTTTAGAAAAAACAGGAGAAATAAATGGCAAAGAAACAAAAAAAATTAGACGAAATCTCAAAGAAATTCGGCGATGAGCGCCAAAAAGCCTTGGATAATGCTCTTAAAAACATTGAAAAGGACTTTGGTAAGGGAGCTATTATGCGTCTTGGCGAGCGGGCAGAGCAAAAGGTTCAAGTTATGAGTTCTGGCTCTTTGGCCTTGGATATTGCCCTTGGCGCTGGGGGTTATCCTAAGGGACGGATTATTGAAATCTATGGTCCAGAGTCTTCTGGTAAGACAACCGTTGCTCTTCACGCAGTTGCTCAAGCGCAAAAAGAAGGTGGTATCGCAGCCTTTATCGATGCTGAGCATGCTTTAGACCCGTCATACGCGGCTGCTCTGGGTGTCAATATTGATGAGTTACTGCTGTCTCAACCTGATTCTGGAGAACAGGGACTGGAAATTGCTGGTAAGCTGATTGACTCAGGTGCGGTGGACTTGGTGGTTGTGGACTCAGTTGCAGCCCTTGTACCGCGTGCAGAAATCGATGGCGATATCGGTGACAGCCATGTCGGTTTGCAGGCTCGGATGATGAGTCAGGCTATGCGCAAGCTGTCTGCTTCTATCAACAAAACGAAGACGATTGCAATTTTCATTAACCAGCTGCGCGAAAAAGTTGGCGTAATGTTTGGTAATCCTGAAACAACACCAGGTGGCCGTGCACTGAAGTTCTATGCTTCTGTCCGTTTAGATGTCCGTGGTAATACTCAAATCAAGGGAACTGGTGATGAGAAGGATACCAATGTTGGTAAAGAAACCAAGATCAAGGTTGTTAAAAATAAGGTTGCTCCGCCATTCAAGGAAGCCTTTGTAGAAATCATGTACGGGGAAGGTATTTCTAAGACAGGTGAGTTGATTAAGATTGCGACTGATTTGGATATCATCAAAAAAGCTGGTGCTTGGTACTCCTACAATGATGAAAAGATTGGTCAAGGAACTGAAAATGCTAAGAAGTACTTGGCTGATCATCCAGAAGTCTTTGACGAAATTGACCGCCAGGTTCGTGTACGTTATGGTTTGATTGAAGGCGATGACTTGGCAGAAGCGGTTGGCAACAAGGCTGACAGCCCTGTGGAAACGATGGAAGAAGTGACTCTGGATTTGGACGATGCCATCGAAATTGAAGAGTAATTTTGCAAAATAGGTCGCAAGACCGATGGTTTTTGTGATATAATAGACTACGATATTAGTATCGTGTAGCGAAAGGAGTACTTACATGATCACAATCTATACTGTCTCAAGTTGTACTAGTTGTAAAAAAGCAAAAACCTGGCTAAACGCTCATCAATTAACTTATAAAGAACAAAATTTAGGCAAAGAAGGCATCACCAAAGAGGAACTTCTGGATATTTTAACCAAAACAGAAAATGGTATCGCGAGCATTGTTTCATCAAAAAACCGCTATGCTAAAGGTTTGGGTGTTGACATTGAGGAATTAAGTGTCAACGAAGTTCTTGACATCATCATGGAGACCCCACGTATTTTGAAAAGTCCCATTTTAGTGGATGATAAACGTCTCCAAGTTGGTTACAAAGAAGATGATATCCGTGCTTTTCTGCCACGTTCTGTTCGCAATGTTGAAAATGCAGAAGCTCGTCTGCGAGCAGCTCTTTAAACTTTGAATATAACTGAAAGAGTCGGGAAGAGAATCTCGGCTCTTCTTTTTGTTCAGGTTGATAGCAGTCTTTGGCGACTGGATGGATTGACAAGGAGCAGAACTGTGATACAATATCTCTGAGGAGGATGGAAGATGAAGAAAATTTTAGTAGGACTGGGATTGAGTGTGGCACTGTTAGCAGGCTGTGGACATAAAAAGACAGAGACGAATTCGAATGCGGCTGACAAGAAAGAAATCAGCAATAATCTGCCTATCATTGATAATGCCAAGCAGCAGGAAGTGATTACTCGGACGCTTGTTTTTCCAAAGGATGAACGAGGAAACCAGCAGAGTCAGACAGTAACTTATCAGGGAGAGCATTTTAAACGCTTGGTTATTGAAAGGCTGACTGCGACTGATGATGAGATGAAAGAAGCCATCAAGCAGATGGGGCTGGAGGAAGCGCAGAAGTCGCTCAATGAGTCACTGGAGCAGGATGCAGACTATGTGCAGGCTCGTGGACTTCAAGGTTTTAGCGGCTCAGTGACAATTTTGAATGAGAACGAGCTGAAAATGACTTCTACCTATGACTTTGAGAGTTTGGATATCGAAAAAGCAGCGGCTATGCCTTATTTTCAAAATCTCAAGTTCAAAGAAATGATTAAGCTGACGCCAGAAGAATACATCAACAATCTCCTGATGAATGGAGCAGAAGAGCAGAAATAAGCTGCTCTTTTTTATTACATTTTAATGACAGAGTGACAATCAGTTTGACAGCGCCGTTTTTATAATGATATGATAAAATCAGTTCAATATTGAAGGAGATAAGACATGAGAAAATTAATTGTCTTTTTGCTGACAGCTTTGGCAATCTTAACGGCTTGCAGTCAGCAGTCAAATAGCAGTTCATCCTCACAGGGAGGGGCTGGAAAAGGAGATATTGTCACTAAGTCCTATAAAACTGAGAAGCAATTAGAACATGGGAAAGAAACCAGAATCTTAACAGTCAGCTACAGCGGACAGAAGTATGAGAAGGTTATCCTGCATGTCAGCAAGGCTATTCCTGACAACATCAAGGAAGCTCTGTCAAAACAGGATGTTTCCACTGTAAAGAAAGAAATGCTGTCTTTGATCGAAGAAGCACTGGGTCTGAAAGAGGCGGTGAATATCACCGGTCTTGACTTGAAAACAGATATGACAGCTGAAGAGATTTCTCTGGAGATGACTATCGATCCTGAGAATCTAGACTACGAAGCAGCCAAAAAGCTTCCAAACTACGCGCAGCTGTTTGAGCAAATCGAGACCCTGAGTCCGGAAGAATTGCTTAACAAGTTTAAGGGAAGCGACGGTGTGGAAGTGCCGTCTTCAAATTAGGAAGTTTCCATCCAGTTCTCTGAAGAGAGCTGGATTTTTGCTGGATTTCAGAGCCAGACTTCGGATAAATATTAGCTAAAGCTTATTGAAAAATTAGGAGAATTCAGGTGAATTAAATTTGTGAAAAGCCTATAATTATGCTATAATAGGGATATTCTAAAGAAAGAGGGTGTAATTGTGGGATTTACAGATGAAACAGTACGTTTTAATCTCGATGATTCAAATAAAAAGGAAATTAGCGAGACTTTGACCGATGTCTACAAGTCGCTCAATGAAAAAGGATACAATCCAATTAATCAAATCGTGGGATACGTACTCAGTGGCGATCCTGCGTACGTACCTCGCTATAACAACGCCCGCAATCAAATCCGCAAATACGAGCGCGATGAGATTGTTGAGGAGTTGGTTCGTTATTATTTGAAAGGACAAGGCGTCGATCTCTAATGAGAATTATGGGATTAGATGTGGGCTCAAAAACGGTTGGGGTTGCCATTAGTGACCCTCTTGGTTTTACGGCTCAAGGACTGGAGATTATTCCGATTCATGAAGATAAGGGCGAATTTGGCCTAGAGCGCTTGAGCGAGCTGGTTAAAGAGTATAAGGTTGATAAGTTTGTTATTGGCCTGCCTAAGAATATGAACAATACCAGTGGGCCTCGAGTGGAGGCTAGTCAGGCTTATGGCCAGCGGGTTGCTGAGCTGTTTGGTCTGCCGGTTGACTATCAGGATGAGCGCCTGACGACGGTGGCTGCCGAGCGCATGCTGGTGGAGCAGGCGGACATTAGCCGCAGCAAGCGTAAGAAAGTCATTGATAAGCTGGCAGCGCAGCTGATTTTGCAGAATTATCTGGATCGAAATTTTTAGAAAAGAAATGAAGGAGACACTAGTATGACACATGATCATAACCATGACCACGAGCATGAAGAGCGTGAATTAATCACCTTGGTTGACGAGCAAGGAAACGAAACTTTATTTGAAATTCTTTTGACCATTGATGGTAAGGAAGAGTTTGGCAAGAATTATGTTCTTTTGATTCCGGCTAATGCGGAAGAAGATGAGAACGGTGAGGTAGAGATTCAAGCTTATTCCTTTACCGAAAATGAAGACGGTACAGAAGGCGACCTGCAGCCAATCCCAGAAGACTCAGATGCTGAATGGGATATGATTGAAGAAGTCTTCAACAGCTTTATGGAGGAGTAAGACTAGCCTAGTCTCATTTCCAGAAATGGACAAGTGCGGGTGAAAAGCTAGCTAAACTTGACAGAAGAAGGAGGTAGCCAAGACTCGGCTATTTTCTATCTCGTATCATAAACATTAGAAAGAGGAGCGAGTTGCAATTCAGATTTGAGTTCTGCTTCGCTGCTCTTTTTTGGGTAAGAAAATGAATGAAATTGAAGAATGGCTGAACAGCCGAATTGGTCTAAACTTTCGTTCGGGTCTGGGGCGGATGCAGCAGGCTGTAGCTCTTTTGGGAAATCCTGAGCGAAGCTATCCAACGATTCATGTAACTGGTACAAATGGCAAAGGTTCTACTATTGCTTTTATGCGTCAGCTGTTTGCGGGGCATGGTCGAAAGACAGGGAGTTTTACTTCGCCTCACATGATTAGTATTCATGATCGGATTTGTATCAACGGTCAACCGATTGCTCCAGCTGATTTTATCCGTCTGGGTCAGCAGGTGCAAAAGATGGAGCAAGAACTGCTCAAAAGTCATGACCAGCTGTCCTATTTTGAAATTCTGACCTTGATTGCCTTTCTCTATTTCAAGGAGCAGGAAGTGGACATAGCCCTGATTGAGGTGGGAATCGGCGGACTCTTAGACACGACTAATGTCATTACGGGAGATATTGCGGTCATCAGTTCTGTGGGCTTGGACCATCAGGAGACTCTGGGAAGGAGCTTGACGGCGATAGCAGAGCAAAAGGCAGGGATTTTCAAGACGGGGCGACCAGCGGTCATCGGGCCGCTGCCAGAGGAAGCGCGATTGGTTTGTGAACAGCGAGCTCAGGAGCTGGGAATAGAACTCTATCAGTATGGTCGTGATTTTTCTCTGACGAATCAGACTTTTTCCAATTCGACTAGGACCCTATCCAATCTTGAACTGGGTCTCAAGGGAGGCTATCAGGAGGAAAATGCAGCGCTAGCTCTGCAGGCATTCTTGCTCTTCATGCAGCAGCAGGGCTGGGAAATAGATTCTGCTAAGATTCGGACAGCCTTGCAGGAGACTCGATGGGCAGGGCGTTTGGAAGAAGCAAGCCCAGGTATTTATCTAGATGGGGCTCATAATCTGCCTGCGCTGGGAAGGTTAGTAGAGTTTATCCAGAGCCAGAATGACAAAGAGTGCTTGCTTCTTTTCGGTGCCCTCAAGCGTAAGGACTATAGCGCTATGCTGGCTTATCTGCGAGAGGCTCTGCCAGATGTTCAGTTGACGGTTACTTCCTTTTCTGACGGAGATTCCCTTGGTCAAGCCGAAGCGGAAGGCTTCTTCTACATAGAGGATTATCGTCAGCTTATTCAGAATTTTCAGGAGAGGCAAAACGATAATCAGCTGCTTTTCATTACGGGCTCTCTCTATTTTATTGCAGAAGTCAGAGCTTATTTGACAAGTTTATAAATTGACCGCCGGAGTCCTGCTTTGGTACAATAAAGACAGAAGAAAAAGGAGAATACTATGGCAATTTCTAAAAAGTTAATCTTTTCAGGTCTAACTGCTGCGGCTATTTTGGCCTTGGCAGCTTGCGGTTCTAATCAGAACCAGACGGCACCTTCCTCTCAGTCAGTCGCTTCCAGCAAGCCAGCAGAGTCTTCGCCAGTAGCTAGCACGTCTAGTGCGGCCAATAGCAGCTCATCAGCTTCTGCATCCTCTTCTGAGCAAGCAGCCAATGGTGAGCTGGATGGCAGCTATCAGACAAGTCATGAAGGCGATCAGCTGACCTTACAGATTTCAGGAACTACTGGTCAGCTGACCAAGATCGAGCCTGATGGCGATCAGGAAATCGAACAGGTTCAGATTGATGCTACCAACCAGACTATGGTCATTGGGGATGATGTCAAGCGCTATCGCATTGAGGGCAATCAGCTGACTATCGAGGACCTTTCCCAAGAGCCTTATGATGATGATACACTGGTCTTTACGAAACAATGATGAAAGAGCCCTGTCTTAATAGGGCTTTTCCTTTTATCGGTTCTAATCTTTCAGTGAAATTCTTAGGATAGTAGTATTCAAAAGCTGTACTTAGATTTTTATCAATCAGAAATACAGTTTGCATTGATATAAACGTTGTTTTAAGGCAGTTTTACTGCTATACTAGAATATATGCAATGAGATAGGAGAGTGTATGACTTTCAGGAAATTCCGCTTATTAATGTCAAAATACGGTTTCAGCATCATTATTATGCTGCTGGAGCTAGCCTTTGTCTTTGTTGCGTTCTTCTATTTTAATGAGATTGCACCCAACTGGCTGTCAGTTGCGATGATTGTTTTCCTGTATATTGGGACCATTTTAGCCATTGTCAACCGCAATATGCCGCCGGAGAGTAAGGTGACCTGGCTTTTGATTGCCGTGGTGCCGGTATTTGGCTTCCTGCTCTATCTGATGTTTGGTGAGCGACGGCTGTCTAAAAAAGAAATGATCCAGCTGGAAAATATGGACTCCCTGAAATTTCGAGAGGACAATAGCTATGAACTCCGTGTTCAGCTGAAAAAGGAAAACAAGTCAGCCTACGGTATTATCAAATCACTGCTGAGTATGGACAATAATGCGGATGTCTATGACGGTACAGCTTCTCGCTATTTTCCCATCGGTGAGGAGATGTTTGAGGCTATGTTGGAGGATCTGCGGGCTGCTGAGAAATTCATTTTTCTGGAATTTTATATCATCGATGAAGGGCTGATGTGGGACAGTGTTCTGGAAATCTTGGTCGAAAAAGCTGCTCAGGGCGTTGAAGTCAAGCTGCTCTATGATGATATTGGCTGCATGGCTACTTTGCCAGGCGATTATACGCGTAAGCTGCGCAAGATGGGCATCGAGGCTTATAAGTTTAACAAGGTGATTCCGCGAATGACGGTATCCTACAACAACCGTGACCACCGCAAGATTTTGGTCATTGACGGTCAGGTTGGCTATACTGGCGGCATCAATCTAGCTGACGAGTACATCAATCATATCGTTCGTTTTGGCCACTGGAAAGATGGCGGTCTGCGCTTGGAAGGTCGGGCAGTCAAGGCTCTGACGCGGCTCTTTCTCATGAACTGGTACATCAACCGCGGGGAAATCACAGACTTTGACAAGTATCATCTGGAAAATAAAGCTGTCGAAGGCAGAGGGCTTTACATTCCCTATGGCAGCGGGCCTAAGCCTATTTATAAGGGTCAGGTTGGCAAAACAGTCTATCAAAATATTATCAGTCAGGCTACGGACTATGTCTACATTACCACGCCTTATCTGATTATTGACTATGACCTGACGGAGGATATTAAGAATGCTGCTATGCGGGGAGTGGATGTCCGCATTGTGACTCCTTTTATTCCAGACAAGAAGCTGATTCAGATTGTTACCCGTGGAGCCTACCCAGATCTAATGGAAGCGGGGGTTAAGATCTTTGAGTACACGCCAGGTTTTATCCACAGTAAGAACGTGGTGGCTGATGATGAATTTGCTGTGGTAGGGACGATTAACTTTGACTACCGCAGTCTGGTGCACCATTATGAAAATGCAGTCCTGATGTACCATACGGAGAGTATCCCAGCTATCAAGGAAGATTTTGAAGCAATTTTTGAGGCTTCTGAGGAAATTCTTCCTGAAAATCTCGATAGCAGCTGGTATCGTCGCTTTATCAAAGAAATCATGCAGCTCTTTGCACCCATGCTCTAATGCCAGAAGTGGGCAAGTTCTGCAGCAATATTCAGAAAATCTGAGGCGGAAGTCTCAGATTTTTTGCTTGTGCTTTTTCTAATCGTGTTGAGATGTGTTCTTGTCATTTTTGATTTTATAGGGGGCTGGATTTTTTCTCTGTTTTTACGAATGTAAAAAATAAAGGAATTTTTTAAGATGATAATGGAGAAAATTTCCAGTCAGCCGCTTGCTTATGAAACGAGAGAATACCGCTGTTTTCGGGAATTGGAGGAGCTAGCTAGAAGCTATAATGCTCAGAAGAAGGGTCAAGAGAAAGCTGACAGGAGGACAGGAATTTGATATACTAGATGGGACTGATATCAAGGAGAATATTTTATATGCATGATACAACGGAAGAAAAAGTTTTAGAGGTTTCAGAGGAGCAGCTGACTAGGGCTGAAAGGTCTGAGCAAAAAATTACCAAGCCAGAGCCGACGCCCTATTTTTTGACGCTCTGGTGCAGTTTGGCTATCAGCCTGCTGAGTGTGGTCAATCCTTTTTTGACCAATCTAGCAACGAATTTACAAAGTCAGAATCTCTATGCCGGCTGGGCCATGACTCAAGGGCAGGTGCCTTATTCGCAAATATATGGAACTAGTGGCCTGCTTTACTATCTGATGGCTTGGACCAGCAGTCTAGCTTTTGGCCAGCTTTTGTGGATGGTCTTTCAGACGCTGGCTCTGTGGCTGGCTGGACTTTTCCTGCACAAGACCTTGGTGCTCTTACAGCCTAAACAGGATCTATCACGCAGTCTCCTGCTGCTCTTTTACCTGCTAGTCTTTGCCCTTGGATTTGGCGGTCTTTACTCTAGTATTTTTGTTCTGCCCTTTATTTTTTGGAGTCTATCTTTCTTGGTGCGCTATCTGCAGGATTCAATCAAGGATGAAAAGTTCATTCTTTATGGGGCTTTCGGAGCTCTTGCTTTTATGATTGATCCGGTTTCCAGCCTAGTCTTCTACTCTTTGACTGCTCTGGTACTTTTGGTCTACAATATCGCAGCCAAGCGTGCGGCTCGAGGCTTCTATCAGCTTTTAGCTGGTCTCTTTGGCTTCTCAGTGATTTTTTATCCTATCGGCTACTTTACTGTTGCCAATCAAACCTTTGGTCAGGCTATCAGTCAGGTGACCTATGCTTGGGACTCCATCAGCTTGATTGGCAGTCATAGTATTTCTAATTTGGTTTATTATGGCTTGCTGACGGTCGGTCTAGGTTTCATTTCTGCTTTGGGTGTCAATCTCTTTTCAAGAGAAAAGGGGCAAGCAACCAGCCTGCGTGTCTTGCGCTTTATCGGTTTGCTAGGGCTCTTCATTACTGTCTTTGCAGCTTTTATCCTGCCAGATCAAGGCAGTTATCAACTGCTTCCGGCTCTGCCTTTTGCCATGATTCTTTTTGCTTTGTGGTTCAATAAAGGCAAGCAGCAAGTACCAGGGCGTCACCGCCGGGATCGCCGTCGTCCTACGATGTGGACTTCCTATCTCTCAGGCCAGTTCTTTCTGCCACTCTTAGCCATCTTTTATCTGATTGGCTATCCTTTGGTGAATGAGTATATCCTTTCCAGCGGTGTATCTGCTGAAAGAAGTGAAGCGGCTCAGTATATTAAGGAAAAGACCAAGGATGGGGATACTATCTATGCTTGGGATACCTCGGCTAGTCTGTATCAAAAGAGCGGACGCCTATCAGCTGTTTCTCTCTTGACTCCAACTTTGTATGTGGGAACAGCTGAAAATCGTTTGGGTCTTCAGAATGGACTGGAAAACAGCCAGCCCAAGTATATCTTGGTTAACAATGATATCAAACTGCTGTCGGATGTGAAGCAGCTAATTTCCCAAAATTATAAGGAAGCTGATCTCAAACTCGACCATTTCAAGCTTTATCAACTTAAGTAGTAAAAAATCAATATGTTGTGTATAAAAAGAAAAAATAACTTTTTTGCCACAACATATTGATTTTTAATTTTAACGTGCTATAATGAGTCTTGTATCGACTTATTTAAAAAATACTGTTCTTTGGATGAATTGCTGTCGGAGATTTCTTGGAAATTTCTTGGCAGGTGGGTGGTCTGAAGAGACTTGATTTGTCCTAAGGGCAGGAAAAGGAAGTGTTCATGATGATTTTAAGGGAAGAGAAGTTTGAAACTGCTCCAGCGATTTATGTGGAGAAGCGGGATGGCCGCAGAGTGGCTTTTGATGTGTCAAAGATCTATAAGGCTATGGTGCGGGCAGCTCAGGAAGTTGGTCCGCTGAATCCGATGCTGGAAGCCAAACTAGAAGCTATCACAGACCGTATTGTGGCAGAAATCAGCAGTCGCTTCGCTAAGTATGTCAAAATCTATGAGATTCAGAACATCGTTGAGCATGAGCTTTTGAATGCCAAGGAATATGCCATTGCGGAGAACTACATCACTTACCGCACCCAACGGGATTTTGAGCGCTCAAAAGCGACTGATATCAACTTTACTATTGACAAGCTCCTCAACAAAGATCGTACAGTAGTCAACGAGAATGCTAATAAAGACAGCGATGTTTTCAATACCCAACGGGATTTGACAGCTGGGATTGTCGGCAAATCCATTGGGCTTAAGATGCTGCCGCCTCATGTGGCCAACGCCCACCAGAAGGGGGACATCCACTACCATGATTTGGACTACAGCCCTTATACACCGATGACGAACTGCTGTCTGATTGACTTTGACGGCATGCTGAAAAATGGCTTCAAGATTGGGAATGCAGAAGTAGAGAGTCCCAAGTCTATCCAGACTGCGACAGCTCAAATCTCGCAAATCATTGCCAATGTAGCTTCTAGTCAGTACGGAGGTTGCTCAGCGGACCGAATTGACGAAGTCTTGGCGCCCTATGCTGAGCTTAATTATCAAAAGCATCTCAAGGATGCAGAGCAATGGGTTTTGCCGGATAAGCAGGAAGAGTACGCCTGGGCGAAGACCAAAAAGGACATCTACGATGCCATGCAGTCGCTGGAGTATGAGATCAATACCCTCTTTACCTCTAACGGTCAGACTCCTTTTACTTCGCTGGGCTTTGGTCTGGGCACCAATCGTTTTGAGCGGGAGATTCAGAAGGCTATTCTCAATATCCGTATCAAGGGACTGGGAAGCGAGCACCGCACAGCAATTTTCCCTAAGCTGATTTTTACCCTTAAGCGCGGGCTCAATCTCGATCCGGGAACTCCTAACTACGACATCAAAGAACTGGCTCTGGAGTGTGCCACTAAGCGCATGTATCCAGATGTGCTTTCTTATGATAAGATTATCGACTTAACTGGATCGTTCAAGGTACCGATGGGCTGCCGTTCTTTCCTGCAGGGCTGGAAAGATGAAAATGGTCAGGAAGTAAACTCAGGCCGTATGAATCTAGGTGTCGTTACTGTAAATCTGCCACGGATTGCGCTTGAATCCGAGGGGGATTTAGATAAATTCTGGGAACTCTTTAACGAGCGGATGAATATCGCTGAAGATGCTTTGGTCTACCGAGTGGAGCGGACCAAGGAAGCCAGTCCAGCCAATGCACCGATTCTCTATCAGTATGGGGCTTTTGGCCAACGTCTGGGCAAGTATGATCAGGTAGACCAGCTCTTTACTCACCGTCGTGCAACAGTTTCCCTAGGCTATATCGGTCTGTATGAAGTAGCAGCAGTCTTTTACGGCGGCGACTGGGAAACTAATCCTGAAGCCAAGGACTTTACAGTTGCCATTGTCAAAGATATGAAGCGCCGGGTGCAAGAGTGGTCCGAGCAGTATGACTATCATTTCTCTGTTTACTCGACACCATCTGAAAGTCTGACCGACCGTTTCTGCCGTTTGGACACAGAGAAGTTTGGCGTTGTTCCGGATATTACTGACAAGGAATACTATACTAACTCCTTCCACTACGATGTGCGCAAGAATCCAACGCCTTTTGAAAAGCTAGATTTTGAGAAGATTTATCCAGAAGTGGGAGCCTCAGGCGGCTTTATCCACTACTGTGAATACCCTGTTCTTCAGCAAAATCCCAAGGCGTTGGAAGCTGTCTGGGACTATGCCTATGATCGGGTTGGCTATCTGGGAACCAATACGCCGATTGACCGCTGTTACAAGTGTAACTTTGAGGGGGATTTCACGCCGACCGAGCGGGGCTTCACCTGTCCAAACTGCGGCAACAGCGATCCCAAGACGGTCGATGTGGTCAAGCGGACCTGCGGTTACTTAGGAAATCCGCAAGCCCGCCCAATGGTCAATGGCCGTCACAAGGAAATATCAGCTCGGGTCAAGCACATGAATGGCTCGACTATTAAGTACGAAGGAAATTAAGATGGGGAAGTATCAATTGGACGACAAAGGAAAGGCTCAGGTGCAGCGTTTCCATGAAAAACATTCGCAGGGAGGCAGCGGCAAAAAAGAACGATTGGCCAAACTGCGTCAGCAATTTTTAGAAAAGAACAAGAAAGAATAGAAGTCAGAGTGGGGCGCAAGGCGGTCTCACTCTCTTCGTATCAGGAGGAAGTATGGAACTGAGACGACCGAAGCTAGAAGACAAGGAAAAGATTTTAGAGATGCTGGCTGACTTTGAAGCAGCTGGTAGCCGACAGGACGGCTTCTTTGGAGGAGCGGATTTTGTCTACGAGGACTGGTTGGAGACGATTCAGCTAGCTGAGGCAGGTCTAGGCTTGCCAGAAGGTTTTGTGCCTTACATCCAACTAATCTCTTTTGCAGCGGATGGTCAGGCTGTGGGCTTTCTCAATCTGCGCTTGCGGCTCAATGACTATTTGCTCCAAGAAGGCGGGCATATCGGCTATAGTATCCGTCCGTCTGCGCGTGGGAAAGGATTGGCCAAAGAGCAGCTGCGACAAGGATTGCAAGTAGCCAAAAGTAAAAATATTAAACGAGTCCTAGTGACTTGCGATGGTGACAATGAAGCCAGTCGAGCAGTGATTCTGGCTAATGGCGGAGCTTTAGAGGATATTCGAGGCGGGAAAGAGCGCTACTGGATTGATGTCGATTAAGGAGGGAGCATGGAGCTAAGACGACCAACTTTGGAAGATAAAGACGCGATTTTAGAGATGATTGCGGAGTTCGATGCTGCAAAATCCTATATGCATGGTGGCATGGGCTCCGCTTGGAAGCGAGCAAAGGATTATGAGGATTGGTTAAAGATTGTAGAGCAGCAGGAGGATGCTGCCAACCTGCCAGTAGGCTGGGTTCCTGCAATCAAATTTTTATCCTTTGATGAGACTGGCCTGCCTCTAGGATTTTTAGCCTTGCGCTTGTCCTTGAATGACAAATTATTTGTGGAAGGCGGTCATATTGGCTACTCTATCCGTCCCAGTCAACGAGGCAAAGGATATGGGAAGGAGCAGTTGAGATTAGGACTAGCGGAGGCTCGAAAGCAAGGATTGGAACGAGTGCTGATTACCTGCGATGAAGACAACGAAGCCAGCCGCCGCACGATTCTCTCTGCTGGCGGTGTTTACGAAAATACAATCGACAGAAGTCAGCGCTACTGGATAGAGCTAGATGGGGAGGTGTCATGAACAATCCCAAACCTCAAGAATGGAAAAGTGAGGAGCTGAGCAAGGGGCGAATCATTGACTATAAGGCCTTTAACTTTGTGGATGGCGAAGGTGTCCGCAACTCCCTCTATGTCAGTGGCTGTATGTTTCACTGTGAGGGCTGCTATAATGCAGCGACCTGGTCCTTCAACGCTGGCATTCCTTATACCCAAGAGTTGGAGGAGCAGATTATGAAAGACTTGGCGGAACCCTATGTGCAGGGGCTGACCCTCCTAGGTGGCGAGCCTTTTCTCAATACAGGCATTCTCCTGCCTCTGGTCAAGCGGATTCGGAGAGAGCTTCCGGACAAGGATATCTGGTCCTGGACGGGCTACACCTGGGAGGAGATGATGCTGGAAACGGAGGATAAGCTGGAGCTGCTAAGTCTGATTGACATCCTAGTGGACGGCCGTTTTGACCTTACCAAGAAGAATCTCATGCTGCAGTTCCGCGGCTCTTCCAATCAACGCATCATTGATGTTCAGAAATCCCTTCAGTCAGGCCAGGTAGTCATCTGGGACAAGCTTAACGATGGCCTCCAGGCCTACGAGCAAGTTGACAGAGATAAAATGCTTTAAAAAACAAGCAAAATACTGATATAAAAGAGGTTTCGCCTCTTTTTTCTGTTGTCAAAAACAGTATAAAATATTGGTTTTTCGAGAAGGGGGAAGGAATTTACTGAAAATTAATACAGACTGTCCTTTTTTGTCAACAAAATTTGAAAAAAACTAAAATATTTTTAAATATTTTAGTGTATCATAATGCATTTATGATATAATAAAATGTATTTATATCTCAGGGGAGAAAAAGGGAGAATTATGAATCATCATAGGAGAAATGTGCCTGCTTCTAAAAAGGGGAAGAAGCTTAGGCTCTTTAATGCAGCTTTACTGACATTGGTAAGCTTGGTTTCAGGTTTGCTTGTTTTTTCTATATTTAAAAATAATGTTCTGGCGTTTCATCACCTGAACCTTATTTTGTCTGCTCTTTTGGCGGCTGTTATTTTACTGGCGGCCTTCTTTGTATGGAAAAATAAGTTCAAAGTCCTGACAACCTTACTTTTGCTTGTGACCTTGTTGGTATCTTCAGGAGCCATGTACGGGGTCAAGGAATTGATGGACTTGTCTAGAGGTGTGAACTCCACTTCAAATTACTCTGAAATTGAACTGGCGGTTTATGTCCGTACAGACAGCGACAAATCAGATGTGACCCAGCTGCAGAAGCTGACGGCTCCGACTGAAAATGGAGACAAGGACAATGTAGCGGCTCTTCTGGACCACATCAAGAAGACTGAAAAGACAGAACTCACTGTAGAAAACAGCTCGTCTTATATCTCAGCCTACAATGCCCTCATCAATCAAGAGACCGAGGCCATTGCCCTCAATAGCTCGTTTGGAGATATGCTGGCTTCTCACGATGCTGACTATGCTTCAAAGATAAAGAAAATCTATACTTATAAAATTACCCGTCAGGTAGAGACCGGCAAGCGCAGGGATGCTGCTGATGCGGATGTCTTTAATATCTATGTCAGCGGTATTGACACCTATGGCTCGATTTCATCTGTCTCACGCTCAGATGTCAATATCATCATGACGGTCAATCGCAAGACCAAGAAAGTCCTCTTGACTACAACTCCTCGTGATTCTTATGTGGCGATTGCAGATGGAGGAGCTGGGCAGATGGACAAGCTGACCCACGCTGGGATTTATGGCGTGGACGCCTCTGTCCACACGCTGGAAAATCTATACGGTATTCGCATTGACTACTACGTTCGTCTGAACTTTACTTCCTTCCTTAAGCTGGTAGACCTGCTGGGAGGGATTGATGTTGAAAATGACCAAGAATTTACCAGCCGACACGGCAATCATCATTTCCCAGTAGGGAAAGTCCATATGAACTCAGATCAGGCATTAGGTTTTGTTCGCGAGCGTTACTCCCTTCAGGGGGGCGACAATGACCGCGGGAAAAATCAAGAAAAGGTTATCGAAGCAGTCATTAAAAAGCTGACTTCAACCAGTGCTTTGAAGAACTACAACGAGATTATTTCCGGCTTGCAGGATTCTATCCAGACCAATATGGAGCTGCCTGTTCTTATGAATCTGGTCAATACTCAGCTGGAGTCAGGGGGGAGCTATCAAGTTCAGTCACAAGCCATCAGCGGAAACGGCCGCATGGATCTACCATCCTACGCTATGCCAGATTCCAATCTCTACATGATGGAAATCCAACCAGAAAGCCTTGACAATGCTAAGGCAGCGATTCAGCAGGTAATGGAAGGAAACACACCATGATTGACATCCATTCTCATATTATCTTTGATGTGGACGACGGTCCTAAGACCTTTGAGGATTCCAAAAAACTGCTGGAAGAAAGCTATCGACAGGGAGTTCGAACTATCATCTCTACTTCTCATCGCAGAAAGGGCATGTTTGAAACGCCTGAAGAGACCATTAGCGCTAACTTTAAAATGGTGAAAGAACTGGCAGAGCTTGTAGCGCCTGACTTGACGGTTCTCTATGGGGCAGAGGTATACTACACCAGTGATGTGGCGGATAAGTTGGAAAAGGGGATTTTCCCCAGTCTAGCTGGTACACGCTATGTGCTGATTGAGTTTAGCATGGCGACTCCTTATAAGGACATCCATAAAGGCTTGGCTCAGATTCTGCGCTTAGGTCTAACCCCAGTCGTGGCTCATATTGAGCGCTATCACTGCCTGGAAAATGATGAAAAGAAGGTACAGGAACTCATTAATATGGGCTGCTATACTCAGATTAATAGTTCCAGCGTTCTGAAGCCTAAGCTGCTTGGAGACTCGCATAAATTTATGAAAAAACGGGCTCAGTTCTTTTTGGAGAAGGACTTGGTCCACTTTGTTGCCAGCGACATGCACAATCTAAGCCAGAGACCGCCCTTTATGAAAGAGGCCTTTGACATCGTCGCTAAGAAATACGGTTCCCGCCGGGCAGAGGCCCTCTTTGGCGGCAACCAAGCATTATTATTGAAAAATGAATTGATTTAGGGGAAAAATGGAAAAACAAGAAAAGCAAATCGTAGAAATCGATATTCTGTCCTTGCTGAGAGCCTTATGGCTGAAGAAATTTACCATCGTATTGGGAGCAGTGCTCTTTTCTTTGCTGGCTTTTGGCTACAGCGTCTTTATTGCTAAGAAAATGTATCAGAGTACCACGCGCATCTATGTGGTCAGCCGTCAGAACGAAACGCAGGCAGCTTTGACTAATCAGGATCTGCAGGCGGGTTCATACCTCGTTAAGGACTTTAAGGAAATCATTCTTTCACAGGCGGTTCTATCACAGGCAATTAGTGAGTTGAAACTGCAAACGTCACCAAGAGAGCTGACACGTCACATCACCGTTTCCGTTCCGGCGGATACTCGTATCGTTTCGATTACAGTTAAGGATGACAATCCAGAGGAAGCGGCTCGCATTGCTAATGCCTTTCGTAATATCGCCGCTGAGAAAATTATCGAGGTGACAAAAGTTTCTGATGTGACAACTTTGGAAGAAGCAACAGTCCCAGCAGAGCCTTCTTCACCAAATATTCGGCGTAATGTTATCTTAGGATTTTTAGGGGGCAGCGTCCTGATGTCGATCTTTATCATCGCTGTAGAAATCCTGGATGATCGGGTGAAGAAACCAGAGGACATTGAAGAAGTCATGGGCTTGACGCTATTGGGCGTTATCCCAGATATGAACAGAATGTAAGGGAGAGAAAATGGCAACCTTAGAATTAGTTAGGAAAAAAAGGAATCTTGTCAAATTAACCGAGGAATACTACAATGCTCTAAGTACTAATGTACAGCTGAGCGGCGCCAATATCAAGATGGTCGAAATAAGCTCGGTGACGGCAAATGAAGGAAAGTCTACAACCTCAGTGAATCTCGCGGCCGCCTTTGCCAGAGCTGGTCATAAGACCTTGATGATCGATGCGGATATCCGCAACTCAGTCATGTCCGGTGTGTTTAGCAGTCAGAGAAAAGTATCAGGACTGACGGACTATCTGTCAGGACAGGCTGCCCTGCATGAAGTCATCAACGATACAGATCTGGACAACCTAGATGTGATCTTATCTGGTCCAGTATCACCTAATCCGACGGGGCTTTTGCAAAGCAAGCAGTTTGAAGCGCTTTTGACTGACTTGCGTGTCCGCTATGACTACATCATCGTAGATACTTCACCGATTGGTCTGGTCATTGATGCGGCTATCATCGCTCAGAAATGTGATGCCAGCTTCTTGGTGACACAAGCAGGTCATATCAAACGAAAAGCAGTCATGAAAGCCAAAGAGCAGTTGGAACAAACGGGAACTCCTTTTTTGGGTGTTGTCCTCAATAAATATAACATTGATTTGGAACGCTATGGCGCCTACGGAACTTATGGGGGATATGGCAGCTATGGCAATTATGGGAAATAATAGGGATTAAAGAGTTTTAGGATAATTGGGAGATTAGGAACATGACAAGAGCGAGAAAAAGAGTCATCTTAATTGTTGTTGATATTATTTTGCTCAGTATAAGTCAGGGGATTTCAAAATTCTTCTTAGCAAAATATGTCGGGATAACGGATTTGTCTTTTGTCTCTATTTTAATGGGGATTATTGTATTGTATTTGACATTTGCAACACTATCGAATGTCTTTTCTACGATTACAAGGTATACAGATTACAAAACAATGTTTCGAGTAGGGGGCTCAATTTTAGGAGCTTACTCAATTGTATACATTGCAGAGAAAGTTTTTTACGAATCCACAAACAGTAGATATATTGTCCTTTCTATGCTGCTATCGTTTTTGTTGGTTATTGCTTCAAGGCTGACCTGGCGGGAGATTCATGAATTCGTGCAGCATCCTTCAGCCTTACTGGGTAAGAAAGTAGATGGGACAAAGACCCTTGTTGTTGGTTCAGGGGATGGTGCTAGTCTCTTTATCAAGATAGCCCAGCAAAAATCAAAAGATTTAAAGATAGTCGCGATTGTAGATGACGATAAGAATAAGCAAAATACGTATCTTCATGGAGTAAAAGTTGTAGGAACAACTGAGCAGATACCTGAAATTGTAGGGAATTATGAAGTCGAACAAATTGTCATTGCCATTCCTTCGTTGGCTCCGGATGATTACGAACGAATCGTAGAGTACTGCCAACAGACGGAGGTCAAGGTCAATGCCATGCCTAAGTATGAACAGGTGATTACGGGGAAACTATCTGTCAGCAAACTTCAGGAAATTGATATTGCAGATCTGTTGGGACGTAAAGAAGTTAAGCTGGATCAGCAAAGTTTGAAGTCCAATATTAAATGCAAGACAGTGCTAGTTACGGGGGCCGGTGGGTCAATCGGCTCGGAACTTTGCCGTCAGATTGCTCAATTCTGCCCAGCTAGGCTCCTGCTTCTAGGTCATGGAGAAAATTCCATTTATTTGATTCACAAGGAGCTGTCAAGCCGTTATAAAGATGATATTGAGTTGATTCCAATCATTGCAGATATTCAAGATAGAGAGAGGATTTTCCATATTATGGAAACCTATCGCCCTGATCGAGTGTATCATGCAGCGGCTCACAAGCATGTTCCTTTGATGGAGTACAATCCGACAGAAGCGGTCAAAAACAATATCTATGGTACACGAAATGTAGCAGAAGCAGCAAAGGCAGCTGGTGTCGCGAAATTTGTCATGATCTCTACAGATAAAGCGGTCAACCCGCCCAATGTAATGGGGGCAACTAAGCGAGTGGCGGAAATGGTCGTGACTAGTTTAAATGAAGAAGGAAAGACTCTTTTCTCAGCTGTCCGCTTTGGGAATGTTTTGGGCAGCCGAGGTAGTGTTGTTCCTTTGTTCAAGGAGCAGATTGCTAAGGGAGGTCCTATCACCGTGACGGACTTTCGAATGACGCGCTATTTCATGACGATACCAGAAGCCAGCCGCTTGGTGATTCAGGCTGGGGCCTTGATGCAAGGGGGAGAGGTTTTTGTCTTGGATATGGGCGAGCCTGTGAAAATTTTGGACCTAGCTAAAAAGATGATTACGCTCAGCGGCCATACTGAAGAGGAGATTCAGATTCAGGAAGCAGGTATTCGACCGGGCGAAAAGCTTTATGAAGAGCTCTTGTCTTCCAAGGAAAAGGTCAATGATCAAGTCTATGAAAAGATTTTTGTAGGGAATGTTCAGTCGCTGCCTAAGATAGAGGTGGATTCCTATGTGGACTCTCTTCTGACTCTTGGTGCAAATGACCTCAAGGATAGCTTGGTAAAGTTTGCACAGCAATAAGTTTTTAGGATAATCATGTATAAATTTTTAAAACGAACATTAGATATAGTCTTGTCATTCTTAGGAATGCTTGTCTTATCACCATTTTTTCTGCTTCTAGTACTCGCTATTAAATTGGATTCAAAAGGACCAGTTTTGTTCAAACAGAAGCGGGTCGGTCTGCATAAGAAACACTTCTATATTTTGAAATTCAGAACGATGCGAATTGACACACCTAAGGATACCCCAACTCATTTACTGGAAAATCCTGAGCAATGGATTACAAGGGTTGGGAAGTTCCTTAGGAAGACGTCTCTGGATGAGTTACCTCAGATTTGGAATATTTTTGTCGGTGACATGAGTATCATAGGTCCAAGACCGGCTCTTTGGAATCAGTATGATTTGATTGAAGAGCGAGACCGCTATGGGGCAAATGATGTTTTGCCAGGTCTGACAGGATGGGCTCAGATTCATGGGCGAGATGAGTTGCCAATCGCCAAGAAAGCTGAATTGGACGGCTACTACGTCCAGCATTTGTCTTTTGGATTGGATGTCCGCTGTTTCTTTGGCACTATTAAGAGTGTGGCCAAGAGCGAAGGAGTTGTCGAAGGCGGCACGGGAAATATGGAAAAGAAAGATTAAAGGCTGATGAAAAGAATATTAATTACGGGAGAGGGTAGCTATATCGGCCGGAGCTTTAAGAGGTATGTTTCTTCACGGGAGGATGTCCAGGTTGATGAGTTGGACGTCCGCGGAGAAACCTGGAAGGAGAAAGATTTTTCGTCTTTTGATGTAATTTTGCATTTGGCGGCGATTGTCCATATCTCCAACCCATCAAAAGAGATGGAATCGGTATATAATCAAGTCAATACTCAGCTACCTTATGAATTGGCTCAAAAGGCTAAACGCGAAGGTGTCAAACAGTTTATCTTTATGAGCAGTATGAGTGTCTATGGCGAAGTTTTGGGAGACCGGGTTATCACAAAAGACACACAAGAGCGTCCTGATTCCTTTTATGGCAAAAGCAAGCTAGCTGCTGAACAAGTTCTGACGGAATTGGAGAGCGAAGATTTCAAATTGGCAGTTTTACGGCCGCCCATGGTTTATGGTCATCAAGCTAAGGGCAATTATAAGCGACTGTCAAAGTTGGCTCAGAAGCTACCAGTCTTCCCTTTGGTCAAGAACGAACGTAGTATGATTTATATTGACAATCTTTGTGAGTTTATCAGACTGATTGTTCAGAATCAAGACAGCGGTGTCTTCTATCCTCAAAATCAGGACTATGTCAACACCTCTCAGCTAGTTAGAGAAATAAAAAGTACTCATGGTCAGAGGGTAGCCTTGTTGCCTGCATTTAACTGGATTTTAAAAGGACTGTCCCGCCATGTTTCGACTCTGAATAAGTTGTTTTCAGATTTAACTTATGAAAAAGAGATGTCTAGCTATCCTCAGTCTTATCAGGTAGCAGATTTTAGGAGCTCTATTGAGAAGACGGAAAAGGGAAACTAGTTTAGGATGATTGGGGGGGGATTGTTAGTGAAGTTTTCGGTATTGATGTCTGTCTATCAGAAGGAGAATCCGGATTTCTTAAGAAAGAGTCTAAATAGCGTTCTTATAGAGCAAAGCCGCAAGCCAGATGAGCTTGTCCTTGTAGAGGATGGGCCGCTGACAGAAGAGCTTTATCAGATGATTCAAGATTTCAAGGAAACATTTCCAGAGATGAAAGTTCTACCCTTAAAGGAAAATGTCGGATTGGGAGAAGCTTTGCATCGAGGAGTTGAGGCTTGTTCTTATGACTGGATTGCTAGAATGGATACAGATGACATTGCGACACCGGATCGTTTTCAACAACAAGTTGACTATATTGAGCAGCATCCACAGTTAGATGTTTTGGGGGGAAATATCATAGAATTTGACACGGAACCAGATCAAATAGTGGCAGAGAAACAAATGCCGCTTTCCCATGAAGAAATTATCAAAAGGTTGCAGCGGAGAAATCCTTTCTGTCACATGACGGTATTTTTCAAGAAATCATCTGTTTTAAAAGCAGGCAATTACAAGCCCCTGCCTTTAGTGGAAGACTATTATCTTTGGGCGAGAATGGCTGCTCAGGGCTGTCGTTTCGCCAATCTTAATCGGGTCTTGGTTTATGCTCGTGTCGGAAATGGCATGCATACGAGAAGAAGCCAGACAGATCAGATTGCCAGCTGGAAAGTAGTCAATACTTTTTTGCTGTCACATGGTATGTTGAACCGAGGGCAATATTATCAAAATATGTTGATGATTCGTGCTTTTGTGGGAACGCCTATTTGGATAAAAGCGTTTATTTATAAGTATCTGCTTAGAAGAAAGTAATCTTCTTCACAGACAGAGCAGTCTAGCTTAGACAGGGAGAAAGCTAAAAGTTAGGGGGATATAGGATGAAAAGTTTAGGAAGGAGGGAGAAATGATTTCTGTCGTGATGGCGACCTATAATGGGGCGGATTTTATTTTGGAGCAACTAGACTCTATCCGCACTCAAAAGCTGAAGCCTGATCAGGTCATTATCTGTGATGACTGTTCGACAGATCAGACAGTGGTGCTAATCAGGGACTACATCACCAAGCATCAACTGACGGGGTGGCAGCTGATTGAAAATCAGGAAAATTTGGGCCATTATCGAACTTTTATAAAATTAGCGAGTTTGGCTGAGCACGATATTGTTTTTTTCGCTGATCAGGATGATAAATGGCTGCCTGATAAAACAGCTGCCTTGCAGAAAGTACTGTTAGAAACAGACGCTGCTATGGTGTACGGTCAGTCTTACTTGATTGATCAAAATGGTCAGGTCATTAAGGAACCTAAAGTTTCAGGAGAAAGGCGAGAAAGAGATCTAGCTTGGCTTCTGAAAAAATGGCCGTCAGGTTATCAGACAGCTTTTAGAAAGTCGGTACTGACTGATATTTTGGAGCAACAGTATACGGATTATCCTGGATTTGACTATCATGATGTTTTATTTGGCATGCTGGCTCCATTGTATGGAAAAGTTGTTTGCTTGGACCAGCTTCTAGATCAGCATCGCATTCATCAGGCGAATGTAACCCAGTCTGCATCGTCGCTCAGTTTTAATAAAACAAGGTTATCTAGGATTAACTATTTACAGAAGGTCATCAGTCGCTATGAGTCCGTGCAAAAAATCGCAGAAGAGCGACAGATTTCTGAGGCGGACCATCGCCAGCTTACTAGAACTTTGGCCTTGGCTAATCTTAGACTGAAATTATTACAGTCTAGAAATCCATTTTGGGCTTTGGGCCTGATGTTTCAAATAAGGGAGTATCGAACAATAAAAGATTTCATCAGTGATTTGGTATACACCTACTCACTGAATGGAGTTGCTAGGAGATTATTGAAAAAGTTTGGGAGGTAAGAAAAATGAGAGGAACCAGTAAGATTGAATGGGAGTTGGCTTTGGGAGAACGCTTCAGCCCCATGTATCAGAAAATTACGGATGATAAATTAAAGGTTTTACAAAAAGCCTATTTACAAATGTATAAAAAATTTGATGCAGAATGTCGTCGGCATCATATTCATTCCTACATGGTTGCAGGGACCTTGATTGGTTCTTTGCGACATGGGGGCTACATCCCTTGGGACGATGATATCGACTTGGTGATGTTCCGAGAGGACTACAATCGTCTGCAGGAAATCTTTGCGGACAGCGAGGACTTCGAGCTGATCTCTCCTGCGGATGCGACAGACAGTGTCTTTAAGGTTCTAAAGCTGCAGAGCAAGTCACTGACTTACTATGATGTTTTGGGAGAAGGTTTCAGTAAAAAGAAACATCTTTATCTTGATATGCTGCCAATTGACTTTGTCCCAGAGAATAACATGCTTCGCAAGCTCAAGGGTCTTCTATTCAGAGCCTTGGATTTGTCACACAATAGCTCACGCTGCTATACGAAGTTTACTCCGCATCTGACCTATATGGCTAAAGAATCCAAAGAACTCAGACAAAATCTTTGGATCAGAAGACTGATAGGCTTCCCTTCTTTTATCATGGGGCCGGCTAATATGTATAAGTTGATGGAAAAACTCATCCAGTCTAATAAGAAGACTTCAAAAATAACAATTGCTTATGGTGTAAAAGGCTATTTGGGAGAGACTATCGACTATGAAAGTTTCTATCCAGCTAAGAAGTATTCCTTTGAAGGATATGAGTTCGATGGACCTAATGATGCGGACAAGTATCTGACCAATCGCTACGGTGATTACATGACACCGCCTGAAAGAAAAGAACAGACAGAACGTCATGTCAGACTGAGAGATAATTGGGTTGAATTAATAGAAGGAAGATAATGGTTTTTTTACTAATTTTGGGTGGCCTTTTCCTCTTGTTTTTGACAATCAAAACAGTAGGAAGAGACTATGCTAACCCGGCTTTTATATACTTGGCAATATGGATGATAGCAAGCATTTTTACTGCATTTTATTCATCCAAATGGGGAGAGGGACTTTCTCTGATAACGGTCACTGTTATCTTTGTTGGAAATGCCATTTTTTTAATGGGAGTCCTGTTGTCATCGAATTTGTTTGCTGAGAGGAAGTTGGACGCCAAACCTAGTCAAATAAAGGTGAGTAATTTTTTCATTATTTTAGTTCTCTTATTTTTGGCTTATGCGGTCAGGTTTATTTATTCCGATTTGCTTTACTTGGCGGCGCAGAGTAAGCAGGTACCTGGGGGATTGTTTAAAACCATTGAATTGGCTCGGCATATGACTACAAATTATGATTTCTCTCTTAGTCGTCTTAGCCTCAATTTGTTGCGGGTTAACTTTTCCTTAGGAATTGTTTTCTTCTACTTTTTCTGCGAGTCTATTTTTTCAGGAAAAGATGGCATTTTTTACAAGGGCAAGTTACTGCTGGTTAGTCTGATTTCTTTAGGTATTTCCCTCTTGTCCACTGGACGTACGGAGTTGCTGGGCTTGGTTGCTGGCTATGCGATTGTGTATATGTTGTTTTTCTCGAAGTATTATTCATGGAAAGACAGCAGGTATGGTGTGAAGCTTTTTCGCTCTTTGCTGATAATTGGCTTTGTATTCCTTGTCTTATTCATGGCAGTTGGAACCTTTGTTCTCAATCGAGTGGATAGTCGGGCAGAGTTCGGAATTTTGGATAATTTGGTTAAATATATGGGTTCACCCATTCAGGCTTTAGACTATTATCTGAAAAATCCTACTCTTTATAGCGATAATCAAGTCTTTGGAGAAAATACTCTTATTGCTATCTATGGAACATTGAAATCCCTTGGTCTGTCTAGTCATGAGCTGACACCTTTCCTGCCCGTTGTTCATTTTAACGACGATAAAACCAATGTTTACACAATTTATTACTACTTTATCAAGGATTTTGGTTATTTTTCAGTCCTTATCTTTCAGCTTTTATATGGCTTCTTTTACGGAAGTTTCTACTATTCTATCAAAAAACGCTATTTCACCCCGCTAAAGGTTATTGTTTTCGCTTTATTTGCGTATCCTTTGGTCATTTCATTCTTTCAGGAAACGTTGCTGTCATTGCTGACAACCCATATTAATCGGATTATCTATGCTTTTGTGATTTATATGGCAGCTGATTTACTGAGTAGAGTACGATTTACAAAGAGAGGAAGGAAAGTATCGGTATGACGACATCAGCTCTGATATTCGCAGGCGGCACAGGCAGCCGCATGAATACCAAGACCTTACCCAAGCAGTTTTTAGAGTTGCACGGTAAGCCTATTATTATTCATACGATTGAGCACTTTGAAGACCATCCGGCAGTATCGGACATTGTGGTTGTCTGTGTAGACGGCTGGCTGGATTATTGCAGAGATTTATTAGCTCGATTCAATATTAAAAAAGTCAGTCAAGTAGTTCCTGGTGGAGAGACTGGCCAAATGTCTATTTTTAATGGTCTCGCTGTCTTACGGGAAAAGTACAAGAACGATGACGACTATGTTTTGATTCATGATGGTGTTCGCCCCTTGATTGACGGGGGAATCATTTCTAAAAATATTGAGGCAGCCAAAAAGTATGGGGCAGCTATTACGGTTAAGCCGGTTATCGAAACGGTCATTCAGGTCGATGAGGCGGATGTTATTAATCAGGTTATCGAGCGTTCCACTTGTCAGACAGCAGTCGCCCCTCAAACCTTCGCGCTTTCGAAGATTCACTCCCTGCATTTAAAAGCTCAGGCAGAGAATCAGTTTGATATGACGGATTCTGCGACATTGGCTCGTTATTTTGGACTCCCTCTGCATACAGTCATGGGGGGCAGTGAAAATATCAAAATTACGACTCCATCTGATTTTTATATTTTTAGAGCGATTTACGAAGCGCGTGAAAATGCACAAATTTTTGGTTGATATGGGAAATAATACAATTTTACAAAAGGATATGGAAGACCTAGCTGCTGTCAGTCCTATTCTCAGAGAACTGAGAAATGTCACAGTCTTGATAACCGGAGCAACCGGACTTATAGGCAGACACTGTATTTCCGCTTTGATGGCTTTAAATGATTTGTACCAAGCTAATGTCAGAGTAGTGGCCTTGGCGCGAAATCATAAAAAAGCGGAAGCTCTATTTCAAGATTTTTTACATAGTGAGAATCTGCAGCTAGTGTATGCTGACTTGCTGTCAGATTGGCAGATAGAGGAGGATTTGGATTATATTATCCATGGAGCCAGTGCGACGGACTCCTCTTTTTTCGTTGAGCATCCTGTGGAGACAATTGATCTAGCCGTAAATGGAACGAAAAAACTGCTGGATCTGGCTAAAAATAAGCAGGTTCACAGTATGGTCTATCTCTCTTCTCTGGAAGTCTATGGGACGACAAATCCAGATGCTTCCAGCATTAACGAGAAAGATTACGGTTATTTGGATCCAACCAGTGTCCGTAGCAGTTATTCGGAAAGCAAGCGCATGGCAGAATCCTTGTGTGTAGGCTATTGTCATCAGTATAAGGTACCAGTGAAAATGGCTCGTTTGTCACAAACCTTTGGTCCAGGTGTGAGCTATGAGGACAACAGAGTTTTTGCGCAGTTTGCGCGTGCCGTCCTTGAAAAGAGAGATATTATCCTCCGAACTAAAGGAGAGACTGTTAGGAACTACTGCTATACTAAAGATGCTATTGAAGCCATTTTTTACATTCTGTTGAAAGGCCAAGCAGGTCAAGCTTATAATGTTGCCAATAAAGAGTCGGCTATTTCCATTCGTGAGATGGCGGAAATGGTTATTGAACTAAGTGGTAGCAATGAATCGAAGTTGGTCTTTGATTTGGCAGAAGATGTGGAAAAGCTAGGCTATAATCCGACAGTCAAGATTCGTCTCAATACGGACAAGCTTGAGAGTTTGGGCTGGCAAGCTCATACTGATTTAGAAACCATGTTTTTACGTTTGATTGAGAGCATGGCGTCAGATAGGAAGAAATAGGAGGGTAAATTTGTCTGGTGGATTTAAAAAAATAATAGCTAATTTTTCCTATGTCGTCTTGTCCAATTTGCTGACAGTAATAGTTTCTTCTCTGGTTGTCTTGATTTTGCCTAAGATTATGGGTGTAGAGGAGTATGGATACTGGCAACTCTATATTTTTTATTTATCTTATGCCGGTTTTGTTCATCTAGGCTGGGTGGACGGAATCTACCTTCGCTACGGTGGTTTGGAGTATGATGATCTGGATAAAGAAAAGTTTTTCTCTCAGTTTCTCATGCTTTTGATCTATTTGACAGGGATTGGAATTTTATTTTTCTTAGGGACTTCTGTCTTTATTAGAGATGAGAGCAGTCGGTTTGTTTTTATACTTTTGGTTTATACCATGTTGGTCACCAATCTGCGCTTTCTCTTTGTTTACGTTTTGCAGATGACTAATCGACTGAAGGAAAGTTCTTATGTTGTCAGTGGAGACCGACTCCTCTATTTACTGCTTTTACTGGTCTTTATTTTCGTGGGTTTTCGAGACTTCAAGATTATGGTCTATGCAGATTTAATTGGTAGAGTTGTTTCTCTTTTTTATGCCATATATCTATGCCGAGATATGGCCTTGCGACCTCTCAATCAGTTTAAGCTTGATATACGGGAAACGGTTCGCAATATTGCTGTCGGTATCAATCTGATGCTATCAAATGTAGCCAGTATGCTCATTATCGGTACCGTTCGAATGGGGATTCAAAAGGTATGGAACATTGCTACATTTGGGAAAGTGTCCTTGACTCTGAGCATTTCCAATTTGCTGATGACCTTTATCAATGCTATCGGTTTGGTTATCTTTCCAATTTTGAAGCGGACGGACGAAAGCAAATTGCCTAAGATTTACAATCAGTTGCGGAATGTCCTTATGGTTCTTATGTTTGGTGTGCTTTTGCTGTATTATCCCCTGAAAATAGCTTTGGACAGCTGGCTGCCGGCTTACAGAGAGTCCTTGATATTTATGGCTCTAGTCTTTCCTATGTCTGTCTACGAGGGCAAGATGGCTCTGCTTATCAATACCTACTTAAAAGCCTTACGAATGGAGAGGCAGATTTTTAAAGTAAATGTAATTGCCATGCTCTTAAGCTTTGCTACTACCCTGATTTTTGCAGTTTTTCTGCGCAATCTGAATGCTACAGTTCTGTCTATCGTGCTGTTGCTGGCGACTAGGAGTATATTGGCAGAGCTAATCTTAGCCAAGAGGATGCAGATTGAGGTCGTCAAAGATATCTGGGTTGAGTTGCTAATGACGCTTGTATTTATTGCTTCGAATTGGTTTTTATCAGTTTATCTAGCTGCAGCAGCCTACGGATTTGTCTATCTGACCTACAGCATTTACAAATACCAAAGTTTGAAAGGTATGCTCCAACAATTGCGGGCTCGTTGATGCTTGATAAATTATAAATAGTTTAACAATCTAAATACTAAGCCCTGTCTGGGCTTTTTACGTTTGTAATGTAGTGTTAGCATACAAAGTAACTTATAAAGTTACTCTGGCTACAATCAGTTTGCTGAACTATATATTGTATATAGCGGAAATGAAAGACAATTTTTCCAATAACTTATTGCGGATTATGATGTTTTTTGAGAATAATTAGAAATTAGCTAAAATAATTCCGTTCTTTATGCCTCTGAATATAAATGATTTTGCATGTTATTTTATCATGAAGAGACTTCAAAAATCATCAGCAGAGCAGAGCTATAGGGTAGCAAAGTGGACTAGGTTTTGGTGTTTTTAGTAAGTGCAGAATTTGGCAGTCAACTTTGAGAAGAGAAGTATCTGTTAGTTGCAATAGTAAAATTAAAGAGAACTTGAGGATTAGCAAGCAGAGGTGTCCTATGAAAAAAATTTTAGTTACGGGCGGAACGGGGTATATAGGAAGTCACACAGTGGTTGAACTAGTCGCCGCGGGCTATGGAGCTATTGTTGTGGATAACTTTTCGAATAGCTCTCCAAAAGTGCTAGAGCGCTTAGAAACTATCACTGGTGTGAACATCCCGTTTTACAAGGGTTCGATTTCTGATAAAGATCTGATGAACCAGATTTTCGAATACAACCACATTGATGCAGTCATTCATTTAGCAGCCTATAAGTCAGTAGAAGAATCGGTGCGGGAACCACTAAAATATTACGAAAATAATGTCAGTGCTGGTATTGCTCTTCTTGAAGTTATGAAAGAGCACAAGGTAGAACATATTATCTTTAGCTCCAGTGCCACGGTCTATGGAATGAATCATTGTTCATCCTTGACAGGAGATTTATCTACTTCAGCGACCAATCCATATGGTTACACCAAACTGATGATGGAACAGATTTTGACGAATCTTGCTCTTGCACATTCAGATTGGTCTGTGACCAATCTTCGCTATTTCAATCCAATTGGTGCCCATGAGTCTGGTCTGATTGGTGAGGCTCCAAATGGAATTCCTAATAACCTTATGCCTTATATTACTCAGGTTGCGGTCGGTAAATTGCAAGAGCTTAGCGTTTTCGGAAATGATTATGATACGCATGACGGTACAGGAGTGCGGGATTATATCCATGTAGTCGATTTAGCCAAGGGCCATGTTTTGGCTTTGAAACATAATTTAGAAAACAAGGGGGCCGCTGTTTTCAATCTTGGTACAGGGATTGGTTATAGTGTACTGGATATGGTTAAAGTCTTTGAAAATGTCAATGGTGTGAAAATTCCTTATACTATCAAGGAGAGACGGCCTGGAGATGTAGCGACTTGCTATGCCGATGCAAGTAAAGCGAATGACATTTTGGGCTGGAAAGCTGAGAAAACTCTCCAAGATATGATGCGCGATTCTTGGAGATGGCAAAGTTCAAATCCTAATGGCTATGAAAGCTAATGTAGAATATCGGTCAGGTGAATAAAGCTCTTCTGTAATAGTGCAGAAGAGTTTTTCTATATAAGAGCTGTCTTCTCCCACAGATGCAAAAGTTTTTAAAGAATGTCATCAATTGATATGTTTTTTAATGGGCGTGTAATCTGGTTTTGATGAGCTGTAATAATAAACATGCTATAATGTCTGCATGAAGACTGAAAACACAACTTTGCACGCTTTCAAGGCCCTAGCTTGCTTTAGTATTGTTTCCTTACACTTTCTGTTGCCGGGGCAATTTGGCGTTTTTTATCAAATTGTGGCCCGCTTTGCAGTTCCCTTTTTCATGATGCTGTCGGGCTATTTTTCCTTTAATATTTCCAGAGATAAGGTCAAGTATCGTCTCAAGCAGATGCTCCTTTTGACAGCTGCCAGTCTCCTATTTTACACGATTGTGCATTTTGTCAATCTAGTGCTGACCAGAGAGTTAACAGAAAAGATGGCATCTATAGACCTGTCTGATTTTGCAGACTTTTTCCTCTTTAACAGTCCCAGAGACTTGATTGGTTCAGCTGCCACACCGACTTGGTATTTGCTGGCTATCTCCTATATCTACACGCTTTATTTGGTTTTTTATAAGCATTTCCACCGCTTAACTAGCTTTGGTGTGTCATTGTTCTTGTTGATCCTGGCCTTTTGCATTGAGTTCAATACAGATAGCGAATTTTACTATCGCAACTTCCTGTTTATGGGTCTTCCCTTTTTTATTCTAGGCATGCAGTTTGCCAAGCATCGAGATCGGATTTTAGCCTACGACTTGTCGTCTGTCAGGAAATGGGCGATTGGCTTGGGAATAGCGGGTTTGATTTTGTTTGAGTACTGTTTCATGGGTACGGAATATGACCTCTATCCCAGCACTCTTTTTTCATCCAGTGCAATTTTCTTCTATGCGGTCAGAAATGGGACCAATATTGATATTCCGATTTTAAATAATATTGCCAAGAGATATGCCACCATGATTTATATCATTCATCCTTTCATTATCTTCATTTTCAGGTCGATAATGCCTCGGAATACCATTTATAGTTTTGGCTTTTTTATCATTTTCTTACTGTCTTATTTGCTGAGCATAGCTTTTCAGAAAGCCATCAGGCCCAAACTTATCAGTGCACTTCCGGCTCAGTGATGTAAGCTGTCATAGCTTATCCTCGCATTCACTCCAAACCAAAAGCAACAGATGATTTCTGTTGCTTTTCTTGGTCTATCTTGGGTTCTGACTGCTCAATACTTTTTCAAAACTGTCAGAGCGGGCTTCGACTGTTATTTTTTCTAGCGTAAAAGGGTGGATGAAGGTCAGTCGATGAGCGTGGAGCATAAGCCGCCCTTGGGGTTGCGGATGATAGAGTGGGTCGCCGACCAGAGGGTGTCCGTGGTGAGCCAGATGAACACGGATCTGATGGGTGCGGCCAGTCTTGAGTTGGCATTTGACCAAGGCAGCCTGCCCAAATTGCTTGACCCTAGTCACATGGGTCTCTGCATAGAGTCCTTTTCGGGGGTCAACCAGCCGTTTTCTGCGATCATGGCGGTCGCGGCCAATCTTGTCTTTATAGATAAGCTTTTTGCTTGGGAACTTGCCTTGGACCAAAGCCCAATATGCGCGGCTGATTTCTCGCTTTTCCAGCAGTCGATTGAGGATGGGTAGGACAAAGGGATTCTTGGCAAAGAGGACAGCACCGCTGGTTTCTTTATCTAGCCGGTGAACGACATAGCAGGTCTCGCCGACATAGGCAGAAACATGATTAAGCAGGGCTAGTTCCGTTGGTTCATTAGCATGGGTTTTCATACCCTCGGGTTTATTGACGATAATGAGGTGCTGGTCTTGGTAGAGCTCTTCTATGAGTTCGCCATTTCCAAGCAAGATTGTTTTTTGAGGGTAATCCTCTTCATCAAATATCAGGCAGATATCATCTCCGGGGGTGACTACAGTCTGCCAGTTGATAGCTAGGCCGTTGACGGACACATGTTTTTTGGTCCTTAGAAAGTGTCGGATTTTTCGTGGAATGAGAAATTGTTCTTCCAGCAGTTCTTTGACTGTCATGGCGGGCAGTCCATCTGGGATAGTTAGTGTAAATTTCATACATTTATTGTAGCAGAAAGCTAGAACTTTGGGAATAGGCAGTGTCGGATAAGACTTGCTGCAGAGGGCTTTAAAAGGCTATTTAATATACCCTTTTTCTTAAAAATAACTAAAAATCAGACGGGAAATAGGGTACTTTCTTGTCTGCACCTAAATAAGGTGATAAAATAAGGTTTATGAAGAATTTAAAAGATTTGTTTGAAAAATTAGTAGATTATTTTACCATACAGAAACCTCAAAAAGAAGCAGCAGAGGAGGTAGAGCTGACAGAAGAGCAGGCTAAGTCTGGTCTCAGCCGTTCGGGTAAGGCCAAAAAGAAACCTCTCTCTCAGCACCCTATTCGCCGTTTTTGGCGCAGGTTTCATCTGACCAAGATATTCCTGATTCTCGGCTTGACCTTTGGTCTGGTGGTCGGTGGCTATCTCTTTTATGTGGCTAAGACGACCAATGTCAAGGATTTGCAGAATGCCCTCAAAGCTACCACGCTCATCTTTGACAAGGATGGCAATGAAGCAGGGAGCCTGTCTGGTCAGAAAGGAACTTATGTCGAGCTGACTGAGATTAGTCAAGACTTGCAAAATGCTGTTATCGCAACAGAGGACCGGACTTTCTATGAGAATGGCGGGATTAACTACAGTCGTTTTATCCTAGCTATCCTGACAGCCGGTCGCTCGGGTGGGGGTTCTACCATTACCCAGCAGCTGGCCAAGAATGCCTATCTGTCTCAGGACCAGACCATTGAGCGGAAAGCCAAGGAATTTTTCCTAGCTCTGGAAATCAATAAGAAATACAGCAAGCAGGAAATTCTGACCATGTACCTCAATAATTCCTATTTTGGAAATGGTGTCTGGGGTGTGGAGGATGCCTCTAAGAAATATTTCGGAGTCTCAGCTAGCCAGCTCAGTCTGGACCAGTCGGCTGTTCTGGCTGGTATGCTCAAGGGACCAGAGATATATAATCCGCTGTATTCGGTTGAAAATGCAACCAATCGCCGCGATACGGTGCTGCAAAATATGGTTGCTGCAGGTTTTATTGATCAGGGGACGGCCGATCAGGCTGCCGCTGTAGGAATCGGTGGTCAGCTGGTTGATGCTTATGCCGGTAAGTCAGAAGACTACCGCTATCCGTCCTATTTCGATGCAGTTATCAATGAAGCGGTCAATGACTACGGCTTAACTGAAGAAGAGATTGTTAATAATGGCTACCGCATTTACACTGAGTTGGATCAGAACTACCAAGCCAGCATGCAGGTTATTTACAGCAATGTCTCTCTCTTTCCTGTAGCAGAAGATGGCACTATGGCTGAGTCGGGCAGTGTTGCCTTGGATCCAAAAACTGGCGGTGTGCGGGCATTAGTTGGACGAGTCAATAGTGCAGAAGGTTCGACCTTCAGAAGCTTTAACTATGCAACCCAGTCCTCTCGTAGCCCGGGTTCTACAATCAAGCCTTTGGTTGCTTACAGTCCGGCCGTAGCTGCTGGTTGGCCGACAGATAAGGAGCTGGATAATACCAGAACCACCTTTGGCGACTATACCATCAACAACTACGGCAATATCCAAAGCTCCCCTAAAGTTCCGATGTATCAAGCCTTAGCAGAATCTCTGAACATTCCAGCTGTTTCAACTGTAGACGAGCTAGGTATTAACAAGGCCTTTGAGTACGGGAAAAAGTTTGGTCTGAATATGGACAAGGTTGATAAGACCTTGGGCGTGGCTCTAGGAAGCGGAGTTACAACCAATCCAATGCAGATGGCGCAGGCCTACTCGGTTTTTGCCAACGGTGGCGTGATGAATGATGCCCATCTCATTACAAAAATTGAAAATGCCAGTGGTCAGGTTGTCAAGACCCATCGCCAAACCTCTACTCGGGTTCTCAATGGCTCAACTACTGACAAGATGAACAGCATGATGCTGGGAACTTTCTCGAACGGTACAGGTATCTATGCGGCTCCGTATGGTTATACTATGGCTGGTAAGACCGGTACGACTGAAACGGACTTTAACCCAGATTTATCTGGTGACCAATGGGTTATTGGTTATACACCAGATGTGGTTATCAGCCAGTGGTTAGGTTTTCCAAAAACTGATGAAACCCACTATCTAACTGGGACCAGTGCGAATGAAGCCTCGGCAGTTTTCCGAAATGTTGCCAATAGCATCCTGCCATATACAGAAGGAACTTCCTTTGAAGGGCAAAAGAATGCCTATGCTGCTAACGGCATTGCCCCTGTCGACACCTATGGTACCGAGGAAACGGGTACTACAACTGAAAACAAAGACTTCCTGCAGGACGTTCAGGACCGAGCTCAAAATCTAGTGGATGAAGCCAAGAAAGCCATTGATGACACTGGTATTCCTGAGAAAGCGAAAAACCTCTGGGATACTGTTACCAGCTGGTTTCAATAGGATTTAAAAAAACTGAACGACTTGTCAAAAGCATAGAATCCTGCTATAATAAGAAAGATGGAGGCGTTATGGCATTAAAAAAAGCGAGTCTAGCGTGTACAGTATGCGGTTCTAGGAACTACTCGGTTAAGCTCAGTAGCACTCCAAAACCAACGCGTTTAGAAGTGAATAAATTTTGTAAGCATTGCAGTAAATATACGCTGCATAAAGAAACTAGATAGGAGATTGTTGTGAAATTCTTTAAAGATGTTTTTAAACTATTGAAAGATACAACTTGGCCTACCCGAAAAGAAAGATGGACAGATTTTATCTCTGTCATGGAATATACTGCATTCTTTGTAGTAATCATCTATATCTTTGACAAAGTAGTGGCAAGCGGTCTTTTCCAGATTCTGAATATTTTCTCTTAATACCTGTAGAGGAAATAGAAAAGAATCCTGCGACAGGTATATCATTCAAGGTCCCACCTATTGTGAGTAGGTGGGATTTTGGCGTATATCACTAGTTACTCGTTCTTTTATTTTTCAAAAAATGTAATCAGATTACAAGGCTTTGATTTGTCTGGCAAATAGTTACTAAATTCCTTTGCATTTGAGGAAATTATGGTATAATAGTGCTAGAAAGAAGCAGAAGCCCGCAGGCTTTTTTATTTAGGAAAGGATGAACTCATGGACAGTTTTGACAAAGGCTGGTTTGTACTGCAGACCTATTCAGGCTATGAAAACAAGGTAAAAGAAAATCTTTTGCAGCGTGCTCAAACTTATAACATGCTGGAAAATATCTTGCGCGTGGAAATTCCTACTCAGACCGTGCAAGTAGAGAAAAATGGCAAGACTAAGGAAATCGAAGAAAATCGCTTCCCCGGTTATGTTTTGGTGGAAATGGTAATGACAGATGAAGCTTGGTTTGTCGTGCGGAATACTCCGAATGTAACAGGATTTGTCGGATCGCACGGAAACCGCTCTAAACCAACGCCGCTCTTGGAAGAAGAGATTCGCAACATTCTCATCTCCATGGGTCAAACAGTGCAGGAGTTTGACTTGGATGTCAAGGTTGGGGATACCGTTCGTATTATTGATGGTGCCTTTACTGACTATACAGGTAAGATTACGGAAATTGATAATAACAAGGTCAAGATGATTATTTCTATGTTTGGTAATGACACTGTGGCTGAGGTTAATCTCAGCCAGATTGCAGAGCTTTAATCGACGAAGCCGCTATCCTCGTCAAAAATAAAATCCAAGACTGAAAAGGTCTTGGATTTTTATGTTTTTGGAACGGAGTGTGAGATTACTTATCCTTAATGACAGAGTCAATAATGTCTTGGGTTTGTTTCATTTGATAGGTCGACATTACCCCAACGATTTGATTGTTCTGAGTAGAGAAACTAAACTGTTCATCATTAGAATTTTTATAGACAAAGGTTGTATCGCGCTCTGAACGTATAATCATTTCCGGACGACCAAGCTTGTCGAAAGCTGTCTTTGGAGTGTCGGATGTGGTGATGCTAGAATAGCTGCTTTTGGCCGGCTGAGCGTCTTTTAGGCTAAAACTCAAATTTGTCAGGACATTATTGGTAAAGTAGCACATAATGTCTCCGTTGTCTGTGTGCCAGATGTTAACAGAGTTGCCAGGGTCATTCTCATCAGTGCTGAATGTAGGTTGGCCTAGAGCTGCTGTTACCTCATCGTAAGACGTTTTAGGTTTGTCACCATTGATATCCTCTCCGTTTACCTGAATGACAAAGCCAGTGGAAATATGGAAATTTCTTATTTTCTCTAATTCAGGAATAGAAGCTGCATCTGGTATGTATTGTAGTGCAGAAGCATCATCTGGATCAAAGGTAGCACGTTTCTGAAATACCTCATCACTACTTTCATAGGTGCTAGAGCTACTGCTAGATGATTTGCTGGATGTTTCCTTAGAGGATGAACTTTTCGAAGCTTTGAGGGAGCTAGGTGTCTTTTTTCTTTGCTGCGTCTGCTTGGCAGGCATGCAGGCTGAGAGAGCTAGCAGAGAGAGAAGGCTGAGGGCATAGAAGCTGACTTTTTTCATAATCAGTCTTTTTTCCTTTCGCTGATGATGAATGATATTTTTATAATATTATATCAGCAAAATTTGCTAGAAACAATAGGAAATGAAATAAAAAAAGCCCTTTGGTGGGCTTCTAGAAATATATTTATGAAGGCGGTAGACGGATTTGAACCGACGATCAAGCTTTTGCAGAGCCGTGCCTTACCACTTGGCTATACCGCCGCAACTCTTATTATTCTATCGTAAATACTTGCTTTCGTCAAGAGTCTTTCAAAGTCAAAGCTGAAAATGTTAGATGTTCCAATTCTGAACGATTTGGGAATAAATGTTCTGCTGAAAAGTGGAAATCGTACTTAGTGGCAGAAAATCTGGCAAACACCTTGTCAAAGAGCTGCGCTTTTGTTATAATAGGGGATGCCGTATAAATGGCAAAATACTCATTTTAGATGAATTGTGGGACTGTTGCCCTTGGGTGGTTCTGCGAGCTGAAATCTAAAAGAGGAAAAAAACAAAAAGGAGAATTTACTCATGGCAGTAATTTCAATGAAACAACTTCTTGAGGCTGGTGTTCACTTTGGTCACCAAACTCGTCGCTGGAACCCTAAGATGGCTAAGTACATCTTCACTGAACGTAACGGTATCCACGTAATCGACTTGCAGCAAACTGTAAAGTATGCTGACCAAGCTTACGACTTTATGCGTGATTCTGCTGCTAACGATGCAGTTATCCTCTTCGTTGGTACTAAAAAGCAAGCTGCTGACGCTGTCAAAGAAGAGGCAGAACGTTCAGGTCAATACTTCATCAACCACCGTTGGTTGGGTGGAACTCTTACAAACTGGTCTACTATCCAAAAACGTGTAGCTCGTTTGAAAGAAATCAAACGCATGGAAGAAGACGGAACTTTCGAAGTTCTTCCTAAGAAGGAAGTCGCTCTTCTCAACAAACAACGTGCTCGTCTTGAAAAATTCTTGGGCGGTATCGAAGATATGCCTCGCATCCCAGATGTGATGTACGTAGTTGACCCTCATAAAGAGCAAATCGCTGTTAAGGAAGCTAAGAAATTAGGTATCCCAGTGGTTGCCATGGTTGATACTAACACTGATCCTGATGATATCGATGTTATCATCCCAGCTAACGACGATGCAATCCGTGCGGTTAAATTGATCACTGCGAAAATGGCTGATGCTGTTATCGAAGGCCGTCAAGGTGAAGATAGCGTTGAATCAGTAGAAGCAGAATTGGCTGCAACTGGAACTCAAGCAGATTCTATCGAAGAAATCGTTGAAGTTGTTGAAGGTTCAAACGAATAATCAGTAAACTAACCTAAAGGGGCAGGGCTCAGCCCAGCTCCTTTATTTACATTAAAAAATAGGAGAAGAAAAATGGCAGAAATTACAGCTAAGCTTGTCAAAGAATTGCGTGAAAAATCTGGTGCTGGTGTCATGGACGCTAAGAAAGCACTTGTTGAAACTGATGGTGACATCGAAAAAGCGATTGAATTGCTTCGCGAAAAAGGGATGGCAAAAGCAGCTAAGAAAGCTGACCGTGTTGCTGCTGAAGGTCTGACAGGCGTTTACGTAAACGGCAATGTTGCCGCTGTTGTTGAAGTGAATGCTGAAACTGACTTCGTTGCGAAAAACGCTCAATTTGTTGACTTGGTAAATGCAACTGCGAAAGTAATCGCTGAAGGTAAACCAGCTAACAACGAAGAAGCACTTGCTTTGACAATGACTTCAGGTGAAACTCTTGAAGCTGCATACGTATCTGCAACTGCAACTATTGGAGAAAAAATCTCCTTCCGTCGCTTTGCTTTGATTGAAAAGACAGATGCTCAACACTTTGGTGCTTACCAACACAACGGTGGCCGTATCGGAGTTATCTCAGTTGTTGACGGTGGAGACGATGCTCTTGCTAAGCAAATCTCTATGCACATCGCTGCGATGAAACCAACTGTTCTTTCATACAAAGAATTGGATGAGCAATTTGTTAAAGATGAATTGGCACAATTGAACCACGTCATCGATCAAGACAATGAAAGCCGTGCAATGGTTGGTAAACCAGCTCTTCCACACTTGAAATACGGTTCTAAAGCTCAATTGACTGATGCAGTCGTTGCACAAGCTGAAGAAGACATCAAGGCTGAGTTGGCTGCTGAAGGCAAACCAGAAAAGATCTGGGACAAAATCATCCCAGGTAAAATGGACCGCTTCATGCTTGACAACACTAAAGTTGACCAAGCATACACACTTCTTGCACAAGTGTACATCATGGATGACAGCAAGACAGTTGAAGCTTACCTTGAATCAGTAAATGCTTCAGTAGTTGAGTTTGCTCGCTTTGAAGTTGGTGAAGGTATCGAGAAAGCTGCTAACGACTTTGAAAACGAAGTAGCTGCAACAATGGCTGCTGCTCTTGGTCAAAACTAATCGTTTTTAGCTTAGAAATAGAATGATAAAAAGGTCTGAGAATTTGCCTCAGGCCTTTTGTTTGTAGCGTTTTGAAACATCAAGTTTAGAATGGTGAGCAGCATCATTTAGCTACTTTTTCTCTTTCTTCCTTATGAGCAATCAAGCCGTTGGTGAAAATCAACACTACCAATATGAAGAGAAGAACTGTCGTTTGGGAGTAAGTCAGGCTAAACTGATAGACTTTGGTAATAAACAAAAGGGGCAGAGTAACCACCATCATAATCAGAAAGCTATACCATTTGACTCGTTTGCTGACCAGCTCCTGTTCGAAGAGCAGGGGAGCATAAAGACAGGCGATGAGAGCTCCGATAGGAATATCAACATAGTCAGCAGAAAAGATGGTGAAAATACTCAGAGCTGCAAAGAGCCATTTGAGTACATGACGAGAATAGTTGAGCCAATCCATTTTCATTGGATTATCCTCCTTGTTTAGATGATAGTTGGCAGGCAGGAGTTTCTGTCTGTCTTTTCCTTGTGGATTTCCACCTATATTATAACGCTTTAAAAGCAAAAAGCAAGCGGTTACACAATCCTGACAAAGCTTTTTCACTAGTTTGAATTGTCAGACCTTTCAGTCATCCCTTTTTCTTTTAAAATAGAGATTTTTCCGGTATAATATTAGTCAAAGATAGTCAATGTTAGAGAAGCAAGGAAAGAAGAGATTTATTCTGAAATTCTCAACTGGAAAGGGAAGTCATGGGTGCAAAAAACACATCGGACAGTATTGAAGCATATATCAAGTCTATTCTAGCTCAGGCAGGGATGGTTGAATTAAAACGCAGTGAACTGGCTGATGTTTTTCAGGTGGTTCCCAGTCAGATTAACTATGTGATTAAGACGCGTTTTACGGAAAGTCGGGGCTATATCGTTGAGAGTAAGCGTGGTGGCGGCGGCTATATTCGAATTGGAAAGATTGAATTTTCCGACCGGCATCAGATGCTTTGCGGCCTGTGCGACAGTGTGGGAGATCGTGTCAGCCAGCAGGTTTTCACAGATGTTATTCAGCTTCTTTTTGACGAGAAGATTATGACTGAACGTGAGGGTAATCTAATCTTGTCAACAGCATCGGACTCGATTTTGGGCGATGGAGCTGCGTCGATTCGTGCCCGGATATTAAAAAAGATTTTACAACAACTAGACAGAAAAGGAATGGAATCATAAATGAAATACTCAAAAGCCTTAATAGAAAGCTTGGAAGCAGCCCAGCTCTTGGCCGGCCATTTTACGACAGATTATCTGGAATCATGGCATCTGCTGATTGCTCTGGCTAATAATCCCTACAGCGTTGCCGGCTCTGTTCTCAATGAGTTTCCTGTAGAAGTTGATGGATTTGAAGAAGCAGCTTTTCAGATTACTGGTCAGGCTTATCAGAAAGACGGTCACTTCGAGCTGCTGCCTTTTTCTTATCGCTTAGAGGAGCTGTTTGAGGAAGCGGGCCAAATTGCAGAAGCTGTTCGCGCTAAGCATGTAGGTACTGAACATGTGCTGCTGGCCATGCTCTTTGACCGGGGGACCTTGGCCTCTCGTATTCTGGAATTTACCGGTTTTAGTTACGAGGACAAGGAACAGGGACCGAAAATCAGTGATTTGCGAAAGGTCTTGGAACAGCGAGCTGGCTGGGGAAAGGAAGATATCAAGGCTATTCGCAGTCTGAATAAGGGAGTAATGGCAGCCAAGCAGACCATGGCTAATATGATGGGTATGCCAGCTTCTACCAGCGGGGGGCTAGAAGACTACACTCGTGATTTGACGGAGCTGGCTAGAGATGGCCGATTGGAGCCCGTCATTGGCCGCGATCAAGAAATTTCACGGATAGTTCAGATTCTTAGTCGCAAGACTAAAAACAATCCAGTGCTAGTTGGAGATGCTGGGGTTGGTAAGACAGCTCTGGCTTTAGGTCTGGCCCAGCGTGTAGCAGCTGGTCAGGTTCCTGCTGAACTTGCCAAGATGCGGGTTTTGGAGCTGGACTTGATGAATGTAGTCGCTGGCACTCGCTTTCGCGGAGATTTCGAGGAGCGAATGAATAACATCATCAATGACATTGAAGAAGATGGTCATGTCATTCTCTTCATCGATGAGCTTCATACTATCATGGGCTCTGGCAGCGGTATTGACTCGACCTTGGATGCGGCCAATATCCTGAAACCGGCTCTGGCTCGCGGAACTCTGCGGACAGTTGGCGCTACGACGCAGGAAGAGTATCAGAAACACATTGAAAAAGACGCTGCTCTTTCTCGGCGTTTTGCCAAGGTCAGCATAGAAGAGCCTAATGTGGCTGACAGCATTGCTATTTTACAAGGCTTGAGAAAGAGCTATGAGGACCATCACAAGGTGCAGATTAGTGATCAGGCGATTGAGACGGCGGTGAAATACGCCCATCGCTATCTGACTAGCAAGCACCTGCCAGACTCTGCCATCGATCTTTTGGACGAGGCTAGTGCGACAGTGCAGAACAGAGGACCGCAAAATTACGAGCAGTCAGATTTGACACCAGTGGATCAAGCCTTGATGGCAGCGGACTTTAAAAAGGTGTCGAAGCTGCTTGAGCAAGAGCAGCAACCCAAGCTCTATAAACTGAAAGTGGAAGAAGACGATGTTTTGGCTACTCTTAGTGCTTTGTCTGGTATTCCAGTGCAGAAGCTGACTCAGACAGATGCCAAGAAATACCTCAATTTGGAAACAGAACTGCATAAACGCGTGATTGGGCAGGACGAGGCGATTTCAGCTATCAGCCGAGCTATCCGACGCAACCAGTCTGGTATCCGCAACAGTAAGCGGCCGATTGGCTCTTTTATGTTCCTAGGTCCGACAGGGGTCGGGAAGACAGAGCTAGCCAAGGCCTTGGCCGAAAGTCTCTTCGATGATGAATCTGCCCTCATCCGCTTTGATATGAGTGAGTACATGGAGAAATTCGCGGCTAGCCGCCTCAATGGAGCGCCTCCAGGCTATGTAGGCTATGAAGAAGGAGGGGAGCTGACGGAAAAGGTGCGCAACCGACCTTATTCTGTCCTGCTCTTTGACGAGGTGGAAAAGGCGCACCCGGATATTTTCAATGTTCTCCTGCAGGTCTTGGATGATGGTCAGCTGACTGACAGCAAGGGCCGCAAGGTGGACTTCTCCAACACGATTATTATCATGACCAGCAATCTGGGGGCAACCAGTTTGCGGGATGATAAGACGGTGGGCTTTGGGGCGCGGGATATCCGCTTGGACCATGCCAATATGGAAAAACGGATGCTGGAAGAACTCAAGAAAGCATATAGACCGGAGTTTATCAACCGTATCGACGAGAAGGTAGTCTTCCACAGCCTATCTGCTGAAGATATGCAGGAAGTGGTCAAGGTTATGGTCAAACCGCTCATTGCCAGTCTTGCTGAGAAGGGAATTGAGCTGAAGTTTCAGGCTAGTGCCCTTAAGCTGCTGGCTCAGGAAGGCTACGATGTGGAAATGGGAGCACGGCCATTGCGCCGAACTCTGCAAACCCAGGTAGAGGACAAGTTGTCTGAGCTGCTCCTGACAGGAGATTTGGCTGCTGGCCAAACACTTAAGGTTGGTGTCAAGGCTGGCCAGCTCAAGTTCGAAGTGGTTTAGAAAGCGCAGTCTTTCAATGGAAAGTTGTGTGTTCGCGGTTAATCCCTGATAGCAATCATACCTATAGATACCGAACAGTTATTTCATCATTCAATGAAACTGGAAAATTGAAGGATTGGAGGCTGATATGTCGTTTTTTAAAGATTTGTTTGCTGGTAGGCGAGCCAGAGTGAAAACACCTGAAGAGCGCAAGGCGGCTAGTATCCAGCGTTTGAAGAAGGAAGGTATTCCTTACATTGAGCATTTGCCGGTCATCGAAAGTGCTGAGCAGGTGTGGCCGCGCTCGCTAGAAGAAATTGCGCGGCGGGCTATTAGCAGCCTCTTGATTATTCAGGCGGCCTTGGATATCGAAAATAATAATTATAATGAGGAGAGCCGCCAGTGGCTGCAGGATAAACTGCAGCAATACGGGGTGCAGGAAGAGTTGACGCCCAAAGAAAGGGTAGTCTTGGAAGGCCGCGCCGATCCGGCAGCTATCATCAATATGGTTTGGAATTACGAGGCCTATTGGTCCCTGATTTGGTACATAGGTCTAGTAGATACTTTGCCGTTTCCAGATAAGATTTGTGATTGTGATGCTGCTATTTACGCAGTCGCTAGTGCGGTTGACTTTCAGGAATTTCTGGGAAAATGCCAACCGCGCAGCTTAGAAGAGTTACTGGATGAGGATGATTTGATTTATCGTTATCACTGGGCCTGTGTTGATGCTCGGATTCATGACCAGCCAGCACCGGCAGGCCTTGATGAAAGTGTTGTTCTGGAGAGGCGGTCTGGCCTTGACTGGCTGCTGGGGCTGAATACGGCCCAAGACTGGGATGCTGTTGAGCTGCATACCTAGTCCAACTTCTCTTGAATCACTTAATTAGAAAAGGAGGTACCTTTGTCCGCTCATAAAATGGCTAAAATTGCTATCCTATCGGCTCTATGTGTGGCCTTTCGCTATGCATTTTCCTTTTTGCCCAATGTGCAGCCTATCTCAGCTATCTTTTTTCTGATCGTTATCTTTGAGGATTTGCAGACTTCACTCCTAGTGATGGCTGTGACGATGTTTACATCAGCCTTTCTTTTGGGAATGAGTCCGATTGTCCTCTTTCAGTTGCTGTCCTTTGGACTGATTCTTTGCCTTTGGCGGCTGCTCTATCCTCGGTTAAATCTAGTGGGACAGGGAATAGCAGTAGCTCTCCTATCCTTTGGCTATGGCATTGCCATCGATACACTGACAGCTTTGCTGTACAACTATCACTGGTGGTCTTATGCGATTATCAACGCTTTGACCTTCAATATAGCGCACGGACTGTCGACCTTGTTTTTTTACCCACTCTTGTACCCTATTTTAAGGAGGCTCTATAATGAAAAAAATCTTTAGTTTGCTCACCCTTGCTTTGGCCCTTCTCCTTGTTGGTTGCGGCAGCAGCCAGACCAATACTGACAAGAGCTCTAGCTCAGCTGATTCTTCTGTTAAAAAGGAACTGAAAATCAGCATCAGTATTGCACCAGAAGGTCAGGAGAAGAGCGAGAAAACGGTGGCTGTTGCAGAAGGAAAGACAGCGATGGATGCTTTGAAGAAGGCCTATAAGGTCGAAGAAAAAGATGGTTTTATCACTTCTATTGACGGTCATGCTCAGGATGAAGCAAAGGGCCTCTACTGGATGTTTAAGGTCAACGGAGAAATGGCTCCTAAGGCAGCCAATCAAATCACTGTCAAGGATGGAGACAAGCTGGAATTCTACCAAGAAGTCTATCAGCAATAAATCTTGTAAAAAAGAATCTGATGCTCAAGGCTTTAGGTTCTTTTTTTGTGCCCTTGATATAGTTTTAAAATAAAATCATAGAAATAATAAAATATAAAAAACAATAAAAAGGTTAAACGTATGAAAGAAAAAATTGCAATCGTCTTTGGAACATTTGCTCCCTTGCATCAGGGGCATATCGACTTGATACAGAAGGCTAAGCGTTCTTATGATAAGGTGCGCGTGGTGGTTTCAGGTTATCAGGGAGACCGTGGGCAGGAAGTGGGTCTGTCTCTGCAGAAGCGTTTTCGATATACACGGGAGACTTTCGCAGATGATGAATTGACCCAGGTTTACAAACTGGACGAAACTTCTTTTCCTCGCTATCCTCTGGGTTGGGACAAGTGGCTGCCGGCTTTATTGGAGTTGGTGGGCTATGATTCAGAACGCGAGGAACTGGTTTTCTTTGTTGGTGAGGCTGACTATCAGAAGGAGTTAGAAAAGCGTGACTTCAAAACTTCCTTGCAGGAGCGCCAGTTTGGGATTTCAGCAACGATGATTCGGGAAAATCCTAGTCGTTATTGGAAATATATCGCCCAACCTTTCCGGCGTCACTTTACCAAGAAAGTGCTGATTATGGGCAGCGCCAGCAATGGCAAAACAACCTTGGCCAAAGATTTAGCTCGCTACTATGATGCTCCGGTTAGTCTAGAATATGCTCGAGAATATCAGATTCAAAATAACGTGAGAGACGATGAGCTGACCCCTAAAGACTATTATTATCTGCTCTTAGGACAATATGCTCAGACTTCCCGTTTGATTGACAGCAGCGCCAATCGTGGTCTGGTCGTGGCTGATACAAATTCGCTGGTAACCAAGGCTTACTATGATTACTATCTGAAAGAAATTCCGGTTCAAGACGAGGAAACAGATACCTTTGACAATCTCTTTGCTAGCATCTTGTCTAAGGAAAAATGGGATTTGATTCTCTTTGCTGAGCCGGTTGGGGTCTATGTCAACGATGGTTTTCGCGATATGAGTATGGCAGACGAGGCTATACGCAGTGATTTTTCAAGCTATCTGAAAAAGCTGAGAGAGCAGTGCTTGGCTCATATTCCAACGGTTTATCTGGCTGGCAGTTATTTTGACAATTATCAGGCGGCCAAAGAAGCGATTGACATGATTTATCAAGCAGATTAAAATAGAAAGTGGTAAAATAGAATGGTAGTAAAAAATCAAAAACTCTCGCCTGCAGCTCTCTACGCAGGACTGAAACAAAAATCTCAAACCTTTGTTCAGAATTTCCGCGATGTCTGTGCGGCAGCTAAAAAACAAGGTTTTAGCGGCATAGCGAAATTGTTCTGGCAGGATTTATTTGGCGGGCGTAACTTGACTCAATGGCTCTACTTGCTTGCTCTTTCCAGTCTGCCTTTCATTCTGGAGTTTACCAGTGGTCAGAAGCAGCATGACTGGCTGGGACTCTTTGCTTCCTGGACAGGCATCGTTTGCGTTATTCTAGTAGCCGAGGGGCGGGCCAGCAATTATCTCTTCGGAGCGGTTAATTCGGCAATTTACCTTATATTGTCCTTCAATGCTAGTTTTTATGGAGAAGTGTTGACTACAGTCTACTTCTTTATCATGCAGCCGATTGGCCTTTATACTTGGCTGTCCAACCGGGTCAATGAACAAGACAAGACGGAGCCTTCTCATTTTGAAGCTAAGAAGTTAGATTGGCGCGGCTGGTTTAAATATTTGGCCTTAACTGCCTTGATTTGGATTGGTATGGGCTTTGCTTATAAGAGCATTCACAGTCACCGGCCTTTCCGTGATAGTGTGACAGATGCGACCAATGGTATTGGTCAGCTTCTCATGACTGGTCTCTACCGCGAGCAGTGGATTTTCTGGATTGCGACCAATCTCTTCAGTATCTATCTCTGGTGGGGTAGCAATCTCCATATCCAGGCCATGTACTGGGTCTATACCCTCAATAGTATCGTCGGATGGTATCAGTGGACCAAGGCGGTGAAGAAAGCTTAGACCAAGGCTTGAGATTTTTGATAGAAAAAGATAGCTTAGGAAAGGACGAAAAATTCATGACCAAACAGGATATCCCAGCGGGAATGTCGGAAAAAGAGTACTATGAAACTATGGCGGATGAGTCCGCCTTTTTGGCATGGTACAAGACACAGGATCTACCCAAGTATGAGACACCTAGCGTAACAGCAGATATGGTGGCTTACTGCTTTGTGGATGGTCAGGTGAAACTATTGGTCATCAAGCGTAAGGCTCATCCTTATCAGAATAAATATGCCTTAGTCGGAGGTTTTGTGAACAAGCATGAGGATGCCTATCAAGCCTGCATTCGGGAAGTAAAGGAAGAGGTGGGGCTGGAGATACCGCTGGAAAAGGTGGAACAGCTGATGACGGTTTCTACTCCAGGACGTGATCCGCGCGGTTGGGTCATCACCATTGCCCATCTGGTCTATCTGCCGGCCATAGCAGTAGATCAAGCGCAAGCTGGGGATGATGCCAAGGAAGTCACCTTTCTTGATGTTGACTTTAAGACTAGTAGTTTTAAAGATGGAGAGCGGCTCCTGACAGCAGAGGACTTTGCCTTTGACCACTACCAAATCCTGCTGGAATCTATCAAGCGGATTCAGGGACGACTGGACTGGAATCCAACTTTTCTTCATCTGCTGGAATCGCCCTTTACTGTCTATGAAGGGACTGAACTGGTCAATCTCATCTCGCCTAGACGACCTATCGTCAGCAATAATTTTCTAGTTAAATTTGGAGAATACTTAGAGGAGGCTGGTGTCAAGCGAGTACCGAAGAAGAAACCGAGAAAAGTTTATCGGCTGAAGGCAGAAAAATCAGATTAAAAGAAAGTTGATTATATATTTCTCTTGCAGGACAGATTTGTCCTGTTTTTTTTCATTTTTAATTACGAATAGATAAGTAGGAGCAAGTTTCTCATGACAAAAGAAGCAGATTGAGAAGCGAAACTTTACTTGAGTAAAAAATTTTTCGAAAAATCTTGCATAAATGATTGACATAGTAAATTCATAGTGTTACAATAATATTACAAAAAGATTTCTAAATATTACAAGGAGACAAAAGATGAAAACACGTACTTATACAAAAATGATGGCAGCTGCAGTTCTGGTTTCTAGTTTGTTTTTAGGGGCATGTGGTAAGAAAGAAGAAAGTACAACAAGTGCTAGTTCTAGCAAGACTGTTCAGACTTCCTCTAGCTTAAAAGCTGCGTCATCCAGCAAGGCCAGCGCTTCTCCTAAGGCTAGCAATAGCGCTTCTTCAGAAGGAGCAGTTAGCCAGCCTGGACAAGCCGAAATTCCTGCTAATCAGCAACAGTCTACTGTTGAAGCACCTCAAGCCCAACAAACGCAGCCGCAGCAAGCTTCAGGTCGACAAAATACTCAGAGTCAAGCAACTCAACCAGCCCAAGCACCAGAAAGCAATCGCCAACTTCAAAATAAGCAGGCAGCCAGCAATGCTCGCTATAAAGGTGTCTTGACTATGGTGGATGGGGATTTCTCAGCCGCTGCTGGAACTTGGAAGGATGCCAATGGAAATACTGTGACCGTATCGGGTAATGGTCAATTCACGGTTCAGGCTGCAGATGGAAAGACAGATAGTTATTCTATCGCTTCCTACTCCTATACGCTGGATGATGGAAAATACAATGCGCAGTTAAGCGGCCAAGGCAATGCCAATCTGCAGATTACAACAGGAGCGGATGGTTCAGTAACAAGCGTTGTGGTGACTCAGCCCTAAACAGAACAAAAAAGGAAGTCCAATCGGCTTCCTTTCGTTTTTATTTTTGGATTTGCAGGAGTTCTTCAATTTCAGCCAGACTTTCAGCTTGTGAAATAGCACCGCGGAGTTTGGCTGCTCCCGCAGTACCGCGAAGATAGTGAGGAGCTAGGCCCCGGAATTCGCGGATAGCCACATATTCTCCTTTGAGATTTACCAAGCGGGAGAGGTGGTCGTGGGCGATTTTCATCTTGTCCTCAAAGCTGAGGTCTGGAAGGATTTCGCCTGTTTCAAAGTAGTGGTTGATTTGGTTAAAGAGATAAGGATTTCCCATAGCAGCTCGGCCTATCATGATGGCATCGGCGCCGACTTCCTCGATACGCTGTTTTGCGTCTTGTACATTCCGGATATCTCCGTTAGCGATGAAAGGAATCTTGGTCAGAGCTTGGGCTACATCGTGCAAGGTCTCAAGGTCAGCATGACCAGTATACATTTGCTCACGGGTGCGGCCGTGCATAGCCAGAGCGGAGACTCCGGCGGCTTCGGCTGCTAGAGCGTTTTCTACAGCCAGTGAGCTGTCGGACCAACCCGTCCGCATCTTGACTGTCAGGGGAATATCCAGAACGGACTGGACCTTGTTGATGATTTTATAGATTTTCTCAGGGTCCTTGAGCCATTTAGCTCCAGCTTCGTTTTTAACGATTTTATTGACTGGGCAGCCCATATTGATATCGACGATATCCGTCTTGGTGTTTTCTTGGATAAATTCTGCTGCGCGGGCTAAACTGTCCTCGTCGCTACCGAAAAGCTGGATAGAAACGGGATTTTCTCCCTCATCAATATGGAGCATGTGGAGGGTTTTTTCGTTGTTATACTGGATGCCCTTGTCAGAGACCATTTCCATCACGACCAGGCCTGCTCCCAGCTCTTTGGCAATGGTTCGGAAAGCAGAGTTGGTTACACCGGCCATAGGCGCCAGAACTGTGCGGTTGGGAATTTCAACATTCCCAATCATAAAAGGGGTATTAAGATTTGTCACGAATCAGTTCCTCCAGGTCATTTTGGTCAAAGTGATAGGCAGTCTGGCAGAATTGGCAGACGATTTCAGCTCCGTGATCTTGGTCACGCATCTCTTCTAAGTCAGCCTTTGGCAGGGTAGCCAAGGCATTCATGAAACGCTCTTTACTGCAGTCGCACTGGAAGCGGATTTCCTCTTCAGACAGGCGTTTGTATGGCTCATCACCATAGATGGCAGCCAGCAGAGCTTCGATATGGTCATCGGATTCCAGCAGTTTTGAGATGGCAGGCATTTCTTGGATCCGCTTCTCAAAGCGGGCAATTTCAGCTTCTTTGGCACCAGGCAGAACTTGTACCAAGAAACCACCAGCAACCTTGACTTTATCATTCTCATCCAAGAGAACATTGAGACCAACTGCGGAAGGTGTCTGCTGGCTTTCGGTCAGGTAGAAGGCTAGGTCTTCGCCGATTTCTCCAGAGATGAGAGGAGTCATGGAGTTGTAAGGATTGCCAGTACCATAGTCCGTGATGACGAGGAATTCTCCTTGGCCGACAAAAGGACCAACTAGAACCTCACCGGTGGCAGTCTTTTTGATATCTACACCGGGATTTTGCACATAGCCTTTGACATTGCCCTCGGTATCTGCCACTGTGATAATCGCGCCTAGTGAGCTGGTCCCGAGGACCTTGACGGTAATCTTGGTCTGGCCTTTTTCATTTGCAGCCAAAATCTGACTGGCAATCAGTGTGCGGCCAAGTGCAACGGTAGAACTTGCTTGAGTTTGATGTTTTTCTTGAGCAGCCCGAATCGTCTCTGTGCTATCCAGCACATAAGCACGGAAAGAACCATTTTCTGAGATAGTTTTGATAATTTTGTCCATACCTTTTATTTTAACACAAAATAGAAAAACAAGCGCATGACTGTGCTTGTTTTTTGGGGTTAGGAAGAATTTTAAAATCAAAAATAGTATAATAAAACAAAGGAGGCTAGCATGAACCAATCTTTGAAAGCGGCAGTCTATGGTCTGGCAGTGGCTGATGCATTAGGTGTTCCGTATGAATTCTTGACTCGTGGCAGTTTTGAAGCGGTTGAGATGGTGGGGTATGGCAGCCATCAGCAACCTGCTGGAACTTGGTCAGATGATACTAGCCTTGTTTTGGCGACCTGTGATTCTATTAGGGGAAAAGGTAAGATTGACCCTGTCGATATGCAGCAGCGGTTTAAAAATTGGCTCTTCGAGGGAGCCTACACGCCAGATGGTTTGACCTTCGATATAGGAAATGCGACTCGCGAAGCTTTGACAAGAGGACACGGTATGTCTGATGAATATTCCAATGGAAATGGTTCTTTGATGCGGATTCTGCCCCTTGCCTTTACGGAAGCCGGTCCATCTGACGTTGAGGCTGCTTCCAGTATTACACATGCCCATGCGACTTCCGTGGAGGCCTGCCAGCTTTATGTGGATATTGCTCGTAGGCTCTTAAAAGGCCAGCAACTACCGGAAATACTATCAGGCTTAGAGACTAGTACGACCTACGCTCGTTTGCAAACTTTAGCAGAGCTGACCGAAGATGACATTCGCTCTACTGGCTATGTGGTGGATACCTTGGAAGCAGCGCTGTGGTGTCTGCTGACTAGCACTTCTTATCTGGAAACTGTCCTGAAAGCTGTTAATTTGGGCGATGACACTGATACAGTAGCAGCAGTTGCTGGCGGTCTGGCTGGTATTATCTACGGTTTGGAAGGGATTCCTGACAACTGGTTATCCCAGCTGCGCAATAAAGAACTGTTGGAAAGCTGCTTGTTTTAAAGGGATAATCGGAAGACAGGACTGTATTGATCATTTAAAAAGTAAAACAGTAAAAGAGCCATCTTGTACTGACCCCAAAAAGTTAGACAATTAATTATTGAAAGGATTTAGTTCTGTA